>JAYWDX010000157.1:0-10374 GCA_043779675.1 Tenderia sp. (SeqCode)
TCCGTCACTCGCTAGCGCTCCTAACTACGAAAGGGCAGACGGCGTAGCCTATCCGGGACTAGCGGCCCTCGCTTCGCTATCCATGGCCGCCAGCGCTGGATTATAGCTTTAAATTATTTTCAAACCACTGTCCCAAAGCGTGGATGCTATCCAGGCTTGCCAGTGGTTGGTACTGATCAAGACGATGAGATTCGTGAGCGCCGTAAGTGACTGCCAGCGCCGCTGTCCTGGCCCGCTGCGCCATCTCCATGTCGTACTCCGTATCCCCCACCATGAGCGTGGTTTCGGGCTTGACGCCCAACTCCTCAATCAGCTCCAACAACATCTGCGGGTGGGGTTTCGAGGTGGTTTCATCGGCGCACCGGGTGGCCTGAAAATAGCGGCCACAATCAGTATGACGCAACACCCGATCCAACCCCTTGCGGCTCTTACCTGTCGCCACTGCCAGCATCACTGGCTGCCGGTGCAGTGACGCCAAAAGCTCTGGGACACCCTCGAACAGCTGCTCCGGCATCGGGCAGCTCTCCAGAAAATGGTGGCGATAACGGCCAGCATACCGCCAGATATCTGCATCGCTGATAGCAGGATAGAGTGCCCGAATCGCCTCCTGCATACCCAGTCCAATTACATTGCGAAAACCGGCGTCAGAAAGATCGGCAAAACCGATATCCTGTCCCGCAGCCCGCAACGAGGCAACAATACGGGCGGCCGAGTCCATCAAGGTGCCGTCCCAATCAAAGACAATCAATTCAAACGCCTTAGGCATCTCCACAGCACTCAAGCCAAATGCTCCAGAACAGCTTCAAGGTCATCCCCAAGCGGTGCCTGGAACTCCAAACGGCCACCCTCCCAGGGAAAATAAATACGTTGGGCGTGGAGAAACAACCGCCTCAATCTCAGCTCCTTCATCTGCTGGTTAAACTCCTTATCACCATATTTATCATCCCCCGCCAAGGGGTGGCCGGAATGAGCCGCATGAACACGGATTTGATGGGTACGCCCTGTCATCAGCTCGACCTCCATCAAGGTTGCTGCCTTAAAACGTCGCAGAGGGGTAAAGCGGCTCAATGCCTCTTTGCCGGTGGGTGTCACACGCACCATTCTCTCCCCAGAACTCAGCGTGTTTTTAAGCAAAGGCGCATCGACATCCCGCGCGCCACCTTTCCACTTACCCTGACAGAGTGCCAAATAATGCTTACCCACCTCGCCATTACGCATCAATTCATGAAGCTGGCGTAAAGCCGAGCGTTTTTTGGCCAACAATAGACAGCCAGACGTATCACGATCAAGACGATGGACTAGCTCCAGCCCCAGCAACTCCGGCCGCAGCTTGCGCATCGCCTCGATCACACCGTAACTAAGACCGCTTCCGCCGTGCACAGCAATACCAGAGGGCTTATTCAAGACAATCAATGCATCATCTTCGAAGATGATGCTCTGCTCAATCTGCCGCAATACCCCCTGGCTGGGCGAGACCTCCTCAGCAGCAGCGCTCACACGGACTGGCGGAATTCGAACAACATCACCAATTTGCAGCCGGTAAACAGGCTTGATACGACCTTTGTTTACCCGCACCTGCCCCGTTCTTAAAATCTTGTAGATCATGCTCTTAGGTACGCTACGCAGTTGCGCCATCAGAAAATTATCGATGCGTTGCCCTACCCGCTCAGCATCAATCTCGATGAAGCGCGCTTCAATTTTGTCATTTTCAGAGTAATCGGTCATTTGTCACCATTTCAGGGCGCTATAATAGCTTTTATGGTTCCAGGGAACATGCTATATTTGGAGATGGAATCGAATCCGCCAGTCATACTGAAAGGCATGAATTAACGATTCTAACCACTGATAGCAACAGCATTCTTCATTCCGGTTCAACACGGGACCCTGTTGGTCGCAACTGAACCAAATCAAAAATATGCTGCTCTCTGGTGGAATAGTGCCGATACCGAAGTCGTATCGACCTTGAAGCAAATTTTATCACTCTATGGTGATTCTATGAAAGGCCATAGAGAAGCTGCTGAATAAGCGCACGGCCCTACAGGCCAAGTTAGTCATGTAATTAAACGAACATATGGCGTTCCGGCCCCTGTGTGGCGCGGAAGCTGAACAAGCCCAATCTGTCTGGGGCATATGGACCGAAAGTTGGTCAGCTAATTTAAGTGAATTCAAACACCTTAGCCTGGTGACAACACCCTGCTACGGAACAATTTGAAGACGGCGACCAACCTCGTCCTAACTCTGCCCGAGTGTGTGGCGGTGTTTTAAGCGCACCCTGTGTGCAATAAAACCCATAGATTCAGCCTCTCCGCGCTGCCGGTTAAGTGCAGTTACGCCTCGGAGAATAGTAAAAAATGAAAAGAATGCTCATTAACGCAACTCAAAAAGAGGAGTTGCGTGTCGCCTTGGTTGATGGTCAACGGCTTTACGACCTCGACATCGAACTCCCCGGCCGCGAACAGAAAAAATCCAATATCTACAAAGGCAGAATAACCCGCATCGAGCCCAGTCTTGAAGCCGCCTTTGTCGACTATGGCGCTGATCGCCACGGCTTTTTGCCACTCAAGGAGGTCAACCCCACCATTTTCGCCAATCAACCCAGCGATGAAAACGGCCGTCTGAACATCAAGGAGGTCTTAAAGGAAGGCCAGGAAATCGTTGTTCAGATTGATAAGGAAGAGCGTGGCAATAAAGGTGCCGCCCTTACCACCTTCATCAGCCTGGCAGGCCGCTATATGGTTCTGATGCCTAACAATCCTCGCGCCGGCGGAGTCTCTCGCCGCATTGAAGGCGAAGAGCGTAGTGAACTACGCGAAGCAATGGCCTCACTCAGCATTCCCGAGGGCATGGGTGTCATTGTCCGCACCGCTGGCGTTGGCAAAAGCGTAGAAGAGCTGCAATGGGATCTCGACTACTTACTACGTCTGTGGACCGCCATCGACATCGCCAGCAAAGAAAAGTCAGCCCCCTTCCTGGTCTACCAGGAGAGCAATATCATCATCCGCGCCATCCGCGACTATTTCCGTCAGGATATCGGTGAAATCCTGATCGACTGTAAAGACGTATACGATTACGCCCACGATTTCATGACGCAGGTAATGCCTCACAACTTAAAGCGTTTGAAACACTATGATGACCTTGTACCGCTCTTCTCACGCTACCAAGTCGAAAGTCAGATCGAAACGGCTTTTCAGCACGAAGTACGCCTCCCCTCCGGCGGTGCCATCGTCATTGACCGTACCGAAGCGCTTGTTTCCATTGACATCAACTCCTCGCGTGCTACTCAGGGCGGCGATATTGAAGAGACCGCTCTCAATACCAACCTGGAAGCTGCTGATGAGATCGCCCGCCAGCTACGCCTGCGTGACCTGGGCGGCCTAATCGTCATCGATTTCATCGACATGACCCCGGCCCGCAACCAGCGTG
The DNA here is from genome assembly GCA_043779675.1 of Tenderia sp. (SeqCode). Taxonomy (GTDB): domain Bacteria; phylum Pseudomonadota; class Gammaproteobacteria; order Tenderiales; family Tenderiaceae; genus JAKFXL01. The sequence goes on from JAYWDX010000157.1 coordinate 3,424, forward strand.
AAGTGGAAAACCGCATCCGTGACGCTCTCAAGGTTGACCGTGCCCGTGTCCAGATCGGCCGCATTTCGCGTTTTGGCCTACTGGAGATGTCACGCCAACGGCTGCGTCCTTCTCTGGGCGAGTCCATCCAGGTGGCCTGCCCGCGCTGCAAGGGTGAAGGCTCTATCCGCAACGTCGAATCACTCGCCCTCTCCATCCTCCGTTTGATTGAAGAAGAGGCCATGAAAGAGAAATCGGCTCGCATTGAGGCGCAGCTACCCATCGCAGTCGCCACCTTCTTGCTCAACGAAAAGCGTCAAGCCGTCAGCGCCATCGAAGCACGCCACAGTATCCATCTGGTTCTGATCCCTAACCCATCATTGGAAACACCCAACTATGAGGTTAAGCGGGTCAAGGCCGACGAACTGAAAAACATGGAAGGAACTAACAGCTACCAGATCGTCCAGGAGATCGAGCCAGAAGAGACAACCATGATCCCTCGGCCAACCAAGGTGGAACGCCCAGCGGTTCAAGGCATTCAGCAGACAGCCCAGATCCCAACGCCCACAGTAACCGCCAAGGCATCAACAGCCCAGCGCGAGGCCGAAGTTGGATTCATAAAACGTCTATGGGGCAGCCTTTTTGGTAACAAACCCGGCACTACAGTCACCAGCGAAACCGCAACCAAGAGTGATGAAACGGAACCGGCGCAGGAAACCGCCTCAACATCACCGCGCAACAGTGATCAAGGACAGAACAAAGAGCGGGACAGTCGTGGCCGTACCTCATCGCGTCGTGGCGGCAGTGGCCAACGCAATCGTCGTGGCAGCCGTACCACACCAGAGGGCCAGGAAAAGCCTGAGATTATTAAAGCAGAACCTGTTGTGGCGGTTGCCGCTATAGCAGTAGAGACAACGATAGTTGCCAGTGATGAAACTCAGGATACAACGGCCAATGCTCAGCGCCGCAACACTGAGGGCCGCCGCGGCAGGCGCGGAGGCAGTGGTCGTCGTCGCCGGAAACCTTCAGAGCAAGGAGCAGCAACAGCCGACTCACAAGAGATCGATGGCAATGTCTCAACTCAGAGCGAAGTGGCGCCCCAGAATGATATAACAGCTGCTGCACCGCCACGTGTGCCACGCCCGCCGCGGACACCACGTACGCCGAGGCCACCGCGCGAGCCAAGAAATGCAGAGGCTAATGATACTTCAGAAGTGAAGGAAGCGCGCAACGAACCAGCTCCAGAGCAACGGGAAGCGCCACGCGCCGAACCTCAAGACGCCCCTAAACCTGAGACACCGGTGCAGAGGAGCATGGATCTACCTGCTCAGCCACCTGTCGCCCCCGCCACAAAGACGACGGATAACACCCCGGAGTAATCCCTAACCTTCTGGTTGAGGCTGTAGAAAAACCCAAATCCACCCAATAATTCCCGCCGCGATCTGCCATAATTTAACTGCGAGATAAACCAAAGGTGGGAGCGACATGGCGCGGTTCAAACCGATACACAAAGGCTTAAAACTTCTGCCGGTCGACTTTGACCGGCAAGTCATTCCGGGCAGTTTTGAATACGCGTTGTGCCACCTTGTCGATCACGAACTCGATCTTTCCACCTTAACCAGATGGGACACAGTGACTACTCGATGCTCGTGAAAGTCTATGGCCGCTGGATAAATTCGAAGTCCCCCAGAGAGCTGGAGCGCATCTGGCAGGGCATGAAAAAACTCGTTCAAATTGCCCCAAATTTGCCCCAATAAAAATAATAAAACAAACTGATTTATATGAAAAATAAAGATTTATCTACGCACACGCCGATGATGCAGCAATATCTGCGCATTAAGGCCGAACACCCCAACATGCTGGTCTTCTACCGCATGGGCGATTTCTATGAGCTTTTTTTCGATGATGCCCGCAAGGCGGCACGGCTGCTCGACATCACCCTCACCGCCCGCGGTCAGTCCGGCGGTGAGCCGATCCCGATGGCGGGCCTCCCCTACCACGCCGCCGAAGGGTATCTGGCGCGACTGGTACGGCTAGGTGAATCGGTAGCGATCTGCGAACAGATCGGCGACCCAGCAACATCCAAAGGGCCGGTTGAACGCAGGGTGATGCGCATCATCACCCCCGGCACCGTCACCGACGAGGCGCTGCTCAACGAACGCCAGGACAACGTACTCGCCGCCGTACATGGTCACGACAACAGCTTTGGCATCGCCACACTCGACCTCACCTCCGGCCGTCTCATCGTCATGGAGGTAACCGGCAAGGATGCACTCAACGATGAACTGGAACGCATCCGCCCAGCCGAGCTACTGGTAAGTGAAGAGCTAAACCGTATGCTGGCACTAGAAGAGCGCTACCCGGTACGACAACAGCAGCCGTGGCATTTTGAGCTGGAGACAGCCACCCGCCTGCTCACCGCCCAGATGGGTACCCGCGACCTGCACGGCTTTGGTTGTGATGCCATGAGCAGCGCCATCTGCGCCGCCGGTTGCCTGATGCAGTACGCCCAGGAGACCCAGCGCGCCGCCCTGCCGCACATCCAGGGGATCAGCGTCGAACGACGCGAGGATAGCGTGGTGATGGACGCTACCAGTCGTCGCAATCTGGAGATCGAGGTCAACCTCTTTGGTGGTCGCGACAACACCCTGCTCGACGTGATGGACCGCAGCGCTACCGCCATGGGCAGCCGCCTGCTGCGGCGCTGGCTCAATCGGCCGCTGCGTGATCGCAACGTTCTGAATCAGCGCCTGCACGCCATCGAAACCCTGCTGGAAAACCACCGCTTCGAGGTGCCACGCGAACTGCTGCGCAGCATTGCCGACATCGAACGTATCCTCGCCCGCATCGGCCTGAGGTCGGCGCGACCCCGCGACCTGGCACAACTACGCGACACCCTGGCACAGCTACCGGCACTGCATCAAAGCATCGAACAGCTCTCTTCGCCGCTGCTGGAGGATGTGACTGCACGCATGGGCCAATACCCAGAACTGCACACCACACTGCAACGGGCCGTCATCGACAATCCGCCGGTGGTGATCCGCGACGGCGGCGTCATCGCCCCCGGTTATGACGCCGAACTCGATGAGCTGCGTGGCATCAGCAGCAACGCCGGGCAATACCTGATCGACCTTGAACAGCGCGAAAAACAGCGTAGCGGCATCGCCACCCTCAAGGTTGCCTACAACCGCGTGCATGGTTACTATATAGAGGTGAGCAAGGCGCAGGCCGACAACGTACCTGCCGACTACATTCGCCGCCAGACCCTCAAGGGCTACGAGCGTTACATCACGCCTGAACTGAAGGGGTTTGAGGATAAGGCGTTGAGCGCCAAGGAACGCGCTCTGGCGCGGGAGAAAGGACTCTACGAGGCGCTGCTGGAGTCGCTGATTCCACACCTCGCCGACCTGCAGACCACGGCCGCCGCCATCGCCGAACTCGACGTACTCGCCAACCTTGCCGAACGGGCCGACAGCCTTAACCTCAGCAAACCGAACTTAACACCGGAACCCCAAGTGCGAATCATCGCCGGTCGCCATCCGGTGGTAGAGCAGAACCTCGACGGGCCATTTGTCCCCAACGACACCTGTCTCGACAACCAGCGCCGCATCCAGATCATCACCGGCCCCAACATGGGCGGCAAATCGACCTACATGCGCCAGACCGCGCTGATCACCCTGCTGGCCCACATCGGCAGCTTTGTACCGGCAGAGTCAGCGACCCTTGGTCCCATCGACCGCATCTTCACCCGCATCGGCGCCTCGGACGACCTGGCCGGTGGCCGCTCCACCTTCATGGTGGAGATGACCGAGACCGCCAACATCCTCCACAACGCCACGGCCAACAGCTTGGTATTGATGGACGAGATCGGTCGTGGCACCAGCACCTTTGATGGCCTGTCGCTGGCTTGGGCCTGCGCCGAACACTTGGCAAAAAACGTCTGTGCCTATACCCTGTTCGCCACTCACTACTTCGAACTCACCACCCTGCCGGAGCAGCATAACAACGTGGTGAATGTACATCTTGATGCGGTGGAGCACGGCGATAACATCATCTTCCTGCACGCCGTCAAAGCGGGGCCGGCCAACCAAAGTTACGGTTTACAAGTGGCGGCTCTGGCAGGCGTGCCCAAGGTGGTGATTCAGGCTGCCAAGCAACGGCTGCGGCAACTGGAGAGCGGTGTTACACACGCTTGTGATCAGCAAATCACGCCGCAGCTCGGGCTGTTTGATTCGGTGCCACCACGACCACAAACAACAGCGCTGCTGGCGGCGCTGGCCGAGCTGAGTCCTGATGAGTTCACACCACGGCAGGCACTCGATAAACTATACGAATTAAAAAAACTGGCAGACCTCAGCGCTTGATGGTCTACGCTTTCACGCTCAAGAATGGCCAATAGGAGTTCACCATGACCTTTGTAGTCACCGACAACTGCATCAAATGTAAATACACCGACTGTGTTGAGGTCTGCCCTGTGGACTGCTTTTATATGGGACCAAACTTTCTCGTCATCGACCCGGACGAGTGCATCGACTGCGCACTCTGCGAGCCAGAATGCCCGGCCAAGGCAATCTTTGCCGAGGATGATGTGCCGGACGATCAACAGCATTTCATCGCCCTCAACGCCGAGCTGACAAAAATCTGGCCAGTGATTACCGAAAAGCAAGATCCACCATCCGACGCTGCCGAGTGGGACGGCGTGCCTGACAAACTCCAGTTTTTGGAACGCTAAATACTCAACGTCCCAAAAAAAGGCCGCTAAAACGGCCTCTTTTTTAATTCAAAACATCATTTGATCTTCACTGCCAAGACATCACACGGCGCGGAATTGAGCACCGTCTTAGCCGTCGCCCCCAACAACCGCTCAAGACCATGGCGACTGTGGCTGCCAATCACAATCAGCTCCACGTGGTGCTGCTCGGCAAACGAGAGAATCTCCAGTTTGGTCACCCCTACTTCGACATGACAGCGTTCCGGCGCAATGCCCAACTGTTGCGCCACGGTTGTCATCTTTTCACGCGCCGCCGCCACCAGCTGCATCTCAATGGTCTGCATCTCTGGCATCACCAGCTCGCTACCAAAATAGATCGGCACCCGCTCTACCACATGAATAACACTGAGCTGACTACCATAGTGCTGGGCCAGCTCCACTGCCCGATCCATCACCACTGCATTATCATCAAGCAGATCGGATGCTAAAAGAATATGTGAGTATTGGGTTGCCATCGGTTAACTCCTCCACATAGGTTCAATTATGAGTCTGACCATTGCGGTGCCGACTGCCAACAGTCGGCACCGCAAAAACTCAACCACGCCTAGCCGTACATTACCTGAAACGCATTCACAAACGCCGCATATTGATCTTGCGGCAAGTCATTAATGCCAGCCGCTGCCTTACGACCACCGCCTGTGGCAAAGGCACGGCACAACTCATCGGCGCCAACCTTATTGTTCAGCGGCGCCCGCACACTCACGACAAAACCACCCTGCGGTAGCGCGGTCAGCAGTGCATGGGCACGATCCGGGTATTCGGTAGCCAACTCATTACTAAAGACACCAGAGACACGCCGCGCCCAAGGCTCAGCCGGAAAGAGAAACAGCGCCACCTTGTCAGTGACCACATCCGGTGCAATGGCCCTGGCCCTAGCCGTATCTTGCTTCGCGCCGTTACGCAGCGTTGCAAAAATATCAACCTCCGCCTCGATAAAAGCAAAGGGTGAGGCAAAGGGACGCATGCGCTCCGCCAACTCTGCTGGTGGGAAAAACAGATCATCCAGCGCCGCACCGTAACCATTGTAGTTAAGACAGACTCCCAACTCGCGTAGCGTGGCTAGCTGCACCTCGGTTAAATTTAAACCCGCAGCGGCACGTGCCGCACTAACATCAAGGTTATCGCCAAAGGCACCCACTACCGCCCATTCACGAAAACGACCCTTGAGATAACGATCCACAATCAGGCTGGTACAGGTTTCAGCGGCCACATCGATATGCGGCTCAAAATTCTCATGCTGTGGGATCTCACCCGAAAAGTGATGATCAAAATAGCGGACCTTGACTCCATTCGCCAACAACGCCAACAGAGCTTCGCAATTTTTATCCAGGGAGATATCAAACACTGTCACCTCATCTCCATGCCCCGCCTTACTACGCTTCAACAGCGATATGTCACGTTTCACCCCGGTGATCAAGGTGGCATCTGCTGGCATTGCCAAGCGGAACTGTTGCAGTGCACAGAGGCCATCGGCATCGCCATTAAAAACATCAAAAAACATTATCTCAATCCTCTGAATTAAAAAACCCTAACAAAATCAAATCGTCTCCATCTAGCAATACTTTTCAATAAACAGCAGAAATTTTGTTACAAGCCGTATCCTCAACTTCGACTCTCATCTATGATTCAAAATGAAGAATTAAGAATCCAGTCACTACAAAGGTACTATGGAGGGGGTTGTGTGACGCACAAAAAAATCACTTATACATAAGTTTAATGTATTTTTAGAGATTGATCCTGAGCAGCTGCGGGTTGTTCAGCGCCGTCAATATCTGCTTCTAGGCAATGCCAACGATTTTTTCACCCTCTTTTATAATTACCTATCTAAATTTCCTGCCACCACCAAACTGTTAAAACAATATCAACGCCAAGGCGGCAATCTTGATGCCTTGATTCAGCAACAGGTGGACCATCTGTTCTCACTGATAGGCCATCCGGATGATCCGAATTATCTATCGCAGCAACAGCAGATCGGATCGACACATCATCACTGGAAAATTGATCCCGTCTGGATTATGGGCGCGTACCATCTTTACCAATAATATCTGCAAGATATTATTCAACACGCCACTGACATTGCCGAAACTGATCGCGCACCACTGACTGAGGCTCTCAACAAACGGCTGTTCCGCGACATGGGGTTGATGCTCGACGGATACTGGCAAGCAGCAACCGCCGTTGTCCACCATGAAGAACAGCAA
>JAYWDX010000158.1:0-3123 GCA_043779675.1 Tenderia sp. (SeqCode)
CTTTGGATGGGAGTTGTTTCAGTCGCGGGCAGCGATGGTTGTGGCCCTTGCTCTGCTGAACTCCAAAAACGATAGAAAAAAACATATAGTTATGCAGACAAAAAATAGTTTTACACGAGATGAGCTGCTGACCTGCGGGCGCGGTGAGCTGTTTGGTCTGGGTAATGCGCAGTTACCACTGCCGCCCATGTTGATGTTTGATCGCATTACCTCCATTAGTAAAGATGGTGGCAGCCATGGCAAAGGTCAGATTATCGCTGAACTCGACATAACCCCCGATCTCTGGTTTTTTGATTGTCACTTTAAGGGTGATCCGGTCATGCCAGGTTGTCTCGGTTTGGATGCGATGTGGCAGCTGATCGGTTTTTTCCTAGGTTGGTGCGGCGGTCCTGGACGTGGTCGTGCACTGGGTGTCGGTGAAGTCGGCTTTCGCGGCCAGGTTACCCCTGACAAAAAACTCGTGACCTACCGTATCGATATGAACAGAGTGATCATGCGTAAGTTATTTATGGGCGTTGGGGATGCGGAGATGCTAGTTGATGGTAAGGTGATTTATACTGCCAAAGATCTTCGGGTAGGCTTGTTTACTTCCACTGAAAATATGTGAGGGTGTGACCGGTGAGACGTGTAGTTGTCACAGGAATCGGAATTGTTTCCAGTATTGGTAATAACCAGCATGAAGTTGTCGATGCGCTTAAGGCGGGTCGTTCCGGCATCGAATTTTCTCCTCAATATGCTGAGATGGGATTTCGCTCCCATGTCCACGGCTCCGTTAATATCGATACTGAGTCCCTTATCGACCGCAAGTTGCGTCGTTTTATGGGTGATGCGGCGGCCTTTAACTACATCGCCATGCAGCAGGCGATTGAGGATGCTGGCTTGAATGAGGCACAGGTCTCTAATCCCTGCGCCGGTTTGATTGTGGGTTCTGGCGGAGCGTCTCACGCCAGTACGGTCGCCGCTGCCGATATCCTGCGTGAGAAGGGGATTCGTCGTGTTGGTCCCTACATGGTGCCCAAAACCATGGGTAGCACCACCTCTGCAAATCTGGCCACTGCCTTCAGGATCAAGGGTGTCAACTATTCCATTAGCTCCGCTTGTTCCACCAGCGCTCACTGCATCGGTAATGCGATGGAGCAGATTCAAATGGGCAAGCAGGATGTGGTTTTTGCTGGCGGTGGTGAAGAGCTGGGTTGGGAAGGCTCCATGATGTTTGATGCCATGGGTGCGCTTTCATCCAAATATAATGAGACACCAACAAAGGCCTCACGCGCCTACGACGCTGACCGTGACGGTTTTGTCATCTCCGGCGGTGGTGGTCTGCTGGTGCTGGAGGCGCTGGAACATGCCCAGGCGCGTGGCGCCAAGATCTACGCTGAACTGGTTGGTTATGGCGCCACCTCTGATGGGTTTGACATGGTGCAGCCTTCAGGCGAAGGGGCGGCACGTTGCATGCGATTGGCGCTGGAGGGGGTGCAGGGCAAGGTGGACTACATCAACGCCCATGGCACCAGCACACCAGCCGGTGACATGAAGGAGCTTGAGGCGATTCGTGCTGCCTTTGGTGATGGCGAGATGCCTGCTATCAGCTCCACCAAGTCATTGACGGGCCATGCTTTGGGGGCTGCCGGTGTCAATGAGGCGATTTATTCGTTGCTGATGATGCAGCACAATTTCCTGGTCGCCTCGGCCAATATCGATAACCTTGATGCCGCTGCTGAGGGGATGCCGATCCTGCGTGAAACCAAGTCCAACGTCGAAATTAACACCATCCTTTCCAATAGCTTCGGTTTTGGCGGCACCAATGCCTGCCTCGTCTTTCAGCGTTATCATGGCTAGTTTTTTCAACTAGCCATTCAGCACGTCAGGTCTGCCTGACGAAGGCATACTCATGAACACCCAGCTGCAATTTTTTGCCACCGTGCCCAAGGGCATGGTGGCCTCTCTATTGGCCGAATTGCCCATGCTTGGGGCGGAGGCGGTGCGTGAGCAGCCTGCCGGTGTCGAGTTCAAGGGTTCAATGGAGACCGCTTATCGCGTCTGCCTCTGGTCGCGCACTGCCGGACGGGTATTGTTGCCGTTGGCCAGCTTTGCTGTGGACTCTGAAGAGAGTCTTTATGCTGGCGTGCAGACTATCGACTGGTCAACTCATTTTGATGTTGATACTACCTTTGCGGTCGCCTTCACTGGACGATCCGATGCTATTCGCCATACCCAATTTGGTGCTCTTAAGATCAAGGATGGGATTGTTGATCAATTTCGCCTGGCCACAGGTGAGCGTCCCTCGGTAAATCTGGAACAGCCCGACATCCGTATCAACGCTCATCTTCACCGTGATGTACTCACCATCAGCCTCGACCTCTCCGGCGAGAGTCTGCATCGGCGTCATTATCGGGTTGAGAGTGTCACCGCGCCGTTGAAGGAGAATCTCGCCGCAGCCATCCTGTTGCGAGCCGGTTGGCCGGAGGTGGCGGCGGCAGGTGGCGCCTTTGTTGATCCGATGTGTGGCTCGGGCACGCTAGTGATTGAGGCGGCGATGATTGCCGCCGACATCGCACCAGGTTTGCTGCGCAACCACTACGGGTTTTTTGCCTGGCGTCAGCACGATACTGATTTATGGCAGCAGCTGATTGATGATGCCGAGGCGCGACGCAGCCGGGGGCTGGAGCGGTTGCCGGCGATCTACGGTTACGACATCGACCCGCGGGCAGTGTTTGCCGCGCAGGCCAACGTGACGGCGGCAGGGTTGGATGACCATATCCGCATCGCCCGGCGTGGCCTGGATGAGCTGGTCCGGCCGGCGGGCGCGACTGCTGGGCTGTTGGTGGTGAATCCCCCGTATGGCGAGCGTCTTGGCGAAGAGGCTGAATTGGTACACCTCTACGCTCAGCTTGGCGCTAAATTGAAAGAGCAGTTCAGCGGTTGGCAGGCGGCGATTCTTACCAGCAACCCGGAGCTGGCCAAGCAGATGGGGATTCGCGCCCGCCATAGTCACAACATGTTCAATGGCGCACTCGAATGTAAACTGCTGCGCTTTGAACTCGATCCGCAGTGGTACATCACCCTGGGGCGCGGCCCGCGTCCGGCGCGTCTGGAGGAGTTGGGGCCGGGGGCGGAGATGCT
>JAYWDX010000159.1:0-13290 GCA_043779675.1 Tenderia sp. (SeqCode)
TCCATTGATGCGTTAATCGAGCAAATCAGTAGTGAGTTCGGTACGGTTTCAATCCTGATCAATAACGCCGGTATTACGCGTGATAATCTGTTGATTCGCATGAAAGAGCAGGAGTGGGACGATATTATCAATACCAACCTTGGCTCTGTTTTTCGCATGAGCAAGGCCTGCCTGCGTGGCATGATGAAGGCGCGTAAAGGGCGTGTTATCAGTGTTGCGTCTGTTGTTGGTGAGACGGGCAATGCCGGTCAGACTAATTATGCTGCCGCCAAGGCAGGTATTTTCGGTTTTACTAAATCCATGGCCCGCGAAGTAGCCTCCCGCAACATCACTGTAAATGCTGTCGCGCCAGGTTTTATCGATACTGATATGACCCGAGTATTGCCCGATGAACAGAAAGAGGCTCTGCTGAACCAAATCCCGCTTAATCGCCTGGGTAAAGCGGAAGAAATTGCTGCTGCTGTAGCCTTCCTGGCTTCACCGGGTGCGGGCTATATCACTGGTTTTACACTAGATGTTAATGGTGGCATGTATATGGGATAGGCTTTGATCCTGCTATCCCGATTTGAGTAGTTTATGAATTCCCTTGTAGTTTTACCGAAAAATCCTAGGTTGTTTGCCGCGATCTTGCTTGCAACATCTGGATTTCAGGATAAAATACCGACCGCAGCGTGATCTGCATAAAATTTTTGGAGGAAGCATTTGTCATGAGCACTATCGAAGAACGCGTCAAAAAGATTGTCATTGAACAGTTAGGCGTCAAGGAAGAGGAAGTGACCACCGAAGCTTCTTTTGTTGATGATCTCGGCGCAGATTCGCTCGACACAGTGGAATTGGTTATGGCCCTGGAAGAAGAGTTCGAATGCGAAATTCCAGATGAAGAGGCCGAGAAGATCACTACTGTTCAGCAGGCTATCGACTACATTAATTCTACATTGGGTTAACTGTTACGAATCCAGTAAAGGCCGCGGTGCCGCATTTGCAGCCTGCGGCCTTTTGCTTTTTGCGGCACGCCGGGTGGGTTGTCAGCATTCACTTTCAGAGGTTATTCAAAACGTGAGTAAGCAGCGTCGAGTTGTTGTCACTGGTCTGGGCATGGTTGGTCCGGTAGGTCTTACTGTTAAGGAGTCATGGGCGAATATTCTTGCTGGCAAGAGCGGTATAGGTGCGATCACCCATTTTGATACCACCGATTTTAGCGTTCGGTTTGGCGGTTCGGTTTGGAATTTCGATGCCACCAATTATATGTCTGCAAAAGATGCTCGCCGTATGGACCCTTTTATTCATTACGGAATTGCTGCTGCCAAAGAGGCGTTTGAGGACTCTGGTCTTGTTGTCACCGAAGAGAACGCCGAGCGTATCGGTGTGATGATCGGTTCTGGCATTGGCGGTCTGCCGGGCATTGAAAGTGGCCACGAGACCTTCCGTACCTCAGGTCCACGTAAGCTCTCACCCTTCTTTGTGCCGAGTAATATCATCAACATGATCTCTGGCAACTTTTCCATCATGTACGGTATGAAGGGGCCGAATCTGGCGATTGTCACGGCTTGTGCAACTGGCACTCACAATATCGGTGAAGCGGCGCGTATCATCGCCCGTGGTGATGCCGATGTGATGGTGGCGGGGGGCGCCGAGATGGCGACCTCACCCACAGGTCTGGGCGGATTTGCGGCGGCGCGGGCACTCTCCACCCGTAACGATGATCCTGCCACTGCCAGTCGTCCCTGGGATAAAGACCGTGATGGTTTTGTCTTGAGTGATGGTGCCGGTGTTGTGGTGCTGGAGGAGTATGAATCTGCCAAAAAACGCGGCGCCAACATCTATGCCGAGGTTTCTGGTTCTGGTATGAATGGTGATGCCTACCACATGACAACCCCGAGTGAGGGTGGTGAAGGCGCTAAGCGTTGCATGGCGCTGGCCCTGAAACATGCCGGCATCAACCCTGACCAAGTCGACTACATCAACGCCCACGGTACCTCTACACCTGCCGGTGACCGGGCTGAGACGATGGCGACTAAGTCGATGTTTGGTGATCACGCCTACAAGCTGGCCATGAGTTCCACCAAGTCCATGACTGGCCATCTGCTCGGCGCTGCCGGTGGTATCGAGGCGATTTTTGTTGCCTTGGCGATTCGTGATCAGGTGGCGCCACCCACCATCAACTACACCACGCCGGACTCTGAGTGTGATCTTGACTATGTGCCCAATGAGGCGCGGCCGATGAAGATCGATGTTGCTATCTCCAACTCCTTTGGTTTTGGCGGTACCAACGGCACGTTGGTCTTCAGCAAGATATAAGTGGCAACGTCCGGTTGCTTCAACCCCTGGAGCGACCGGATGGTGTCTGACCCGTTGATGGCAGCCAAGCAAATCTCCCCGACCTGCCAGCAGATGCTGGATGATGAGTTTGATCTGCTACGCCTGCACACCCTTAACCCGCAGCGTTATCCCTATCTGCTGGAGAGTGTTGTGCACGGTACTGCTCAGTCGCGTTATGACATCCTGTTTGCCTTTCCCGGTCAGAGTTTTACAGCGACCGGGCAGGATTTTCTTACCCAGCTTGATGAGCAGTGGCAATGTGGGCCCAAGCCGGGGGGTGTGGCCAACCTGCCTTTTAGTGGCGGCTGGTTCCTCTATCTCGGTTATGAACTGGCGGCGCAGATCGAACCGCGGCTCCATGGTCTGACGGCTGACTCCGCGTTGCCAGCCGCCTTTGCCACCCCCATTCCCGCTGCAGTGATCCGCGACCATCAGCAGCGGTGTTGCCATCTGGTCTGTGAGCCGGGTGCCGAGTGGCTGCTGGCAGAGATGATCAACGATATCGCCCAACTACCTGATACAGGCACAACAGCGGCTCTGCCACCTACCATCACCTCTATCAGCGAAGATGAGCCGCAACGTTTTCTCGCGGGCGTCGAGTGTATTCGTGACTATATCCGTGAAGGGGATGTCTTTCAGGTCAACCTGTCGCGGGCCTGGCAGCTGACACTCGCCGATGGTGATGCCGTACAACTCTATCGTCGTCTGCGCGACCACAATCCCGCGCCGTTTGCCGCGCTGGTCAATCATGGTGGCAAGAGCATCATCAGTTCGTCGCCAGAGCGACTGGTCAGCGTGCAGGGTTCCCAGGTCAGCGTTCGTCCTATCGCCGGGACCCGGCCACGTAGTGTTGACCTGGCCGCTGATGTTGCCCATGCCAAGACACTGCTGGCCCACCCTAAAGAGCGTGCCGAACATGTGATGCTGATCGACCTGGAGCGCAACGACTTGGGGCGCCTCTGTCTGCCCGGCACAGTGAAGGTGGATGAGATGATGGTATTGGAGTCCTACGCCCACGTGCATCACATTGTCTCTAATATCTCTGGCGAGTTGCGCCCTGGCGTCACACCTGCTGCGGTGATCCGAGCGGTATTTCCTGGTGGCACCATTACCGGTTGTCCCAAAATACGGTGCATGGAGATCATCCATGAACTGGAGCAGGAGCCACGTGGTCCTTATACCGGTTCGGTGGGTTATCTCAGCCACTCGGGGCAGATGGATCTCAATATCCTGATTCGCACCATGGTGCTGGATGGCGACAAAATCCACTTCCGTACCGGCGCCGGTATTGTCAACGATTCGATCCCGGCGGCTGAGTTGGCCGAGACTCGTGCCAAGGCGCTAGGCCTGTTGCGGGCGTTGGGGGTTGAGGCGTCGTGATGAGTGCGTTAGTTAATGGCGTTGCTGCTGATAACCTGGCGCTTAGTGATCGTGCCATCCACTACGGCGACGGCCTGTTTGAGACGATCGCCATCCGCGCTGGCAAGATCGAATTCTGGCAGCGTCACATGCAACGCTTGGCGCGTGGTTGCAAACGCCTTGGCATTACCATGCCTGATGCCGCACTGTTGCTGTCTGAAGCACGCACGCTGATTACCAGTGATGATGCAGTGCTCAAAATAATTATCAGCCGCGGGCCGGGTGGTCGTGGTTACCGGCCACCGATGGCGTCGGAATCACAACCGACACGTATGCTCGCTTGTCACCCCTGGCCCGGCTATCCCGCCACTCACTCACAGCAAGGTATTGTTCTCAGGTACTGCACCACACCGTCAACACTTAACCCGGCATTGGCGGGTATCAAACATCTGAATCGCTTGGAGCAAGTGCTGGCACGGGCGGAGTGGGACGACGCTACGATTGCAGAAGGGGTGATGTGTGATATGAATGGTCAGGTCATCGAAGCGACCATGAGCAATCTGTTTTTTGTGCGTGATGGCGCACTGCATACCCCAGATTTGTCAAACAGCGGTGTGGCTGGCATTATCCGTGAGGTGATTTTCGATATAGCTGTTTCGCAAAACCTACCTCGCCACTGTCGGCACTACTCGCGTGATGATCTTGAGACTGCCGATGAGATCTTTGTGACCAACTCGGTGATTGGCCTCTGGCCGGTGCGCCAGCTCGGAGAACGTTGTTATGAGGTGGGGGGTGTGACACAACAACTGCAGGATGGCCTCAATGGCAAGCGACAACAGAAAGGTGAATATGAGAGCGTTTAAGGGACTGCTTGCTGTTGCGCTGGTGGTGGCACTGTTGGGGGCGGCGCTGATCGTCTGGCAGTTCTACAGCTTTAAGACCCAACCGCTGGCCGTGACCACGCCACAAATATTTGAGGTGAAGCCGGGCGCTAGTCTTGGCCAGGTCGCCAATGCACTCAAGGCGCGTGGCGTGATTAAGTATCCCCGTTATTTCACCCTCTGGGGGCGCATCCAGGGCATGGCAGGGCAACTGCACATGGGCGAGTATCGCCTTGAACCAGGCATGACGGCGCTGACACTGCTTGACCACATGGTCAAGGGAGAGGTGATTCAGTACTCCCTGACCGTGATCGAGGGGTGGAGCTACAAACAGTTGCTGCAGGCGATTCAGAGCAACGACAAGCTGCAGCAGACCCTCAAAGGGCTCTCTGCCAGTGAGGTCATGGCCAAGCTTGGGGCGGCTGGCGAACACCCCGAGGGGCGTTTCTATCCCGATACCTATAACTTTACGGCAGGCATGAGCGATATCGATTTTCTCAAACGTGCCTACGACGCCATGTCGGCGCGCCTCGAGAAGGAGTGGTCAGAGAGGGCGTCGGGATTACCCTATAAATCACCTTATGAGGCTCTGATCATGGCCTCCATCGTCGAACGTGAAACCGGAGTGGCACAAGAGCGTGGTGAGATTGCGGGTGTCTTTGTGCGACGTTTGCAAATAGGGATGAAGTTGCAGACCGATCCAACGGTGATCTACGGCATAGGTGATAGTTATGATGGTGATATTCGTCGCGACGATCTGCTGACGGACACCCCTTACAATACTTACACCCGCTACGGCCTGCCACCTACACCCATCGCCATGCCCAGTGGCGATGCGATCCATGCGACGCTGCACCCTGCTGATGGCGCGTCGTTCTATTTTGTTGCCAAGGGGGATGGCTCTCACTACTTCTCTGCCACCTTGCCAGAACATGAAGAGGCAGTTAAACGTTACCTGCTTAAACAGTAATGATGGGGAGAGAGGTAGTGATGAAACGTGGTCTGTTTATCACCATGGAGGGGATTGAAGGGGTCGGTAAAACGACCAATCTCGAGTTTGTGCAGCAATGGCTCCGTGATCATCACATAGCAGTGGTGGCCACCCGCGAACCGGGCGGCACCGAACTGGGCGAAAAGATCCGCGCTCTGCTGCTCGACCATCGCAACCAAAATATAGCCAACGACACCGAGCTGCTGCTGATGTTTGCCGCCCGCGCCCAGCACATTGCTGAGGTGATCGAACCCGCCCTGGCCCAGGGCAAGTGGGTGCTGTGTGACCGCTTTACCGACGCCACCTACGCCTACCAGGGCGGCGGCCGTGGCATCGACAGTCAGCGCATCGCCCGGCTTGAAGAGTGGGTGCAAGGCCCGCTGCGCCCCGACATCACCCTGTTGCTGGATGCCCCGGTTGAGGTGGGGCTGGCCCGCGCCGCCAAACGTAAACAGGAGGCGGATCGTTTTGAACGGGAAAAACAGGCCTTCTTTGAGCGTATTCGCGCCGCCTATCTGGGACTGGCGGCACAACATCCCGGCCGCTATCGCGTGATTGATGCGGCGCAGAGTCTTGATCAGGTTAAGATGCAGCTCGAAAATCTGATGGCAGCTGTGATCAAATCGACATGAGCCTCTACCCCTGGCAAGAGTCACAGTGGCGCAAGCTGCAAGCGTCGCGGCAGCAAGGGCGCTTGCCACATGCAATTCTGCTAACTGGGCCACAAGGGTTGGGGAAGGAGGAGTTTGCGCGCTACTTCGCCCAATCGCTGCTGTGTGATCGAAGTGGGGATCGAAGCGGGGACCAGAACACCGCCGCAGGTGAGCCGTGTGGCCAGTGTCGCGGTTGTCTGCTCTATCAGGCCGGCAACCATCCTGACATGACACTGCTCGCGCCGCTGGAAGGGAAGAAAAACATCGGCGTCGATCAGGTGCGTGAGATTGGCCAATATCTGACGCTTAAAGCGCAGTACTCCGGTTACCGAATAGTGGTATTGACGCCAGCCGAGACCATGAACGTCAACTCCGCCAACAGTTTGCTCAAAACCCTGGAAGAGCCGTCACAAGGCACGGTGCTGATATTGGTGACTCACCGCCCGGCACAGCTACCGGCCACCATTCGTTCACGTTGCCAGGAGATCCGTTTTGGCACGGTGACACCCGAGGTGGGTGTGGCGTGGCTCGAGGGCCGTGGCATAACGGCCGATGGCGCGTTGTTATTGGCGCTGGCCGATGGTGCGCCATTAAAGGCGGCGCGGTTTGCGGACGACAATATGATTCAAACCCGTCTCGAGTGGTTTGATGCACTGGAAGCATTGGCAAAACAAGGAGTTGATCCGATCGAAATCGCAGCCAAACAGATCAAGGCAGGCCCGGCAAACAGCGTCTACTGGCTCTATGCCTGGAGTGTCGATATGGTGCGGCTGAAATCTTCTCAGCAACCGCCCCATCTGGCCAATCGTGATATCGAGTCACGTTTGCTAAATCTGGTGGATCGGGTATCGTTGAAAAACTTAATGTTGTGGCTGGATCGGATACAGGCGGCGTTGCGTGAGGTTGAAGGCAACTTTAACGCCACCCTGGTGCTGGAAGCACTGCTGATCCAGTGGCAGAAGCTGTTTGCGCAGCGGCGCTGAGGAGTTAGGAGGAGTTAGTAAAATCATGTCTGAAGAACAAACCAGCCCACCAGCACAGGTTCGAAGCCAAGGGATTTTGTCGCTCACCATCAAGGACAAAGGGGCGCTCTATGCCGCCTATATGCCATTTGTAAAAAATGGCGGCCTCTTTATCCCCACCAATAAAGAATACAAACTTGGTGATGAGGTCTTCTTGCTGCTCAAGTTGATGGAAGAGACCGAGAAGCTACCGGTGGTGGGCACGGTGATTTGGGTGACACCCAAAGGGGCGCAGGGCAATCGCGTCGCCGGTATCGGGGTACAATTTGCGGCCGATCAGGATGGCGGCAATGCCCGCAAGAAAATCGAGAGCTACCTGGGTGGTGCCATGAAGTCGGACCGCCCAACGCACACCATGTAATCCAGCCTTACTCTATCAACTGAAAATACAAAATCACTATGATTCAACTTGTCGACTCCCATTGTCACCTCGATCGCCTGAACCACGAAAAACTGGGTATTGATATCGAGCAGGTCTATGCCCAGGCGCGGCAGCTGGGTGTCAACCATATGCTCTGCGTCTCCATCAACATGGAGTTGTGGCCAGGCATGATGGCGCTGGTGGAGAAGGCCGATCATGTCTACGCCTCCGTCGGCGTTCATCCTACCGAACGGGAGGGGCATGATCCGAGTGTCGAAGAGCTGATCAAACTGGCGGCTCATCCCAAGGTGATCGCTATTGGCGAGACCGGTCTCGATTATTTTCATTGCAAGGATGATCTGGAGTGGCAGCGTGACCGTTTTCGCCGCCATATCGCCGCCGCCAAGGCCACCGGCAAGCCGCTGATCGTACATAGTCGCGATGCCCAACCCGATACTTTGAACATATTGGAGGAGGAGGGGGCCGACACTGTGGGCGGCGTGATGCACTGTTTTGTGGATGACTGGGAGAGTGCCCAGCGCGCCATAGCGCTGAATTTTTACATCTCCTTTTCCGGTATTGTCACCTTTAAAACCGCTATTGAACTGAAAGAGGTGGCACAGAAGGTGCCGCTGGAGTGGATGTTGGTGGAGACCGATTCCCCCTATCTCACACCCATGCCTTATCGTGGCAAAAGCAACCAACCTGGCTACACCCGTTATGTCGCCGAGTATATTGCGGAGTTGCGGGGTGAGTCGCTGGAGCGAGTGGCACAAGTGACCACAGAGAATTTTTTCAGGCTCTTCAAGCTAAACGTAAAATAGCCTTCAACTCGAAGTACCCATTTAGCAAAACAAAAAAATAGAATACTTTTTCTGTAATACATTCGGTGAAGCAGCGGAGCACAGCCATGAATATGAAACGTCGCATCAATCTAATATCTGTATCCCGCAACGTTACCAAGCTGAAGGTTTCAGCAGTAGCGCTGTTGCTCGCCGTAGCCGGTGCTACTGCACAGGCAGAGATCTACAAATGGACCGACAAACAGGGTGTGCAGCACTACTCAGAGCAACCGCCCGCCAGCAGCAACTACGAAAAGGTCAAACCAAGCTACGCCCCAGCAGTCACACTACCTGCAGCGCAGCCGAAGGATCAACCGCAGAGTGATCCGAAAAAAGAAGATCCAGACAGGGCGCAGCAAGAGCAAAAGTACAAAGAAGAGGAAGCCAGAGTGCGCCAGCAAAATTGCGAAACCGTACAACAACGTCTCACCGATCTTGAATCAACACCCCGCATCAACATCAAAGATTCTGATGGCAATCTAAAACGGCTCTCAGAGGATGAGCGCCAAGCAAAAATCACCGACACACAAGAGCTGATCAAAAAATATTGTGACTGATGGTGATGTTTAATGCCTGAGTCATTCACTGGCTCATGCAGTAAGTAAACATACGGTTTGAAATGGGAGGGGTGGACTCGTTCACCAATTGGTGTGTTTTTTGAACGGCGTTGGAGTTGTCGAATAACCTTACGCATCAGGGAACAAATCATTTACCAGCGTGATTTTTGAAGTGGTCATCCCCGACTCCGACTCAACGACAAAAGCGTGCCGCATGTAAAGCTAACCAGTTGTGGCATGAGAGTAGTGAGGCAGCTCTGTAACAACCGCTGACACTGCCGCACGCCCAACGTAATGCCGTAAGGTGATTGCTCAGCAGGTTCCCATCCCAGCACTCCTGGCCATATCCAGATGCAGAAGGATTTAGTGATGCGCCACTTTCGATCATGCCTGACCTGAGTCAATTTTCAATTAGTAATTTCACCCTGGCTAAACAATACACAGATACTACTGGAATCTTTTTTCAGTATGAGATCCAGGGCAATGTTGTCCCAGAGCCGGGTAGGGTTGCTCTCTTGGGGGTTGGGCTGTTAGCTGGTGTTGCCGGGTATCGCAAAAAAATATTTAATGGGTGAGTCGATTATTTATACCACTGTAGGTGGAGTTGAAATTTTCAAAACACTGTTTTTATCAATGGAGATATTAGACATGAACAAGAAAATTTTGACCTTCAACTCGATGATGCTGGGAGCTGTTGCGCTGTTTGGTGTTTCAGCTAATGTACAGGCGGTGGATGGTGTTGTTTTGATTGATCAAAACCGGGTGATGGCAGGGAATGTCACTCTTGGAGATTTGCCAGGATTCCCAGTGACAATTACCAAGTCGGGAAGTTGTCGGTTGTCGGGGAATATTGTCGTGCCAGATTTTATGACAGTCGGGATTCGACTTAATGCCCCTGATATCACGCTGGACCTTAATGGGTTTGAGTTGTTGGGGCCAGGTAATTGTGACATAGGTGGCGGTGGTGACTGTAACCTCTATCTGGGGAGTGGGATAGCGAGTGTGGGACAAAGTGTTATAACGAACGGAGCAATACGAAATATGTGAGGGGATGGTATTCAATGTGTTGAAAATTGCAGAATCGAGGGGGTATCTGTTGTAAGTAATAATGGCAACGGGATTAATGCAGGATTAAGCCTGGTAGTAGGTAACAGGGCGATTGGAAATGCAGCTTATGGCCTAAAACTAACTGGGGGAGGGTATGTAAGTAACGTCTGTTCTGGTAATGGTTTAGGAGGATTTATTGGTACTAGCACCTCAATGGGTGGCGGCAGTGGAAGTGTTTGTCCATAAGCAAGATCGCCTAGATAGAGTACAACGGAATCCGGGGAGCATGGACCCCGGATTTCACGATGTTTCATCCATGTATTATCAACGTCTTTATCAGTTCAAAACTCATCCACTCTCCGCACCGCCGCATCCAGCTGCTCACGTGGTGTATAGAAGTGCGGCGAAAAACGTATCCCACCACCGCGCTGGGCGCAGCAGATGTTGTGCTGTGTCAGGTGTTTGAACAAGGCGTCGAGATCACCGTGCAGTGGCCTGAAGGTGACGATGCCACCGTAGCGCCCTTCGTTTTGATTATTCAGCAGTTCTACCTTGCCGGTTTGATTTAATTGTTCAAACAAGTAACGGCTGTTGCCGAGTAGCTGCTCTTCTACATGTTCCATTTCGTACTCCAATAACAACGCTGTGCTCGCCTCCAGTGCATGAATGCCGATCATGTTGGGGCTGCCGCATTCGAAACGTCGTGCGGTGGCGGCTACTTGCCAGTTGCGCGTGGTGTAGTCACCGAGTGGATCAACCATGTGCCAGCCGTACTGGGTCAGTTGCAGTTGATCACGTATCTCGGCGCGGCAGTAGAAGAGTCCCAACCCCTCTGGTCCCAGCAGCCACTTGTGGCCATCGGCCATGACAAAATCGGCTTGGATTTTTTGTACGTCAAACTGCAAGGCGCCGATGCTTTGAATCGCATCAACACAAAAGAGGATGTTGTGCTGGCGACAGTAGGTGCCGATGCGTTCCAGGTCCATACGCAGGCCGCTGGCGTATTGAATGGAGCTGATGGTGATGAGACGGGTGCGTGGATCGACCAGTGCCAGCAGCGCATCTTCCGGTGTTGGCCCTGCGCTCAGGTCGGCCTCGCGAAACTCAACGCCATGACGCCCGAGCGACTCCCAGACGATGCGATTGGAGGGGAACTCTTGATTGCTGCTGATGATGTTGTCGCCCGATTTCCATTGCAGGCCATAGGCAACCAACGAGAGCGCCTCGGAGGTGTTTTTTACCAAGGCGATGTCATCGCTAGAGGGTGCGTTGATCAGCTGCGCCAGATTGCGCTTGAGCCGTTGTTCCACTAAAAGCCATTTGGGGTAGTGTTTGGAACCGAGGCGCATGTTCTCGTTGGCAAAGCGGGCGGCGGCCTCGCAGCTGAGGCGCGGCCAGGGGGCGACGGCGGCGTGGTTGAGGTAAATCAGTTCGTTGAGGTGGGGAAACTCATGGTGGAGCTTGTTCATTGTGGCCCGGTTTCCTTTGTCATTATCGTTTTGATCAATGTAGTAAACTGCTGCCACTATAACAACCTGTAGCCACTGACAGGTGTGAATGGCGCTTAACTTACGCCAAAAAACGTATTGTGTGCTTCGCAGAGCCTGCCCCGCGCAGCGCTTTGGGTACGCTTGGTGGGTTACGGCGCAAAAAACGAGCCTAACCCACCCTACATTTATAACAACCTGTCACTACCGGTAGGTTCAAATTTTTGGGATGAGGATGATGGATCTTTTATTACCGCTGCTCTATCTGTTGCTAGGTGTTGTATTTGGTGCTGCTGTGGTGGCGCTCTGGTTGAAGGGCCGCAGCGAAACTCGGCAGGCGGCACTTGCGGCGCAGTTGCAGGGCCGTGATGAGCAGCTTGCTCGTCAGCTCGTCGAGATTGATGCACTGAAGGTGGCGTTCCACGTATTGCAGCAGCAGTGTAATGAACAGAGTTCCAGTATCGCCCGGCTTGAAACACTGCTCAGTGAGGAGCGTAAACAGTCGGTTGAAAAACTGGCCGTCTTGAGTGATGCCAAGGGCCAGCTCACCGCTGAGTTTCAAAATCTCGCCAATAAAATTCTTGAAGAGAAGAGCAAAAAATTCACCGATCAGAACAGAGTCAACCTAGAGCAGGTGCTTAACCCACTGCGTGAACAGCTGGGCGATTTCCGTCGCAAGGTCGAGGATGTATACGAAAAAGAGTCCAAGGATCGCATGTCGCTGTTCCATGAGATTAACAGCCTTAAGAGCCTGAACCAGCAGATCAGCAGTGACGCCATCAATCTCACCAACGCCCTCAAGGGACAGAGCAAAACACAGGGGGCGTGGGGCGAGGTGATCCTGGAACGGGTGTTGGAGGAGTCGGGTCTGCACAAGGGGCGTGAGTATGATACCCAGGGCAGCTTTACCACGGATGAGGGCAAACGGCTGCGCCCCGATGTGATTGTGCATCTGCCCGAGGGCAAGGATATTGTCATCGACTCCAAGGTGTCGCTGACCGGTTATGAGCGCTACTGCTCCAGTGATGATGAGGTTGAACGGCAGCTGGCGCTACGTGAACATGTCGCCTCGTTGCGCAACCACATCAAAGGGCTGAGCGTTAAAAATTATGCGGATCTGCCCGGCGTCAACTCACTCGATTTTGTGTTGCTGTTTGTGCCGATCGAGGCCGCCTTTATCACCGCAGTGGAGAACGACCAGGCACTCTTTCGCGAGGCGTTTGATAAAAATATCATCGTTGTTAGCCCCACCACTCTGCTGGCGACGCTGCGCACCGTACACAATATCTGGCGCTACGAATATCAGAACAAAAATGCACTAGAGATCGCCGAGAAGGCTGGGGGGCTTTACGATCAGTTTGTCCGCTTTGGTGAATCGCTGCTTGATGTTGAAGACAAACTCAGCAAGGCTCAATCCTCGTTTCAGACTGCCAAGAGTCGCCTGATGGATGGGCGTGGTAATCTGGTTAGCCGTACCCAACAGTTGCAAAAGTTAGGCGCCAAGGCCAAAAAGAAGATGCCGGAGGCACTGCTGAAAGGTAACGATGCGGAACTGCTGGAGATGGATGGGCCAGAGGAGGATGAGCCAATAGCAGCATTTACGCAGCCATCTGCAATGGACTAACCTCTGTCAAATAGAAACGTTGATGACACCTTTCACAGCAATCACCATCGCTGGCGGCCATGGATAGCGAAGCGAAGGCCGCTAGTCCCGGATAGGCTACGCCGTCTGCCCTTTCGTAGTTGGGAGCGCTAGCGAGCGACGGAGAAA
>JAYWDX010000160.1:0-15311 GCA_043779675.1 Tenderia sp. (SeqCode)
TCATGTTTGGTGGGATGTACATTCACATCCACCTCGCTTGCGGGCAGTTCGAGGTAGAGCACAAAGGCGGCGTGACGACCGTGGTACATCACATCCTGATAGGCCTTACGTACCGCATGGGCGATCACTTTATCCTTCACCACCCGGCCGTTGACAAAAAAGTATTGCAGATCCGCCTGGCCGCGAGAGAAGGTCGGCAACCCAACCCAGCCCCACAGCCTCATGCCAGCCCCCTCGAACTCGATCTCTACTGCATTTTCGATAAAACTTTTGCCACAGATGGCTGCC
The DNA here is from genome assembly GCA_043779675.1 of Tenderia sp. (SeqCode). GTDB lineage: Bacteria > Pseudomonadota > Gammaproteobacteria > Tenderiales > Tenderiaceae > JAKFXL01. Next base: position 289 of record JAYWDX010000160.1, read on the forward strand.
ACGCGGCGACGCCGCGCCTCGGCATCGGGCGCGGCACGCCACTGATGCAGCGGCTTCTGATCGTGTTTGAGAGTGATGCCCACATCAAAACAGCTCAGGCCGATGCGGCGCACCACATCCTCAAGGTGGTTGAACTCGGTGCGCTCCGCCTTAAGAAACTTACGCCGCGCCGGGGTGTTGTAAAAGAGATCACGCACTTCGATGGTGGTGCCTTGAGGATGCGCCGCCGGGGACGGCTCGGCATCGGCCTCACCGGCATTAACGGCGAACTGCCACCCCTGTGATTCATCGAGATAACGGGAGATAACCTTCAGCCGCGCTACGGAGCCGATACTGGGCAGCGCCTCACCACGAAAGCCAAGACTGGCGACGGCGGTAAGGTCATCAAAACTGCTGATCTTGCTGGTAGCGTGGCGACTCAGCGCCAAAGGAATATCGTCGGGATGGATGCCAGCGCCATTGTCGCGCACCCGGATCAGGGCCACCCCGCCCTTCTCGATCTCCAGATCGATCTGGCTGGCACCCGCATCGAGGCTGTTTTCGATTAGCTCTTTGGCAACGGACGAGGGACGTTCAACCACCTCACCAGCAGCAATCTGGTTGGCAAGGTGGGAGGAGAGTAGATGAATACGTTTCACGTGAGGATATTCCAGGCAGCTCAGACAGAGCTGCTAATTATACGTGAAGCTATTTGCTAAAAAGCGCTAACTGTCCCTGAGGGGAATCTGCAAAACCTGGCCAATACGAACGTTATTGTCCTTGAGCCGGTTGGTTACCCGCAGGGTACGGGCACTAACCTTGTACTGAGTGGCAATACCAGCAAGGGTATCGCCACGTCTGATCACATGTTCACGCGCCGCGATATGGGAACCACCAGGAGGATTGCTGGCAAAATAACTGCGCACCCCTTTTATCATCGCATCCGCCAGTTGCTGCTGGTAGGCAACCGACTTAAGATTTGCCTCCTCCGCAGGATTGGAGATAAAGGCAGTCTCCACCAGGATGGAGGGGATATCGGGCGACTTCAACACCATGAAGCTAGCCTGCTCCACATGATGTTTATGCACCTTACCCACCTGTTTAAGCCCCTGCAGCACACGCCCGGCCACATCCAGACTCGCCTCAATGGTGGCATTTTGGGAAAGGTCCAACAGCACTGAGGCCAACAGCTGATCCCTGCCATCCAGGGTCACTCCACCTATCAGATCGGCTGAGTTTTCACGATTTGCCAACATCCTGGCCGCCTCACTGGTGGCGCCGCGCTGTGACAGGGCAAAGACCGAGGCTCCACTGGCGCGTTGGTTTGCAAAGGCATCGGCATGGATAGAGATAAACATGTCAGCCTTAGCGCTACGGGCCTTATTAATACGATCACGCAGGCTAACAAATACATCACCATCACGAATCATCACCGGCACCATGCCCGGCTCCTTGCGGACCCGCTCTTCAAACTGACGGGCAATCTGCAACACCACATCCTTCTCATGAGTCCCGCCTCTGCCAATGGCGCCCGGATCCACACCGCCATGACCGGCATCAATGGCGATCACAATGTCGCGTCTATTCTCTGGCAATTCGTTTTTAAATTCTAATGGGGCAACCGCTGTGGGCCGTTGCACAACGGCCACCGGTGTCGGTGCTGGTGTGGCGGCCAAGACTGGCGGCACTGCCGCTGTAACTGTAGGCGATTCAATACGTTTAACAGGCTCATCAATCTTGGCAAGCACGGTAGAAACAGAACGTTTGCCCGACGATCTCTCTTTCATCTCAATCACCAGACGATGGCCATAACCATTCGCTGGTGGTAGCAGATAAGCCTTTCCCTTGGCCTGCGCCGATAGTTCAAGCACCAGGCGCAGATCGTCGCCATCACGAATACCAGAACGAATCGCCGCTATCGGTGTATTGGCAAAACTAACCTGAGGTGTTTCACCGGTACGGATGACGTCTCGCAGATCCACCACAAAACGGTCGGGACTGGAAAGAGAAAAATATTTCAGGGTGCTTGGGCCACTCAACTCCAGCACTATTTTGACCAGACCATCCTCCTGGCCGACACGCAGGGTCTCATATTTCATAACAGCAGCCGCCCAGCTTACCGAAGCAGGCAGCAGGCACAACAAAACCAACGCCGTAGCACGGCGCATTTGCTTAATCTTTTTCATTACGACACATCACAGCTTGAATTTTTCCAAATTTCCCATACATTTTAAAGGATACAATATTTTTCTATAAATAGTAGCAAACACCAACCATTCGCCCCTATTTCTTCGACAATTACGTCGATATCTTTAGGTTAAGCAGCTATTGCCGCGCCAACCCTGCAATAACCTCTGCTCCTTTTGCCGAAGCCGCCTGCACAGTCACATGGCGCGCCTTGCCCATATATAAAATAGTTACGATCAAATCGGCAGCTGGCAATACACCTTCACCACGCTGCGGCCACTCCACCAATAAGATCGTCTCTTCTGACAGCCAGTCACGCAACCCTAAAAACTCCAACTCTTCGGGATCCACCAAGCGATAAAGATCAAGGTGGTAAACCTGCCGCTGTGGCAACTCATAGGGTTCAACTAGAGTATAGGTCGGGCTACGCGCCGTACCGACATGCCCCAGCACCTGGAGAAAACCACGCGCCAGGGTCGATTTTCCCGCCCCCAGCTCTCCCACCAGATAGATGATGCAACTCGGCGGACACGCCAGCGCCAACCGCGCACCCAGGGCGCGCATCGCGGGATCATCAGCAACAGACAACGACACCATTATTGATTAACACTCCAGACCATTAGCAGCGCGCCATTTTACGCCAACCCCCTCCAAAACGTGATCCATTTCACACTTTTGCTTTGATGCCGATAACCAACGGACAGAGGGCGCTGATCTACCGACAGGTGGCCTACTACCTTCTAATGACCACACTGGCCGCAGCCGATGTTAGAAACAAGCCCCAAGAGTCAGACCAATCAGCCATGTTTGAGAATCGCACATCAACAGCAGTACCAAGGAGCCGCAGCAGTGAAGCGGGCTTCACGCTGATCGAGCTGATGGTCACCTTGGCCGTTGCCGCCATCATGATGACCATGGCGGTGCCAAGTTTTACCGCGATGACCAAAAACAACCGTCTGACCACCCAGACCAACCAGCTGGTGACCGCCCTGAATCTGGCGCGCAGCGAGGCAATCAATCGTCGCTCCACCATTAATGTTGTGGCCACCGATGCCAGCAGCACCAGCAATGAGTGGGGCAAGGGCTGGAACGTGGTGATCAATGGCGGGGCGACACTGAAGATATTTCAGTCGTTAGAGGGGGGCTCCACCCTGGATAGCACTAACAGCATAACCACCATTCGGTACCAGGCCAGCGGCCGCGCCAATGTCACCGACACCTTTACCATGTGCGATGACCGCAGTGGCGAGACCGGCCGCCAGATCTCCATTCTGACCACTGGCCGTGTCACCACCAGCCCAGTTACCTGTTCATAGGCGGCATGATGAGAACAGCAACACATTCCCAACCGCTAGCGCCAAAACAGAAGATGGCCGGCCTCACCATGATTGAGATCCTGGTGACGCTGATCATCCTCTCCATCGGCCTGCTCGGCATGGCGGCGCTGCAACTGACCGGTATTCGCAGCGCCAACAGCTCCACCTACCGCACCCAGGCGACCCTGCTGGCCGATGATCTGGCCGAACGTATGCGCGCCAATATCACCGCCGTGGATGACAACGCCTTCATGGCAATCAACTCTACCGCCATCAACTGTGCCGCCGTACCCAACCCCTATTGCGGCGAATCTTATGATGGCGCCAACCAGGTGGCCGCCCAGAGCTGCACCTCAGCGCAAATGGCCAGCTACGACATCAACGTCTGGTTCTGTGGTGAACGCAACTCCGGTGCCCGGCGCGGCGGGGTGCAGGCGATACTCAACGGAGCCACGGCCACCATCACCTGCACCGACGTCAATCCACCCTCAGGCGCTGACGGTGACAACTGCACCAATCGCTCTTCCTATCACACCATCAACCTCAGCTGGAGTGAGCCAAATCCAAACCGTAGCGCAGGCGCAGCGGCGACCGTCAATCAATCCATCGCGATCTCGGTGCAACCATGAACAACTTCCATCAAACAAAATTAGCACCGCGCCAACATCAGCAAGGGCTCACCCTGGTTGAGCTGATGGTTGCCGCGACTATCAGTCTGCTGCTAATGGCGGGGGTCATTCAGGTGTTTTTGAGCAGCAATGTGTCACACAATCTTCAGAACGGTCTGGGCAGACTGCAAGAGAACGCCCGTGCCGCCATGGATATTCTCTCCCTCAATATCAGCATGGCCGGTTACACCATTACACCTGGCTTAACCCCAGCCCCAGCAACCATCAACACCACCAACACGCTGGACAACGCCACCGTCAATGCTGCCCTGAGTTTTACGGTTGCCAATGGCAAGGCCAGCGACGTGATCGACATCAGTTACGAATCCGCCACCGACTGTCTGGCCCAGCCCACCCCCGGCGGCATTGCTACCGACCGCTACTACCTCAATGGCGCCAATTTGATGTGTCTGGGCAACGGCTCCGCCACGCCAGGCATCATCGCCGAAGGGATCGAAAACATGCAGATCCTCTATGGCGAAGATAACAATGCCGACGGCATCGCCAACCGTTACATCAACGCAGGCAACATCACCGCCAACCCAATCGTCAGTGTCCGTATCGCCCTGCTTGTCAGCACCGTTGAGACCAGTGGCACAACTGACACTGCCACCTACACACTCCTGAATGCACCGCCAGTAGGACCACTCAATGACAATCTGCTACGCAAGGTATTCACCCGCACCATTATCCTGCGCAACCCTAAATGATGCAGATGGGAGAGGCTATGTTCAGACCATACAAAAACTCACAACAAGGGGTTGTCCTCATCATCAGCCTGCTTATTTTGCTGGTGCTTACCATGATCGGCATCTCAGCCATCTCCAATACCAGCATGGAAGAGCGTATGTCGAACAACTTCCAGCAGTCGATGATGGCGTTCCAGGCATCGGAATCGGCCATCTCCAAGACCATCATGAATGGAGATGAAACCGACCCCGCTTATTCCGCCGCATATGACGCAAACGGCAAAAGTGCTGACCCATTGCTAAATGCCTTGAACGCCGGTATTAAAACCACCACCACCACTACCACCTATAACGCGGACCCCGGTAATCATCTGCGTGGCGCCGCCTTGGCGACCACAACGACCATCTCTTACCAGAGCGACATGGTGTGCCCTAATGGCACCTCTTTCGGAACCACAATTTGTCGAAGTTTCGAGATCAGCACCGACACCACCATTGCTGCCTCTACGGCAGGTCCAAGACATATTCAGGGCATTTTGCGCGCAGCCCCAACACCCAAATAATTGGTAACTTCACATAGCTAAAGGAACCCAGACATGAACCGTCCGCTTAACAAATTTCTCGCCACTTTGATACTCGTCAGCGGCATATCCCTCTCCCTTTCTGCCAGCGCCGAGCTCATTGCCCAGGAGAAGGCCGCCGAGGCCAATCAGATAAGTATCATTTTCACCAGCGGGACCGAACAGGGGCTGGTGCAGGTCAGGCAGTGTGCAGCCTGCCCACTCAATCTCGACCTTGATGGACAGACACGCTTCTTCCACAAAGGCAAGGAGATCAGTCGCGACAAGGTTCAACCACTTTCTGGCAAACCGGGCACAGTCACCTACAGCAAAGATGGCAAGCAGACACACAAAATACTTTGGTAAACAACTGACCTCAATGGAACCACGGCAGCCACTCACAAGTAGACGAGGCAGATCATGAAAACGATTACTCAATACAGCAAGTTTCTCACCCTAATCACCGCATTCATGCTGCTCACCAGTCAGGCAGTGCTCGCTGAAGACACTGAGGTCTATCTAGGCGCCAGCCTGACGCCATCAGTGGTGCGCCCGAACCTGACCTTCATCATCGACACCTCAGGCAGTATGAGCACCAATGTCACCAGCACCACAACCAACGGTACCTACAACCCTGCCACCACCTATGCCGGTGCCTGCAACTCCGGCCGTGTCTACTATAGCTCCAGCGGTACTCCACCCAGCTGCGGTACCAGCCAGTACTTCACTACCACCGCCAACAAATGCAACAACTCCTCGACAGCGCTTGGCAACGGCGGCAGCGGTATATACATTGGCAAGCTGGGACGTTACAACGTGCGCAGTGGTGAGGACCGCTGGGAGGGATTGAGCAGCTCTGAACATGATGAGAAGGTTGAGTGCGAAGCCGACTGGGGGGTGCATGGCGAGAGCAGCGCCACCAACCCCTATCCCTCCAACGCAAACAGCGGCGGCCCGTGGCGCGCCAATACTACCAGCGCCATCAACTGGAACAGCACCGGCGACACCTACACCCTCTACAGCGCCAACTATCTAAACTGGCGCGCGAGCGCTACCACCACTGTCACCAAGAGCCGCCTGCAGATTGTCAAGGAGGTATTCAATAGCCTGATGGACAGCATCTCCAACGTCAACGTTGCCGTGATACGTTACGACGACAAGAGCCAGGAACTGAACAAGGGCGGTTACTTTGTCATGCCGATGCAGCAGTTGACCGACGCCAACCGCGCCAGCTACAAAACCGCCGTCAACAACCTCAACGCCAGTGGCTACACCCCGCTCGCCGAGACCATGTATGAGGCCTATCTCTACTATCGTGGTGATAATGTAAAATTTGGTAACAGCACCACCCCGGGGACCAACGTCACCGGTGTACTCGAACCTGCCAACTCCAGCAAATACAAGAGTCCCATCGAGTATCAGTGCCAGAAAAATTTCGTCATCCTGCTTACCGACGGCGACCCCACTTACGATACCGATGCCGATACCGCTATCAAGGCGCTGCCCGGCTTTGCCGCAACAACCGGCTCCACCACCTGCAGCGGCAACTGCCTGGACGAGTTGACCCAGTATATGAACGCCAAGGATTGCAGCTCTTTAAGCGACAAGCAGAATGTCATCTCCTATGTCATCGGCTTCACCCTGGACCTGCCGTTGCTGCGCGATGCCGCCACCAAGGGGGGCGGCAAATATTACACCGCCGATGACACCGCCGGCCTGACCGACGCCTTCAGTTCGATCATTACCGAGATCCTGGCCATCAATACCACCTTCATCGCCCCGGCAGTGTCGGTGAACGCCTTCAACCGCTTTAACCATCGCGACGAACTCTACTACGCCCTGTTCCGCCCCAGCGCCAGGCCACAATGGGATGGCAACGTCAAACGCTTCAAGCTGAATGGCAACCCGGCCAAGATAGTCGATAAAGATGGCAGTGACGCCATTGATGCCAACACCGGTTTCTTCAAGGCCGCTGCCACTAGCTTCTGGACCGACGCGGCTGACGCACCGGATGGTGACGATGTCAGAAAGGGAGGTGCCGCCAGTCGCTTAACACTCCCCCGCAATATCTATACCTACACAGGCACCACCGCAGCCAGCGATGCATCACTGACAGCTGCTAGCAATAAACTGCATGAAGACAACACCGCCATCACCGCCACCATGTTAGGCGATGCCGCCCTGACGGCGGGCGACCGGAGCGCACTGCTGCAATGGGCGCGTGGCGTCGATCTGCTGGATGGAGACAGTGACACCTTTACCGACGACATCCGCCGCGCCATGGGCGATCCGCTCCATGCCAAGCCGGTATTAATCACCTACGGCGGCACCGACGCCGCGCCGGACATGACGCTCTACGCCGGTACCAATGAAGGCTCCCTACATGCCATTAACACTTCGAACGGTAGCGAGCTGTTTGCCTTCATGCCCCAGGAAGTACTGCCCAACCTGAAGAAACTTTATGAAGACTCAGCCACTGTCGCCCACCCCTATGGCCTGGATGGCCCGTTGACCAGCTGGGTCAACGACGTCAATGGTAATGGTCTAATCCTGGCGGCAAATGGCAGTATCGAAGCGGGCGAACACGCCTACCTCTATCAAGGCATGCGTCGTGGCGGTAAAAACTACTACGCTCTGGATGTCACCAACCGTGCAGCCCCCAAACTCAAGTGGGTCATCAAGGGTGGCAGTGGCGTCTTCAGCGAACTGGGACAGAGCTGGTCGGCGGCCACCAAGGCCAAGGTCAAACTCAATGGTGTTGATAAAACCGTGCTGATCTTTGGCGGTGGCTACGATGTTGACCAGGATGACAATGCCACCGCACTGAATGATGATACCGGCCGCGCCATCTTCATGGTTGATGCCAGCACCGGCGCCAAACTCTGGCAGGCTGGCCCTACTGGCTCTGCCAATGGCGCAAATCCCAACCTGTTGCTCACCAGCATGACCAACAGTATTCCGGCAGATATCAACATTATTGATATGAACGGTGATGGTTATGCAGACCGCATGTATGCCGCCGACATGCGTGGCCAGGTCTGGAGGTTTGACATCAACAAGGACAATACCGGCGCCGCCAACCTGGCCACCGGTGGTGTCATCGCCCAGTTTGGAGATGGCACTGCTGCGGGCAACCGCCGCTTCTACTACGCCCCGGATGTCTCATTCTCCAAACTGAAGACCCACCTCGATATCGCCATTGGCTCGGGCTATCGTGAGCACCCGCTCAACACCACCATTCACGACGCCTTTTTTGTCATCCGTGATACCAATATCTATAAACCCGCCGTGGATGGCAGCGGCAACCCCGTCTACACCGCCATCACCATGAGTGATCTCTACGATGCCACCAGCAATATCATTGGTGAAGGGTCGGCAGCGCAGATCAGCGTGGCGCAAGCCTCACTCGCGTCCAAGCAGGGGTGGTATATCTGGCTGCAAGAGCCAACTAATGGCAGCTTTATTGGCGAGAAGGTTCTTTCAGAGTCAATGACCCTCTCCGGCATTGTCATATTCAGCACCTATACCCCCATCGCCTCCGACGCCGGCGCCTGTTCCCCCAGCCAGGGACGAGCACTCACCTATATCCTGAACATTAAAGATGGCAGACCTGTATATGACCTTAGTTCATCTGGAACAACCTTAACCAGAACTGACCGGACACTTAATCTGGTGCGTGGGGGTATGCCTCCATCAGCCTCGGTGGTATTCCATAAAGATGGCCCAGTGCTTCTCGTGGGTACCGAAGTGCTCAATGACAAACTGCCACCGCCACCGCTATGTACTAGTAATTGCAGCGACCCTCCCCCTGACTGGAGGCCAACGACCTCTCCCTCCAAGTACTACTGGAGAACAAGGTAACGTAGCAGGAAGTAACCCCGGAGCCTCTGGATCAGTCGTTCAAACGCATGATCTCAGAGGCTCTTTACTGGAGAGAGACAAGTGAAGAGAACAGCAAACGGCTTTACCCTGATCGAACTGATGATCACCGTAGCGATTGTCGCCATCCTGGCGGCCATCGCCTACCCCTCCTACCTGGACCAGGTGCGTTCATCGCGGCGCAGTGATGCCCAGGGGGTGCTGACCAGCTTTGCCCTGGCGATGGAGCGCTTTTACACCAGTAACAACAGCTACCTGGGGGCCGCTGGCGCCCAGTCAACACCTGCCAACAGTGGCGCACCGTGGATATTTGCCAGCGAGGCGCCGCTGGATGGCGCCACCAAATACTACAACCTTACCATCAAGGCGGGCGCCACACAGTCCACCTATACCCTGGTGGCCACCCCCAAAGGGGCACAGTCAACCGATGGGATTATGGAGCTGGACAGTACCGGCGCCAAACGTTGGGATCGTGATAACAGTGGTGGTTTTGGTGCTGCTGAATCGTGCTGGAACAAGAGTTGTTAGACCAATGCCTTCAACCCAGACTTTTCATTAGCGCTCGTAGCGAGGGCGTACAAGGTGTTGAAGATGAGCGAGAAAAATTAAAAAATAGCCGGAGGCGTAGTCACTCTACGGTGACAGGCTATTTTTTAATTTTTCTCGCGCAGATTCAGCGCTTTGTGTGGCCGCGGTAGGGGGCTAATGGAAAACCTGGGTTCAAGCCAGCAATCTCAGACAACCGGCTCTGCCCCCGTCACACGGCGCAGTTTTGAGGTAAGACGACGAAACGAGGTGCTGTCGATGGCGCCGGTCATAATAACCACCGGCAACATGCGGCGACTCGATTCAATTTTAAAGTTGAGCACAATCAGCCAAGGATTCACAAAACTGCTACCCAGCAGCTGGGCGCTGAGAGGTTCCCCCTCTGCCCGCTGTAGCTGCCAGGCGTCACCGCCATCCCACAGCAGTCCAATCACCACCCTATCGCCTTTGTGCAACAGATGACGGCGCAGCTGCAAAACCAGACTGGCGCTGATCACCGCAGCCACAACCAGTTTCAACCAGAGTGGCAGAACAAACGTAATGAGCCAGATGAGTGCACCGCCATGCATAAAGAGCAGCGTGGCCAGCAGCAGCAACGAAGGCTTTAGGGTAACTCTAAACGGTACTGCGAATCTTGCGGATGACATGGTTGAGTGTGATGTCCTTGGGCGGCTGTTGCAACAGCAGGCACTCCAGCAGCTCCTGATCCTCAAGGTCTAGCAGTGTATGAAACTGTAACTGCCCTTCTGCCGTCAAGGTTGGGTAGACTTCTTCAACAAAGGGCTGGAGTAGCAGATCAAGCTCCAGCATGCCACGCCGACAACGCCATTTCAGACGCGCATAGTCATTATCATCACTCATCATCAGGTGTTGTGTTTGAGCAGGATTTTTTTGATCTCACCAATCGCCTTGGTGGGATTGAGTCCCTTAGGACAGACGCTGGTGCAGTTCATGATGGTATGGCAACGGAACAGGCGATACGGCCCTTCAAGTTCATCAAGGCGTTGCGCCGTGGCTTGGTCGCGGCTGTCGGCAATAAAACGGTAGGCCTGCAACAGTGCAGCGGGGCCACGGAACTTGTCCGGGTTCCACCAGAACGACGGGCAGGCAGTGGAGCAGCAGCCGCAGAGAATACATTCATAAAGACCATCAAGCTTGTCGCGTTCTTCCGGCGATTGGAGGTATTCGATCTCCGGCTCGGGATCGTGCACGGTGAGATAGGGTTTAACGGCGCGGTACTGATGGTAGAACTGCGTCATGTCAACGACGAGATCACGAATCACAGGCCGACCTGGCAGCGGATACACCTCTACCGGCTCTTTTAGTGTTGCCACCGGCGTGACACACGCCAGCCCGTTGGTGCCATTTATGTTCACCGCATCGGAACCACACACCCCTTCACCACACGAATGGCGGAAGGAGAAACTCTCATCCATGGATTTAATCTTGAGCAACGCATCCCGCAACATCATGCCGGGCGTGACGTCGATCTCATACTCCTGCATATAGGGTTTGTCGTTAGACTCAGGGTTATAGCGGTAGATAGAGAAACGCATCAGGGCACCTCTAAAAATTCAATCAAGCCGATGAGGGCACCAAAAGTAGGCGCTTCTAAGCGAGGCGTAAGCGCGCGAAGAAGCGCAGTTTACACGTAGTAAATGAGCATTCTGAGCGCGCTTACAACGCAGCCAGCGCGGCTTCAGTGGATTTTTAGAGCTGTCCATACGCTAGTAAACTCGCGCCTTGGGCGGGAACGAGTCAACGGTGAGCGGCTTCATGCGCACCGGCTTGTAGTCGAGCTTGCGCCCCTCTTTAAAGAAAAGGGTATGTTTGAGCCACTGCTCATCATTACGCTCGGGATAATCAATACGCGAGTGGGCGCCACGGCTCTCCTTGCGGGCATGGGCGGAGACCACCGTGGCAATCGCCACATCCATCAGGTTCTCCAGCTCCAGCGCCTCAATACGGGCGGTATTAAAGACCTTGCTATGATCCTTGAGGTAGACATTTTTTAGCCGCGCCTCCAGTTCGATCATCTTCTGCACCCCTTCGGCCAGGATCTCCTCGGTACGAAAGACACCACAGTAAACCTCCATGGTCTTTTTGAGTTCAGCGCGCAGCTGCATCACCGACTCACCTTCACCCTTTCTTTCCCAACGGGCCAGCCGCGCCAGCGCCTTGTCGACACCATCACCGCTCCCATTACCAGTCAAGGGCCGGTGGTAGCGACTCTCTTTCATCATCTCAATGATATGATTACCGGCGGCGCGGCCAAAGACTACGATATCAAGCAGTGAGTTACCGCCCAAACGGTTGGCGCCATGCACCGAGACACAGGCACACTCACCAACAGCATAGAGACCGGGCATCACCTCCTCGGCCGTATTACCCAGCGGCGCCACTACTTGGCCAAAACGGTTGGTAGGGATGCCACCCATGGTGTAGTGGGCGGTGGGGTAGATCGGAATTGGCTCGTTTACCGGGTCCATGTGCAGGAAAGTTTGAATGGTGGAACGAATCCCAGGCAACCGTTTGTTGATGACATCAGGGCCAAGGTGGTCGATTTTAAGCAAGACATGATCCGCATCGGGACCGCAACCACGCCCCTCTTTCACCTCAGTCCAGATGGCGCGACTCACCACATCACGACTGGCCAGATCCTTGGCATTAGGGGCGTAACGCTCCATAAAACGTTCGCCATCTTTATTGAGCAGATAACCACCTTCACCGCGCGCCCCTTCGGTGATTAACATGCCTTTGCCAGCAATGCCGGTAGGATGAAATTGGAAAAACTCCATATCTTGTAACGGAATGCCCGCCCGCAACGCCATCGCCATTCCGTCACCGGTATTGATGTGGGCATTGGTATTGGTGCGGTAGATCTGCCCCGCCCCCCCGGTGGCCAACAGCGTCGCCTTGGCCTCGATGATCAGCAGCTCGCCGGTCTCGATCTCCATTACCAACGCCCCGAGCATGTAACCCTCGTCGTCACGGATCAGATCGATGGCAAAGTACTCATCAAAGAAGTGGGTCTTGGCGCGAATGTTCTGCTGGTAGAGCGAATGGAGAATCGCATGGCCGGTACGATCCGCGGCTGCACAGGTGCGTGCCGCCTGCTCACCGCCGAAGTTCTGGCTCTGACCACCAAAAGGACGTTGATAGATCTTGCCATTATCGAGGCGCGAGAACGGCACACCGGCATGTTCAAGCTCCACCACCAGTCGTGGTGCTGCGCGGCACATATATTCCACCGCATCCTGATCAGCAAGGTAGTCACTGCCCTTGATGGTATCAAACATGTGCCAGTGCCAATTGTCCGGCAAGACATTGGCAAGCGCGGCATTCATGCCACCCTGCGCCGCCACGGTATGCGAGCGTGTCGGAAAAACCTTTGATACCACGGCCACATGGGCATCGGCCTGCGCCAGTTGCAGCGCCGCCCGCAGACCGCCGCCACCGGCGCCAATCACCAACGCATCAAAGCGGCGCACCGGAATGAACGCCACACTACTTGTAGAAGCTGCGCTCATGCGCCCCCCGTTAACAATATACGCACCACCCACAGGGCCATAACAATAAGCCCCAAGGCCAGAAGATTCAGTAATACCAGTCGCAAGGCAAATGGCTTGATGTAATCGAGAAAGACATCCCTGATACCAACCCAGGCATGACCCAGCAGCGCCAGAAAAAAGAGCGTGGTTGCCAAAGCCATGGGGGCGGAACGCATCCACCTCTGCCACTCATCATAAGAGCCTGACGGAGAGAGCAATAATGCTGCGATAAAGTAGACCAGAAACGCAGCCATGTAGACCGCAGTGAGACGTTGCAATAACCAGGACTTCATTCCGCTCGCCTGCCAGCTCATAGGATCACAAACAAGGCAATCAACACCCCCACCACACCACAGCCAATCGCTGCCGTTGCGGTGCGGCGGGCCGTGGCCAGATCAACGCCCCAATCGATATCGATAAATAGAAAACGGATGCCCGCAAAAAAGTGATGTGCCGCCGCCCATGCCAACAGCAATACCACAAGCTTCATCAGTGGCTGGTCATAGAGGCTGGCGATCTGTTGATATTGTTCTGGACCTTGTAACGACTGATCCAACATCCAGATCATCAAGGGAATAGCGATGAATAGCAGCACACCGGAGATGCGATGGCCGATGGAAACAAGCGCCGTGATTGGTTGGCGGATTTTCAGCAGGTTTAAATAAACCGGCCTGGACAGAGATTTTTTATTATCCATAGGGTCGCTTAATCTGATTGTGTCCCGATAGTAGTCCAATTATTACCTCTACGCCAATAGTCGGTTATTATGCGAATAACTTAAGCTACGTAGAGAAATCAACACCATGCCTGCATTTGCCGATCACATCGTTGTCCACCTGACTGATACCGCCTTGATCAAGATTGAAGGGGCCGATAGCCACACCTTCCTCCACAATCAGTTCACCAATGATCTACGTCTGGTGAACGATCAAACCAGCCAGCTCAGTAGTTATTGCAGCCCCAAGGGGCGCATGCTGGCGCTGTTCCGTATCTACAAACAGGGGGATGCCTATTATATGGTGATGCCAAAGGCAATAGTCGAACCCACCATCAAACGGCTACGTATGTTTGTGCTGATGTCAAAGGTGACATTCACCGACATCAGTGACGAAACAATCCATCTGGGATTTTCTGGGCCGCAGAGTGCAGAACGACTGCAAGCACTGGTAGGTGATCTAGCCACCGCTATCGATGGCGCCAGCCATCACGATGAGATCACCACCATCCGCATCCCCGGTCCCCAGCCACGCTTTGATCTATTTGGTCCCAAAGAGAAACTCGCCACACTGCAACAGAAACTAATGGCAGATGCCCGCGAGGCGGATACCAATCAGTGGCAGCTGCTTGATATTCATGCTGGCCTGCCCACCATTCAACCAGAGACTATCGACGCCTTTGTACCGCAGATGGTTAACCTGCAAGCGATCAACGCACTCAACTTCAAGAAGGGCTGCTACCCCGGCCAGGAGATCGTCGCACGCATGCAGTACTTGGGCAAACTCAAACGGCGCATGTATCTGGCCCACGTGGACAGCACCACAGCGCCGCAGCCAGGGGCAACACTGTTCGGCCCGAATAACGAACAAGGGTCAGAACATAAAAGCGGCTCCGTTGTCAGTGCTCAACTCAACCCGCAGGGTGGTTGCGA
>JAYWDX010000161.1:0-29643 GCA_043779675.1 Tenderia sp. (SeqCode)
GGTTGAGGTGTGAGGTGACCAGTTCATTGCCAGCAGTAATAAATTTACCGCTAGCAAAGGGGACCGGTCCGCCTTGATCGGTACCGACCCCCAGGGTGTAGAGGCTGTGGCCCGCTTGGTGCAGTTGCCGGCTGGCGGCCAGTGCGCCGTTGTCGTGGATCTCGCCATCACTTATTAACAGCACCAGGCCAGCGTTGGTCCTCTCTTCACCCGCCGCCGGAACATTCAACGCCTGCTGCGCCAGTTGCAAGGCGCGACTGAGATTGGAGCCAGTGACACTTGCCAGTGATGGGTCCATCGCCTCAATCATCTGCGTCAGCACATGGTTGTCGCTGGTGAGCGGCAGCACGGTGTAGGCGTTGGCAGAGAAGACAATCAGCGCCACGCGCTGGCCATCAAGTTGCTGCGCCAACTCGCTGAGCAGCTGTTTGCTGTAATCGATGCGACTAGGGATGACATCCTGCACCCGCATCGAGGGTGAGATGTCGAGCACGATGGCGATGTTGGCCTGGCGTTTTAACTCTTTGGTATCTTGTTGTGTTTGTAGCATTGGTCCCGCCAGGGCGATACAGGCCAGCAGCCACGCCACCATAAAAAGCGTGGTGCGATTCTTCTGCATAACGGTTGTCGCCGTTAACAGCCGCGCCCAGAGATGGCGAGCAATGAAGAGTTCCAATTGCGGGTGATGTTTGTTGTGTGGTGGCCGCAGTCGCAATAGCAACGGGGCAAAAACCAACAGCAGCCACCATGGCTGTTGCCACTGCAACCACGCCATCATGGCAATACCTCGCGCTGTTCACGCCAGCCCGCCAGCATCAGGCAACCGAGTCCCAGCAGCAGCGGCACGCTGTACCACTCAAAGGGTTGCACCTGTTCATCGGTGAGTGGAATGGTTTCGAGCTGTTCGATGTCGGCAATTATCTTGTCGAGCTCGGCGGCGGCATTGGTCTGGTAGTAACGACCGCCACTCTCTTGCGCCAGCTGTTGCAACAGCGCTGCATCCATCGGCACAGTGGCTAGCTGCGCCTTCTGCACCGGGCCGCGCGGAAACATCACCTGGGCGTTGGAGCCAATACCGATGGTGTAGATGCGCACCTTGTTGGCCTTGGCCATCGCCAGTGCTTGCAGTGGATGAATGTTGCCTGTGGTATTGCTGCCGTCGGTGAGCAGCACCAGGATGCGTGAGCGCTCATCCTCACCGCGCAGTCGTTGCACGCCGAGCGCGATGGCCTGGCCGAGTGCCGTCTTCTGCCCCGCCATGCCATCGCTCACCTGCTTGAGGTGGTGACGAATCAGATCGATATCGCTGGTGAGCGGCGCCAGTGTAAAGGCATCATCACCAAATACCAGCAGGCCGAGATGATCACCCTGGCGTTGGCTGATGAAATTATCAACCACACGTTTCACCATCTGCATGCGACTCACGGGCTGACCGTTCTCAGAAAAATCCTGCGCCCGCATCGAACTTGAAGTATCCAGCGCCAGCAGAAAGTTACGCCCCTCATGTTGTTCTCTATCCCACCACTGCGGCCGCGCCAGTGCCAGCAACAGCAGCGCAGACCCGAGCAACCATAGCCATGGCAATGAACGTTGTGTCGTGCTGTTGCTGAGGCGCATCAACAGTTCTGTTTGCGGATGCAGAATGGCGCGGTTGTTGCCATGTTGTTGCTGTTTAAAGGCAATCCGCCACAACAGCCATGGCAACGGCAACAGTAATAACCACCAAGGTGCAGCAAGGCTCAACATGGGGTGTGCGCCTGCTTCAGCCACGTCTCGACTTGGGTAAAGGCGTCGGCAGTGAGTGGGCTGTTACTGTTTGTTGGGGTGTAGCGCAGCTGGGTCAGCTGCTGCAATAGTCTCTGCCATTGCGGCTGTTGATTGATGAGTGATGGTGGTGGCGTTTCTGAGAGTTGATTCAGCTCCAGCCCCAATCGTAACAGCGTCGCCAAACGATAGGCGGCATCATGATCGTCTATCGCTTGCTGTTGCCATGCCAGTTGTAATAGTTGCAGTTGATGCAACGCCTCACGGGTTGAGTCTGGAGCTTTGCCGGAGTGTTTGCGGCGGCTACGCAGATAGATCACCGCAACAGCAAGCAACAGCGCAACCACTACCACCGTTGCGGCGATGACCAGCGCTTGCCAGTCAGGCGCGGGCGGTAGCTCCACATCCGCGAGCTGTTGGGTGATTGTTTTCAGTTCATCACTATTCATAAAAATGGATCACAACAATGCCGCCAGCGTTTTAAAAATATCGTCGTCGGTATGCAGTTGCAGATGGCGCACACCACAACGTTGCAAGAGTGATTCGGTCTGTTGCTGTTTCTCTTGCATTACCGCCGCATACTGCTGACGCAGTACTGCGTTATTGCTGTCGATGATCACCTCATCACCGGAATAGGGTGAGCGCAGCCTCAGCTTGCCGATAGCGGGTAGTGTCTGTTCACCGCGGTCGATAATTTGAATGGCAGTGAGTTGGCGAGTCTCGCTCAGTTGCAGCAGTGCTGCCGTGATTGATTCATGCCAATGGCTGAAATCACTGATGATAAAAATTGAATCGCCACGACCGCTGAGACGTTGCGCCTGGGTCAAAAATTCAGTGATCGAAATAGTGTTGTGCTGTTGTGCTGGTGTAACTGGTGTAACTGGTGTAACTGGTGTAGCTGGCGTAGCGCAGGCAGCACCGATAAGCGCCAGGCCCTGATCGAGTCTGTTGCTGTAACCAAAGTGGTGTAGCTGCTGCTGTGCCACCACGCCGCCCACCTCACCCTGCTGCGCGAGCAGTGCAAAGGTCAGCAGCGCAGTGACACGTGCAGCACACGTCGCTTTGAGTTCGCCCTGTGTGGCAAACCCCATGCCGGGATGTTGATCCACCAGTAACAGCACCCGCTGCTGGCGCTCGGCGCGAAACACCTTGGTGATCGGCAGATTGCTGCGGGCGCTGGCGCGCCAGGCGATGTGACGTACATCATCGCCCTGCTGATAGGTGCGCAACTCATCCAGCTCCATGCCCAGGCCGCGATAGAGCGAACGCTGTTCGCCGCTGAGCGGACTGCTGCCATTGGCGCAGCCTTTGAGCAGGCTCTGCGCTTGAAAGCGCAACAGCTCTAGATCTTGCGAAGTAAGGAGTGAAGGCGGTTGCATGAGTTATTGGTGTGGGGTTGGCTGCTCTGCGGGGGCATAAAAAACCTGCCCCAGGGCCTATCCCGCGAGGGTCTGCTCTACGTAGTGTTTTTGGTAAGCGTTTTGGGTGCGTAGTGCCTTGGGCGCTCTGGATTTATGTTTCATCGTCATCATTACGGTACCGGCACTCTCTCTACCAACCCCTCAATCAGCTGCCTTGTTGTAACGCCCGCTGCCCGCGCCGCAAAACTCAAGCCGATGCGATGGTTGAGGATGTCGTAGGCCAGATCAATGATGTCGGCCGGTTCAACAAAGTCACGCTGGCGCAGGTAGGCCAACGCCCGGGCGCTGCGGGCGAGGGCGAGCGTGGCGCGTGGTGAGGCGCCGTAGCTGAGCCACTCTTTGGCCTCGGGCCACCAGGCGGCGGGGGTGCGAGTGGCGTTGACGAGGGTGACGATGTAACGCTCGAGCATGGCGTCCATGTGCACCTGATTCACTTCGCGGCGGGCGTTGAGAATATCGTCGCTGCTGATGACCTCTTTGATGGTCTCGCTGCGTGGCTGTTGCTGTTTGCGAGTTTCGCGGCGCAGGATCTCCAGCTCATCGTCGGGGCTCGGATAACCCAGCTCCACCTTCATCAAAAAGCGGTCAAGCTGTGCCTCGGGTAGGGGGTAGGTACCCTCCTGTTCGAGTGGGTTCTGGGTGGCGATCACCTGAAAGATGTGCGGCAGTTTGCGGGTGGTGCCGGTGGTAGTGACCTGGCGCTCCTGCATCGCTTCCAATAGTGCCGACTGCACCTTGGGCGGGGCGCGGTTGATCTCGTCGGCGAGGATGATCTCGTGGAAGATCGGCCCTTCGATAAATTTAAGCTCGCCTTCGCGCGACAGGAATATGTCGCTGCCGGTGATGTCGCCGGGGATCAGGTCGGGGGTGAACTGAATGCGCTGAAAACTGAGCGCCATGCCATCGGCAAGGGTGTGTACGGCGGTGGTCTTGGCCAGCCCCGGCAGCCCTTCAAGCAGGATGTGGCCATCGGCGAGCAGCGCCACCAGCAGCCGTTCGATAAGGCGATTCTGGCCGACGATGGTCTGCTGGATATGGTGGCGCAGGGCGGCCAGTTGTCGATTGGTGGTGGCGTTGTGCACTGGCTGTGCGGCGGTGTCAGTCATCAATAATCTACTCTGGTCCTAGGGTATGGTTCACGCTATGATCTGACCCCTTGATTTTCGGAGCGTTCATGCAAGGGCGCCCAATAGTAGCACGCCAAAAACAGGGCTGAGATGTCGGTGAAAAAGCAGGGTGATAATCAGCTGTCAGAGGCACAGCGGGCGCTACGCATGATGGTGGCGGTGGTGCTGGTATTGCTGCTGGCCGGTGCATTGGCGTGGTGGGGCAGCAGTCGTGGACAGCTGGCGAAACCCGATGCAGCAGAGCCGTTGGAGCGGGTGGTCAATGGCCTTGGCATGGAGTTTGTGCGCGTTCCAGCGGGCAGCTTTGTGATGGGGGATGCGGCGGCAGGGATTGGACCACTGCATGAGGTGCGCCTCGCCTCCTATTTTATTAGCACTCGCGAGGTAACCCAGGCGCAGTGGTTGGCGCTGATAGGGGCCAATCCCAGTCAGTTTCAAGACCCGCGCCGCCCGGTGGAGAGTGTCTCTTGGCTCGAAGTGCAGGCGTTCCTTGAGGCGTTGAATAGTGCCGAGGGAACTAATCGCTACCGGCTACCGTCTGAGGCGGAGTGGGAGTACGCGGCGCGCGCCAACAGCAGCAGTCGTTTTTTCTTTGGTGATGAGCCGGGTTTGCTGAGTCGGTTTGGTTGGGTGGGGCCGGGCAACGGCAGTCGTCCGGTGGCTGGCAAGGCCCCCAATGCGTGGGGGTTGTTTGATCTCTACGGTAACGTTTGGGAGTGGGTGCAGGATTGTTGGCATCCTGACTACAACGGTGCCCCTGCTGATGGTCGTGCCTGGAGTGGCGGCGGGGGTGGCGGCGAATGTAGTCATCACGTGCTGCGGGGCGGCGGCTGGGACACCCCGGCGGCGCAGATTGGATCGGCGCTGCGTGGTAGTTATCCAGCCGATGACAACGATGTAAATACAGGTTTTAGAGTGGTGTTGGGCGGGTCGTGAAGGGCCGGGACTTTTTGTGGTGTTAATGTATAATCTTCGGTCTTTTTGGCCTGCGGCGATGTGGTTTTAATGCTTGATATCACCAATCTGGAGTGTGTGCGCGGCGATTGCCAGCTTTTTGCCGACCTCTCTTTTAGCATGGCGGAGGGGAGCCTGCTGCATCTGCATGGCCCCAACGGCGCTGGCAAGACCACCCTGTTACGCGCGATTGCCGGACTGGTGCTGCCGGAGTCGGGTGAGATCCGCTGGAATGGTGAACTGACCCGCAAGCTGGGTGAAGAATTCAACCGCGAGCTGCTCTATCTCGGTCACCATTACGGCTTAAAATTTGAACTGAGTGGTTATGAGAATCTGCGTGTCTTTGCCAATCTTAGCGGCTTTGATGTCAGTGAACGGCAGGTAGAAGAGGCGTTGCAGCAGGTAGGATTGGCGCGCTGCGTCGAGCTGCCAGTGAAGGTGCTCTCGCAGGGACAGAAGCGGCGCGTGGCGTTGGCGCGACTGCTGTTGCAGCCGCTCAAGTTGTGGATTTTAGATGAGCCTTTCACGGCGCTGGATGTCAAAGCGGTCACGATGCTGCAGGAGATAGTCCAGGCCCATATCGGCCAGGGTGGCATGGTGCTGTTGACCACCCACCAACAGGTGGATATCGCGGTGGGGCAGATCCAGCACGTACATCTGGGGACTCACTGATGTTGGCAGCGTTGTGGTGCATTATTCAGCGCGATCTGACCTTGGCGATGCGCCATCGCTCCGATGTGCTGACGACGGTGTTTTTTTTCGTCATTGTTGTCAGCCTCTTCCCGTTGGGGGTGGGGCCGGACGCCGAGCTGTTGCGTTCGATGGCGGCGGGGGTGGTCTGGGTGGCGGCGCTGTTGGCTTCGATGTTGTCGCTGACACGCCTCTTTGCGGATGACTATGTCGATGGCACCCTCGAGCAATTGCTGCTGGCACCGCAGTCATTGGCGCTGATGGTGCTGGGCAAGATTGTGGCTCACTGGCTTATCTCCGGCCTGCCGCTGGTGCTGATGTCGCCGCTGCTGGGATTGCAGTTTGGTCTCAGCGGTGATGCGTTGTGGATGTTGATGATAACGCTGCTGCTGGGTACCCCAGTGCTGAGCCTTATCGGCGCTATCGGCGCGGCCCTGACGCTGGGGCTGCGTGGCGGTGGGGTGTTGGTGTCGTTGCTGGTGCTGCCTCTTTATATCCCGGTGCTGATCTTTGGCGCTGGTGCGGTGGAGGCAAGCGCGGTGGGTATGGGGGCCGATGGTCACCTGTCACTGATGGGGGCGATCCTGGTGCTGGCGCTGCTGCTGGCGCCCTGGGCCTCGGCGGTAGCCTTGAGAATTTCTGTTGAATAATTGAAGTAGGTAGAGAGACGTATGGCAATAAACTGGTTTAAATACTCTTCGCCCGCGACCTTTTATCCTCTGGCGGGGCGAATCTCTCCTTGGTTCGCGGCTGCCTCCGTGATTCTTATGGTGGTGGGGCTCTATATGAGCTTTTTTGTCGCCCCCACCGATTACAAGCAGGGTGAGGGGTATCGCATTATCTTTATCCATGTGCCAGCGGCCTGGATGTCGATGATTATCTACGTGGTGATGGCAGGCTGGGCGGTGGCAGGCATGATCTGGCGTACCCGTCTCTCTTCTATGATGGCGACCGCGCTGGCGCCAACCGGCGCCATGTTCACCTTCCTCGCGCTCTGGACCGGCGCCCTCTGGGGCAAGCCGATGTGGGGCACCTGGTGGGTCTGGGATGCACGCCTCACCTCTGAATTGATTTTGCTCTTCCTTTATATAGGCTTTATGGCGCTGGAGTCGGCGATTGACGATCCACGTCGTGCGGCCCGCGCCAGTGGCCTGTTGGCGTTGGTGGGCATCGTCAACATACCTATCATTTATTACTCGGTGGAGTGGTGGAATACCCTGCACCAAGGTTCTTCGATCAAATTTAATGGCGGCGGGATGCAGAGCAGCATGACCGATATCATGCTATGGACGCTGCTGATCATGGTGCTGGCTTGTTGGTTTTACACCATTGCCGTGGTGCTGACGCGGTTGCGTAGCATCATCCTCGAGCGCGAAAGCGGCAGTGTCTGGGTCAAAGAGATGTTGCAGGAGAAGAAATAAGATGTCCGACTTCTTTGCCATGGGCACTCATGGTGCCTACATTTGGGGTTCCTTTGGGGTGGCGGCCCTCTTTATGGTCGGTGAAACGATTTTAGTGGTGCGCCATAAACGAACTTTATTGCAGCGGTTGGGCCGTATGGTTCGACTGAATTCAAAGGAGCTATGATGAAGACCAGACACAAACGTATGCTTTTTATCTTGCTGGGGTTGGCCGGCGTGGCGTTGATTGTGACGCTGGTAATGCAGGCGCTGCAGAGCAATATCAACCACTTTTTCAGCTCGTCCGAGGTGGTGGCCAATAAGTCGCCGCAGGATCGTACCTTTCGTCTCGGTGGTCTGGTCGAAAAAGGCAGTGTCCGACGCGACGGCGTGATGGTTCATTTTAGTGTCACCGACACCATTGAAACGGTGCCAGTGGTCTACAGTGGTATTCTTCCTGACCTCTTCCGTGAGGGTGAGGGTGTCGTGGCGCAGGGCAAGATGGGCAAGGACGGTGTCTTTGCCGCCGAAGAAGTGTTGGCCAAACACGATGAGACCTACATGCCGCCCGAGGTCGCCAAGGCCCTGGATCAGGCTGAGCAATCCAAACAAGATTCCACCACAAAAACAAACACAACTACATCTGTATCTACCCCGGGGGCTGCTGAATAATGATTCCTGAAATTGGTCAATTTGCCTTGATCGTGACCCTCTGTCTGGCCATTGTGCAGGGGGTCCTGCCGATCGCTGGGGCAGGCTTTAATATTCAGTCGTGGATGGGGCTGGCGCGACCGCTGGCGACGGGGCAGTTCCTCTTTGCCGCCGTTGCCTTCGGCTGTCTCACCTACTCCTTCATCCTGAACGACTTCTCCGTGCTCTATGTCGCCGGGCACTCCAACTCGCTGCTGCCGTTGCAGTACCGCATCGCCGCCGTCTGGGGCGGTCACGAAGGTTCTCTGCTGCTGTGGATAACCATGCTGGCGCTCTGGGGGCTGGCAGTGGCCGTCTTCAGCAAAAGCCTGACTACCGAGATGGTGGCGCGGGTGCTGGGGGTGATGGGTCTGATCGCCGTTGGCTTCCTGCTCTTCACGCTGATAACCTCCAACCCCTTTGAGCGCCTGTTGCCAGCCGCGCCCGATGGCCGTGACCTCAATCCGCTGTTGCAGGATTTTGGTCTGATCATCCACCCGCCGATGCTCTACATGGGCTATGTTGGCTTCTCGGTTGTATTCTCTTTTGCTATTGCGGCGTTGCTGAGTGGGCGGCTGGACGTGGCCTGGGCGCGCTGGTCACGTCCCTGGGCGATTGTTGCCTGGATGTTTCTTGCCGGCGGCATTGCGTTGGGTTCCTGGTGGGCCTATTACGAGCTGGGCTGGGGTGGCTGGTGGTTCTGGGACCCAGTGGAAAACGCCTCGTTTATGCCGTGGCTGGTCGGGACGGCGTTGATCCACTCCCTGGCGGTAACGGAAAAGCGTGGCAGCTTTAAGAGCTGGAGCATATTGCTGGCGATAATCGCCTTCTCGCTCAGTCTGCTCGGTACGTTCCTGGTCCGTTCTGGTGTAATCACTTCTGTTCATTCTTTTGCTACCGACCCGACCCGCGGTACGTTTATCCTTAGTTTTCTGGTGGTGGTGGTGGTCTCTTCGCTGCTGCTCTACGCCTGGCGCGCACCAAAAGTGGGTTTGGGTGGCAGCTTTGATATAATCTCCAAGGAGACAATGCTGCTGGTCAATAACGTCATTCTGACGGTAGCGGGCGCAGCCGTGCTGCTGGGCACGATCTACCCGATCATTATCGAAGGTCTGGCATCCATTGGGTATCTGGAGGCGACCAATAAGGTCTCGGTGGGCGCTCCGTTCTTTAATCTTGTCTTTGTGCCGTTGATGGTGCCGTTGGTCTTTATGATGGGTCTGGGGCCACTGGCGCGCTGGAAGCAGGCAAATCTGCCGGAGATGTTGGTGAGACTGCGCTGGGCCTTTGGTACCACGGCGCTGGTGGCCATTATAATGCCGTTCCTGATGGGCGGCTGGTCATGGCTGGCTGCGCTAGGCATGGCGCTGGCAGGCTGGGTCGTTTCGGCAACTGCCTACAATATTTATAGCCGCCTCAAGTCGGGTCGTGCGGATGAGCTGTTGTTGGCACGTATCAAGTCGTGCCCTAGCAGTTACTGGGGCATGCATGTTGCTCATCTCGGTATTGCCGTTACGATTGTTGGTGTCACCCTGGTGACCCAATATGAGACGGAGAAGGATGTGCGCATGGAGATCGGTGATACCGTGACCGTCAATGATTACACCTTCCGTTTTGACGGCGTGACGGATGTCGCGGGGCCGAATTATACCGCTAGCCGCGGCTTGATCCGGGTCTTCCGTGGTGATTATGAGATGATGGTGATGCATCCCGAGAAGCGCATCTACACGGTCCAGACGATGCCGATGACCGAGGCCGCTATCGATACCAACATCTGGCGCGACCTTTATGTTTCATTGGGTGAGCCGGTCGATGGTGGTGCCTGGATTGTGCGTGTCTATTACAAACCGTTTGTGGTCTGGATCTGGGTTGGTGCCATATTCATGGCATTGGGTGGTTTGTTGGCGGTGTCTGACCGTCGCTACCGGGTGCTGGCGCGTAAAGATATCAAGGCCAAGGCCAATGCCGAGCCTGCCAAACCAGTGGTAACAGCGACGGAGAATAGCTAGATGGTGCGTTATCTGCGTTACCTGATTCCACTGGCGGTATTTTTGTTGCTGGCGGCGTTTCTCTGGCAAGGGTTGAAGTTGAACCCGAATAATGTGCCTTCGCCACTGGTCAATAAGCCTGCGCCGCAATTTGATCTGCCGCAGTTGGCTGATCCCGATGTCCGTGTCAAACGTGATGATATGTTGGGGCAGGTGTGGATACTCAATGTCTGGGCCTCCTGGTGTGCCTCCTGTCGTCAGGAGCATCCGGTGTTTATGCGTCTGGCGCGCCAAAACATCGTTCCGATCTACGGCCTTAACTACAAAGATACCCGCGAGGCGGGCATCAAATGGCTCAGCGACTTTGGTGACCCCTATGTGGCCAGTGGTTTTGATGTCAATGGCCGTGTCGGTATCGATTATGGGGTTTACGGCGTGCCGGAAAGCTACGTCATCGACAAGCAGGGGGTGGTCCGTTACAAGCACACCGGCCCGGTGACCGATGAGGTTATGATGACCACTATTCTGCCGCTGGTTAAGGAGTTGAACGGATAATGAAACGGTACTTGATTGCGGCGTTACTCTGTTTGCCGCTGCTTGGGCAGGCCAAAGAGGCTGAGTTTACCAATGGTGACCCGGTGATGAATCAGCGGGTCATGCAGATCTCTGGCGAGTTGCGCTGCTTGGTCTGTCAGGGGCAGTCGCTGGCCGACTCCCATTCTGATTTTGCTGTTGATATGCGCAACCAGATCCAGGAAATGATGGAGGCGGGCAAAAGTGATCGTGAGGTGATTGACTTCCTGGTGGAGCGTTATGGTGAAACCATTCGTTACCGTCCCTCACTCAACTCCACTACCGTGCTGTTATGGTTTGGTCCAGGGTTGCTGCTTGTTATTGGAATTGGTGCGCTCTACTTCAATGTATCGCGGCGCAAAAAACAGGTTCAAAACCAACCATTATCGGCAGACGATCAGCGCCGTGCTGAGTCGATGTTAGAACAAGAGTCAGGAGATAAGCAGGCATGACACTGTTTTGGGTAGTAGCAGCGTGCCTGGTAGGTGCTGCATTGTTGTTTGTGATTCCACCACTATTTATGCGGCGCGAGGCGGCGGCTGAGCTGGCGCGTAGCAGCATGAATATCTCCATCTACAAAAATCAGCTTACTGAGCTGGATATCGACTTGGCTGCGGGCGATGTTGATCAAGTCAATTACGACAAGAGTCGTCAGGAAATTGAGCGCCGCCTGCTGGAAGATACTGCTATGGCTGATAAGGCGGCGGCTAGCTCAGGTAAAACCCTCAACATTGTCACTTCGGTGGTATTGGTGTTGGCGGTGCCGCTGGTGGCGCTCTCCATCTATCTTGAAATCGGTAGTCCAGATGCGATCGATCCGGCAGCGCAGGCCCCGCAGCAAGCTGCGGCAGATCCTCATAGCCAGAATCCTGCCGAGATGCAGGCCCAGATCGAAGGCATGGTTGGCAAGCTGGCGCAACGGCTCCAGGAGAACCCTTCCGACATCGAAGGCTGGGTCATGTTGGGGCGTTCATTCAGTGTGCTAGGGCGTTACGACGAGGCGGTGGCGGCCTATGAGAAGTCGATCCAGTTTGCGGGCGAGGATGCCACTCTGCTGGCCGACTATGCCGATGCCATGGCCATGGCCAGCGGCGGAAGCCTTGAAGGCAAGCCGGCAGAGCTGTTGCAAAAGGCGCTGACCATCGAGCCGCAAAACCAGAAAGTGCTGTGGTTATTGGGTACGGCCCATTTTGAACGGGGTGATTTTGTGTCAGCCGTAAGTCTCTGGAAGCGTCTGCAACAGCTGATTCCAGCAGGTTCTGAGGATGCCCAAGCGATGGCGGCGAATATTGCCGAAGCCGAGACTTATCGTCAGCGTCAGCTTAAAGGCGAGTTTGGTGCAGTGCCTGCAGCGGCCGAAGAGTCGGCAGCTGCCGTTACGGCCAAGACGGCGACTGGCCAAGTCGCCCAGATCAGCGGCACGATTAGTCTCAGCCCGGCGTTAGCGGCCAAGGTGGCGCCCGGTGATACGCTGTTTATCTTTGCCAAGGCGGTGAGTGGCCCGCCCATGCCGCTTGCTATCATCCGTACCCATGCCGGTAGTCTGCCGCTGGAGTTCACGCTCGACGAGAGCCAGGCGATGATGCCAGACATGAGTCTGGCCAATTTCGACCAGGTGATGGTGGGTGCGCGTATCTCTAAAACGGGTGATGCAATGTCCAAGAGTGGCGACCTGCAAGGGGTGAGCAAGGGGCCGGTGGCGATTGGCACTAGTGGTCTGAATATTCAGATCGACACTATTGTGCCCTGATGGTGTGGTGCGCCGGCTTTTAATAGCACTGCTGGGGTTTGCTGTCGCCGGGCTGGCCGCCTGTAGCCAGCCCGCCATGCTCACCGATAAACTGGTGGTGGGGCAGGTCGTTCCTGACATTGCCTTGGTAGGGGTGGATGGCAGCAGTGCCAAGCTTAGTGACTATCGTGGCAAGCTGGTGGTGCTGAACCTCTGGGCCACCTGGTGTGAGCCGTGCCGTCGAGAGATGCCCAACCTGCAACAGCTTGGCGATACGCTTGGTCCTCAGGACTTTGCCGTGGTTGGGCTGGCGGCCGACGAAGATGCACATCTGGTGCGTGAGTACCTGCTCGACAAACAGGTGACCTTTCCCAATTATATCGATAAAACACAGCAGATCTCGCGTCAACAACTCGGTGTCCAGATCTTCCCCTATACCTTACTGATTGCTCCCGATGGCCGTTTGATACAGCGCTTTGCCGGTCCGCGTGAGTGGCAGCGTAGCGATGTCATCGAGCTGCTCAGGCGTGCCCGCGCGGGTGACTACTCCGGCTTGCAATAGCACTGCTACTTTGGCGACAGTGATGGCTGAGGGTGGTAATATTGGGACGTTTATCCCACATGGCGTTGATAACCAAAATGACCAATAAAAAACTGACTGTAAAAGGCGCTACGCTGCTGCTGGTGACGCTAACTGGTCTGCTTCATTTAACTCTGGCGCAGGCGGCTGATCCGCGCAACGGTGCCAAAATTTATAACAACCATTGTACTGGTTGTCATGGCGCACAGGGCAACGGCATGATGCCGGGCATGCCTAACTTTCTGCGTGGCGAGGGGCTGATGAAGCCTGACGCCGCTCTGGTGCAAACGCTTGAACGTGGCGCTGGGGTGATGCCCGCCTTTCGTGGCCTGCTGACAACCCAGGAGATGCTGGATGTTGTTGCTTATCTGAGAACCATGCATTGATGCGTATCGTGCCGTTGCTGATGGCTACCTTGTTGGTGAGTGCGTGTTCTGACCCGCAAACGACGCTGACCATGACACCTTCGCCGATTGAGGGCAAGACGGCTGCTGTTGATCCCTGGCATGTAATTGATGCCTTTGAGGTTGGCCCCGAGGTCTATGTGCGCTCCCTGGCGCTGGAACCCAAGAGCGCGGACAAGGGTGATAGTGTCTGGGTGGGGACCTCGGTTGGTGTTCATGAGGTTGACCTGACCAGCCAAAATCTGCTCACCACCTTTACCCGTGCCGAAGGTTTGGCCAATGAGTATGTGTTTTCACTGTTTGTTGATCGTGACAATGGCAAATGGTTTGGCACCAATGGTGGCGGTGTATCCCATTACGTCGACGCCCAAGACGTGCCTCGCGGGGCAGGCTCTGCCCAAAACGTGCCTCGCGAGGCAGGCTCCGGCAAGTGGCGGGTGCTCTTTCCCATGCATGGCCTGGCGGATTATTGGGTCTACAGTTTTGCTCAGCAGGCCGATGGCGGCCTCTGGATAGGCACCTGGGCGGGGGCCAATTTTATCTCCGCAGGTGGCGGTCAAATCAAGACCTACTTTAAGGAGCTGGTGAATGAGTGGGTCTACGGTATTGCTGTGGATTCGAAACAACGTGTCTGGTTTGGCACCGAGGGTGGCGTCTCCATGTTTGATGCCCAAAACGTGCTTCGCGGGGCAAGCTCCGGGCAGGCGTGGCATGCCTGGACCCACAAAGATGGCCTGGGTGCGGCCAATATCAATAATCTGCCGATCAGCCTCAATACCGGGCTCGGCACCCGCTCCCGGCACGACCTTAATGTGGCTAGTGATGGCCAGTCCACCTACAATCCCAGTTATGTGCTCTCGATGCATGTGGATAACAAAGACACTGTCTGGGCCGGAACCTGGGGCGGCGGTGTCAGCTACTACGATGGTAAGCAGTGGCGCAACTACACCACTCAGGATGGCCTGGCCGGTAACGTGGTCTACAGCATCGCCGAGGGGGCCGATGGTTCGCTCTGGTTCGGCACCGATCATGGCGTGAGCCGTTTTGATGCCCAAGGCGTGCTTCGCGGGGCAGGCTCTGGCAAACAGTGGTACAGCTATGGCCGCGAGCAGGGGCTGTTGTCGGACCATGTCTACGCCATTGTGGTAGTGCCAGGCAATGAGGTGTGGGTAGGGACACGTGGCGGTGTCACTCGCTTGGGCACAGCAGTGGTAGCAGAGCAACCCGCAGCGGCATCTTCAGGTAAAACCGATGAAAATTAATTCAACTATTGTGATTGTGGGGGCGCTGCTGGGCATCGGCGTTGTTGTAGGCGCCTACCAGCTCGGTCTGCGCGGCGATGATCAAGTGGCAGCCGTTACTGCGACAGCCCCGGCAGCAACCGTCGCGGCTAGTGGTGCTGAGGCCGCTTCACCATATCGCAAAGTGGCGCTTTTTCCCGATGCCGGTAAACAGGCTGCAACCACAGGCGGGCCACGCTTCAGCCATTTTCGTGTTGGTAACCGCAACGTTAAAAGCATGTTTGCCGATGGCAAGTATGTCTGGGTTGGCACCTCCGGTGGTGTGATCCGTTATGATACCGAAACCGACGATTACCAACTCTTCAACAACAAAAATTCCGGGCTGCTCTCCAACGGTATTTTTCATATCAGCCGTCTCGGCGAGCGCATGGCTATCGGCACCTATGGCGGCGGCCTGGCACTGCTCAACCCTGAGACCAATGAGTGGACCACCATCAATATCCCCCAGGGGCTGGCAGATCAGTTTGTCTACGATGTGATAAAGGCCAAAAACGGCGATGTCTGGATTGCCACGTGGTCCGGCGCCAACCGCGTAAGTCAGGGGAAATTTGATGACCCCAAGGCGTGGCAGACCTTTACCGTTGAGAATACTCAGGGTGGCCTGCCCAACCCCTGGGTCTATGGGGTTCGCGAGGGGCTGAATGGCGATATCTGGTTTGCGACCGAGGCCGGACTTGCCCTCTATCGCAATGGCCGGTGGCAGAACTGGCAGCACAAGGATGGCTTGGGGGCCGACCATGAGCTGGTAAAAGATGCCAACCCGTTCAAGAACGATCCCGGCAAGACCTCATCACACCACGCCCGTCAGAAACAGGAGCAGGGGTTGGCGGGGGTCAATGATGCCTACAATCCCAACTATGTGATCTCTATGGCGGTGCAGGCCGATGGTACCGTGTGGGCTGGCACCTGGGGGGCGGGGTTGTCGCGCTTCGATGGCAAACAGTGGCAGACCTATACCACTCAGGATGGTCTGCCGGCCAATCATATCTTTATGCTGTATGTGGATAAACAGCAGCAGCTCTGGATTGGTACCAGTAAGGGGCTGGCGCGCTTTAATCCTAAGGGGGATGCCAAGGCGCAACGTTTTGTGCTTAAAGGCGTGGCCGATGGTCTCTATGCCGAGAGTGTTTTCTCCATGGCCAATGGTCAGGATGGTAGCTTCTGGATCGGCAGTTTTGGCGGCGTTGCCCATATAGAACAGGGGTGGTAGCTGTGCGGCCTAGAGGATCTCAGGAATGAAGAGCCTTGGTGTCCGCATCGCCCTGGTATTGGCAGTAGTACTCTTTGCGGTAGTGCTGATGGCGGGACTCTGGGTCGAGCGCCAACTGCAACGGGCCATCTATAACGAAGAGGTAGAGCAGGCCAAGATCCATGCTCAAACCCTGCTCGCCAGCCTGCGTATCCTGATGATCAACGGCCAGGGCACCCAGGCGCGTGCCTGGCTGGATAGCATGCAAGGTGCTGCTGGCATCGTGGGCATCGAAGTTTTGCGCCGTGATGGCAGTGAAGCATTTACTGATCTGGATACAGTTAATCGTGTCAACAGTTATCTCGATGCCCCTATTTTTGAGCGCGAACCAGTCCCTGATCAAAAGCTCCGCTACGTCACGGATCACTCCTTTGAACACGCGTTAGAGGGGACGGTGTCCATCGACCTGCGTTCATCCAAAGAAATTACCGTTCTTCAGCCGATCAGCGTCGAGACCGAGTGCCTGCCTTGTCATGGTTATGACAGCTCACCGTTACGGGGGGTATTGAGACTCAGCCTGTCGCGTGAAAAGAGCATCGCTCGTATCGATTCCATGCAGAACAACCTTTGGCTGATCGCCGCATTTTTGGTGGTGATTATTGCTGTTACTGTTTGGGTGGCGTTACGTTTCAGCGTGCTGGTCCCCATTAATCGCCTGCGTGAGGCGATTGGCCGTGTCGGCGCCGGCGAACGCCATGTCAAACTGCCGCTGCATTGGCGCGACGAGCTGGGGCAGGTCGCCGCTGTGTTTGACGAGATGCAGGGCAAACTGCTGGCTAACGAGACGCGTATTCGCGCGGTTACCGAAAACGCCTTTGACGCCATTATTACTGCGGATGCGCGCGGCACCATCGACAGTGTCAATCGCGCGGTGGAGAAGATGTTTGGCTACAGCGCTGTTGAGCTGTTGGGCCACAATGTCTCGATGTTGATGCCGGAGCCTTATCGCAGTGAGCATGACGACTACATCGAACAATACCTGAGTAGCGGTAAAGGACGGCTGATCAATAACCATACTGAAGTGATCGGGCGGCGCAAGGATGGCAGTACCTTCCCCATTGAGCTCTCCCTGAGTGAGATGTTCCTCGGTGAGCAGCGTTATTTTGTCGGTGTGGCGCGTGATATTACCGAGTCCAAGCAGCAGACCGCTGCACTCGAGTACCAGGCGCTGCATGACGGCCTTACGGAGCTCCCTAACCGTATTTTATTGTCGGATCGAATCCGTCAGAGTGTGCTCATGGCGCAGCGCAGTCATCAGCCGTTTGCGCTGTTGATTATGGACCTTGACCGCTTCAAAGATATTAACGATACCCTTGGCCACCACTATGGTGACATGGTCTTGCAGCAGATGGCGCACCGGGTACGTGCGGTGCTGCGTGAGTCCGATACCATCGCCCGCCTTGGTGGTGATGAATTTGCAGTGCTGTTGCCCAGGACTGAATTAGCTCAGGCCAGACGCATTATCGAGAAGCTGCTGGCCGCGATCGAAGAGCCGTTCCAGATCAATGAGCAGGTGTTGCATATTGGTGCCAGTATCGGCGTCAGCCTCTATCCGCAGCATGGCGAGGATGAAGTGACGCTGATGCAACGTGCCGATGTCGCTATGTATGTGGCCAAACGCAACCATACCGGCTACTCCGTTTACGACCCCTCAACCGATCAACATAGCCTGCGCAATCTGGCGCTGTTGGGGGAGCTGCGCGGTGCCATCGAACGTGACGAACTGCTGCTCTATTATCAACCCAAAATCAATATGGCGAGTGGCAGGATCTACGGCGTCGAGGCGCTGGTGCGCTGGCAACATCCACGTCATGGCCTGATGTATCCCGATGAGTTTATCCCGCTGGCGGAACAGACCGGTCTGATTGCCCCCCTGACCATGTGGGTGCTTAAGGCGGGGCTGACTCAGTGTCAGCAGTATCGCAGCGATACCTTGCCGCTGGATATGGCAGTTAACCTGTCGGTGCGTAATCTGCACGACCCGCGCTTTTCAGAAAAAGTGGCGCGCCTGATCGATGATAGCTGTGGAGATCCTAGTCGTCTGCGGCTGGAGATCACAGAGACGGCCATCATGGCTGATCCGAACCGCGCGTTGGAGACACTCAACAGTCTCAACGCCATGGGTGTGCTGCTCTCGATTGACGATTTTGGCACGGGTTATTCGTCGCTGGCCTACCTCAAACAGATGCCGGTGGATGAACTCAAAATCGACAAGTCTTTTGTGATGGGCATGTTGGAGGATAAAAGCGACGTGGTGATTGTGCGCTCTATCATAGATTTGGCCCACAACATCGGTATCCCTGTGGTGGCTGAAGGGGTGGAGAATCAGCAGGTTTACGACATGCTCAAAGAGATGGGTTGTGATGCGGTGCAAGGCCGTTTTGTCTGTGGGCCGTTGCCGGTGGCGGAGTTGATGCCGTGGATCGCCGAGTCACCCTGGGGGTTGAAGGGGGCGTAAGAACTTGTTCACGATCTCGCTGAAGGGCGCATCACCGCGTTCACCCCTCAATGGGGTACCGAGGGGAAACGGGCTCAAAATGCTCATGTACTACGTATATACTGCGCTGAGCCTGCCCCATGAAGTGCTTTGGGCATTTTCGCCCGTTTCCGCCTCGCCTAGCCAAAAGTAGGGGCCTGGCCTAGAGGCCCCTACTTTTGGCTAGGCCAGGTGCCTACTTCGCCTAGAGGCACCTACTTTTGGTTGGTGCGCTGCATCCCTTGATCAAGATCGTGAACAGGTTCTAAGGTTGTTACTCGGGCTGGTTACGTGCGGCCGCGCCGATTGCCTCGGCACTCTCTGCTGTTGCTAGCGGCCGGTAGATATCCACCTTTCTGAAGAATTGATCAGCGATATAGACCCGTCCCGTCTCGTCCACCGCGACCCCGGCAGGCAGCATGTAGTTGCCGGGTCGGCTCGATTGGCCGCGCTGGCCAATCACCATGAGTAGTTGCCCCTGCGGGTCGAAGATCTGGACATTGCCAAAGGCGGTATCCACGACATAGACGTTGCCCTCGCTGTCGGTGGCGATCCCCTTGGGGCTGAAGAACTGACCGGGATAGCGGCCGATGGTGCCAAAGCTGCGTAGATAGCCACCCTCTGGGTTGAAGGCCGAGACGCGAAAATTACCCTTGTCGACGACATAGACGGTACCATCCGCTGCGGCGCTGACCTGGAGTGGTAGATTGAACATGCCGGGTTCAGTACCACGACTGCCAATTGTGGCAACAAGTGCGCCAGAGCGGCTATCGAGGATGTACATGTGGTGGTCGTTGTTGTCGACGCCACCGGCATCGACCACATAGAGCTCTAGACCATCGGGCGAGACAGTCACGCCGGTGGGGCGCTGGAATAGCGCTGGCCCGCCGAGGAAGCGCAAAAATTTGCCATTAAGATCAAACACCGTGACGCGGCGGTGGCTGACATCGGCAACAAACAGTTCATTCAGGGATGAGATCGCAATGCCTGTCGGTTTGCCCAGTTCGGCGGGTTTGTCGCTGCCAAACTCCCGGTACTGTCCCGCCTTGGTATCAAACATGATCACGGCGCGCTGTACGGTATCGGTGACGTAGACGCGGCCGTGTTGTGCGGCCACACCAAACGGCTTCACCAGTCCCTTGGTATCGCTATCGACACCGGTGGCGTAGCGGCGCAGCTCATCCATACGACTGGGGGATTCGACATTGCTGTTGTAACGCAGCGTGCGTTCAAAGATGAAACGGGGTGTGTCGGGCGGGGAGGGATAGACCGGCGGCTCAAACTCGGCCTCAGGCAACGGTGTCGAGGTGGCGCAAGCGGTCAGCAGTAGTGCCAGAGAAACAGTGGTGATGAGACGCAGGCGTTGCATCACTTTATGTGGCATGTTTCGCACAGGTGCTCGGCGCCGGTTCGCAACAGGATGTTGACGTCCGGGTTGTGTACGTTGTGGCAAGTGGCGCATTCAACACGGTTATCGTAGATCTTGACTCCGTTTTCAAAGCCATAGGCGTTGTCGGGCGTGCGGTAGTCGGGGTCTTTGGCGTTGAGTCCGGCGTACTCCATTGAGATGGGGTGGTCGTTTTGCAGATCGGTGCCCAGGTGTTTGATCTCAATGCTGTGGGCGGCAACACCGTTATGGCACTTGCCGCAGTTCATCAGGTCGTCACCACCGTTGAGGCGCAGATGCAGCGAGGCATCGGCGCTGCTGTCCCAGCCGTCCGGTTTGAAAACGGTCATATCGACACTCATGGTGCCGTCGTGGCAGGAGAGGCAGAGCAGGCTGATGGGGCTGGGGGTGCGTACCTTGTTGTCGAGGGTGCGGCTGTCGTAGAGGTCGTAACCACCGGTGGCGGGACGGAAGCGATTCCAGCCGGGGATGCCGCCCAGCTCGGTGCCTGCTTCACTGCTGGCAGCGCCATTTTTTTCGGGCGGGATGTGGCAGTAGACACACGGTGAGCCGTAATCGGCAAAGGCAAGTCCGGACATTGCCTCTACACCAGCCCTTTTGTTAAGGCCGGTAAAGTCGTGTTTTGAGCCGAGGATTGTGCCTGCGCCCGTAGCGCTACTAACAGCAAGCGCCGCTGCCGCCAGCAGCCAACACCAACTCTTATTGTTCATCAGGTGGTTTAACACAGATTTTTGCACACGCATGATTATCAAAAGGCTACCAATTAATTAGGATACAGTTCCACCCTTGGGTAGCGCAAATGGTTATTTTGCGAGAAAATGGCCCGCTAATCGCGTGAACATGGGTTGGACTGTATGTCATTTGCGCGTAGCGCTTTCTGCATGATTTAAGTGGTGTATTTTTTGAAGCTCAAAAAGACTCTGTTTGGTTTTGTTTTCAGTCTGACCCTGTTATTAGGTCTGCCGCTCTATTCGGCGGCAGGCGCTGTTACTGCTGAGCAGGCTGCCAAGGTCTATGGTGACAGCTGCGCCGTCTGTCATGGCGATAAGGGTGATGGGCAAAGCCGTGCCCGCTTTGGTCTGAATCCGCCGCCGCGCGATTTCACCTCTGCTGAGGCGGCTAGCCAGCTGAATCGTGAACTGATGATTGCCCGCGTCACCCACGGTAAGCCCGCGACAGCCATGGTGGCCTGGCAGGGGCAGCTCTCTGCTGCCGAGATTGAGGGTGTGGTGGATTATATACGCGCCAGCTTCATGGCCCCAGCTAGCACTGCACCCCTGAAAAGTAGAGCCGCTGCCCTCGCCGTGGCGGCCACACCGGTGGCGCTTGGAAAAAAGATTTTTGAAGAGAACTGTCGCGTCTGTCACGGCGACCGTGGTAATGGCGCCACCTGGACCAATACTGTGCTTGATCCCCCGCCGCGCAACTTCACCTCACCACAGTCACGCCGTATCTTGACTCGTGAACGGATGTTGGCCTCTGTCACCCATGGTCGTGAAGGTACGGCCATGATGGCGTTTTCCAATCGCCTCTCCAGCGCTGAGATTAAAGCCGTGGTGGATTACATCGACGTCACCTTTATGAAGGGGCCTGTCATCGCCGATGCGGACATGAGTAATATGGCGGCAGCCAGTGACAGTGGTCATGGCCAATCGGTGGCGGGCGTTGCTGGTGCCGCTATGGCGCCACGCAGTCATGCGCAACAGGCCGCTGCTCCAGCGGTGGATATGAAGGAGGGCTTTCCCGGTGGATTGAAGGGAAATTTTGGCAAGGGACGTAAATTTTATATGGAAAATTGCATCACTTGTCACGGCACCCGCGGCGATGGCATGGGGCCACGCGCCCACTTCATTGAACCCAAACCACGTAATTTTCTTAACGCCGAGTCACGCCAGCAGCTTAACCGTCCGGCGCTCTTTAAAGCGATATTCCTGGGTAAGCCTGGTACTGTGATGCCGGCGTGGGGCAAAGTGCTCGCGCCACAGCAGTTGGCTGACGTTGCTGAGTTTGTCTTTCAAGACTTTATTCATCCCAACCCAGACGCCATCAAGCCGCAGCGGGAAGAGGAACCTGAGCTGCCCGAGCTATCAGGGACAATCGATAAAAAAAAAGCCAACTAACCCCTGAGCGCCTGTCGCCACAGGCTGGTGCTGCTATCCCCTCAACGGTAGAGGTGGCAGCGGGTAGCCGCGCCGTCACCGACTTTGACAAGGGGCGCGACCTCTACAATTTTCGTTGCTACTTTTGTCACGGTTATGCCGGTGACGCCAAGACCCTTGCCGCCACCTACCTCGATCCGCCGCCGCGCAACTTCACCACCACAGCGCTGGCGACCTTGCCGCGCGCGCGTATGATCAAGTCGGTGACCGATGGTCGCATGAATACCGGCATGGCAGGCTTCAAGCATATTCTCAGCAAGCAAGAGATCGCGCTGGTGGTGGACTTTGTACGTAAAGCCTTCATGAGTGGCGATAAGCTCAACACCCGCTATCACACTGAAGGCAACGGCTGGCCCAACCATGAACGTTATGCCGCCGCCTTTCCGTTTGCCAAGGGTGAGATTGCACTCGACAGGCCGGTGGAGAGACTCACGGCTGAACAGCGTCGCGGCCGCGAGCTCTTTATGGCCAGTTGCATCACCTGCCACGACCGCGCCAAGGTCGAAGATGAAGGGCTCGCCTGGGACCCACGCCCGGTCTCTTATCCGCGCACCAGCTACTCTCATCGAATGGCCGAGGCTGATGCCGTTTCATCCGCAACACCCTATTCAATCCACAACAAAGTACCGAGTGTGAAAGGATTGACCGCGCAAGAGAGAGAGGGCGAGGCCATCTATCAAGCCGCCAACAGCTGTGCCTTCTGCCACGCCGCTGACGGCACCGGCAAAGGCTGGATCGGTACGTTCCTCGAACCCCACGCCCGCGACCTGACGCAACTGAAAGGCATGACACCGCAACGGCTCGAAACAGTAATTCGTGATGGCCTGAAGGGAACCACCATGCCCGCCTGGCGCGATGTGTTGAATGAAAAGCAGCGCGCTGCGGTAGCGGCTTATGTGATGAGGGTGTTTGTGCCTAGGTAGGTTGGTGTTGCAATTCGGAGTTGGTAGGATGCGGGTTGGGGAATAAAAAATTAGGGCAGTGAGTGCAAATTATAAAAATATATTAATTGGACTTGGCGCAACGTTCAGTCTCTTGATTGTTTAGTATTTGGAAAGTCGAGTGACTTCAAGTAAGAGAATGAGGAGTATGTCTCCTGCATCCCCTCACCGAAGCTGGTTTATACTCGCGCCATGCTAATTCATTCTAGGAAAAATCGATAATGATCAAAGTGGGAATTGTTGGCGGTACGGGTTATACCGGCGTAGAGCTGTTGCGGTTGTTGGTGAACCATCCAGGTGTGGAGTTGCGAGCGATTACGTCGCGCTCCGATGCGGGGACGCCGGTGGCGGAGATGTTCCCCAATCTGCGCGGTCATCTTGATCTGCTTTTTACTGAGCCGACACTTGAGAACCTGACCCGCTGTGACGTGGTTTTTTATGCCACGCCGCACGGCGTGGCGATGAACGATGCTGGGGCGCTGCTGGGGAAGGGAGTGCGCATTGTTGACCTGGGGGCTGACTTCCGCATTAAGGATGTTCCGCTGTGGGAAAAGTGGTATGGCATGAAGCACACCACGCCGCAATTGGTGGCAGAGGCGGCCTACGGTCTGCCGGAGATGAATCGCGCCGCTATCAAAAATGCGCAGCTGATTGCTTGTCCTGGCTGTTACCCGACGGCGGTGCAGCTCGGTTTTATGCCGCTGCTGGAGCAGGGCTTGGTTGATCCTTCGCGATTGATTGCGGATGCCAAGTCGGGTGTTAGCGGCGCCGGGCGTAAGGCGAGTGTTGCCGCACTGCTGTGTGAGACGAGTGAGAGCATGAAGGCCTATGCGGCTGCGGGCCATCGCCATTTGCCGGAGATTCGTCAGGGATTGATGCAGATGGCGCAGGGTGATGTGGGGTTGACCTTTGTGCCACATCTAACCCCGATGATTCGTGGCATTCACGCCACCCTTTACGCCACCTTGAAAACGGATGCCGATCTGCAGTCACTCTATGAACAGCGTTACCAGAATGAGCCGTTTGTCGATGTGATGCCCGCGGCTTCCCATCCTGAAACACGCACGGTAAAGGGTGGCAACTATTGTCGCATCGCGATTCATCGGCCGCAGGACGGCGATACGGTGGTGGTGCTATCGGTGATCGATAATCTTGTTAAAGGCGCCGCCGGTCAGGCGATCCAGAATATGAATATTATGTTTGGCCTGGATGAGCGCGCGGGTTTGTCGGTAGTGGCGCTGCTGCCGTGAGATTGATGTGATGAAGCTTGATAGGCTGATGGTTATCCGTCGTGTCTTATGGCAGCAGCGGTTGTTTATCGCACTCAGTTTTGCCCTGTTGCTGGTGACTTGGGGAATGTACGAACTGGGGCAGTGGCGTGCCGGTTATAACAAACTTGAGGCGGTTCAGTTGCGCCTTGAGCTGAATGGGCAGATCGACAAACTGACCGATGAAAACCAGGCGTTGGGCGAGCAGGTGACGATGCTGGAACGGACCCGACTGGTGGATGATGAGTCTGCTGATGAGGTTCGCAATACTCTAGTACAGCTGCAGGATGAGGTTTTGGAGCTGCGCGAAGAGGTCGATTTTTATCGCGGCATCATCTCTCCAGCGGATCGACAGGCAGGGCTGGATATTCAAAGTTTCAAGCTGAGCTCGGGCGGAGAAACGGGGCTATATCACTATGATCTGGTGATGACCCATGTGCTGCGCAACCAGAGTATTGTCAGCGGCTCGGTCAAGGTGTTTGTGCAAGGCGTTCAGGATGGGGTGCCAGTGACGCTCGATTTTAAGAAGCTTTCGCCGAATAATAGTGTCACTGAAGCTTTTAAGTTTCGCTATTTTCAGGCGCTAGCGGGGGATATTAGGTTGCCAGAGGGTTTTGTGGCGCGGGCTGTGCAAGTGGAAGTCACGTCAGGCGGGAGTAATAGCATCAGTAAATCTTTCCCTTGGACTGTTCAGGGTTGATCTG
The DNA here is from genome assembly GCA_043779675.1 of Tenderia sp. (SeqCode). GTDB lineage: Bacteria > Pseudomonadota > Gammaproteobacteria > Tenderiales > Tenderiaceae > JAKFXL01. The sequence goes on from JAYWDX010000161.1 coordinate 24,827, forward strand.
CTGAGACGGGCCTGCCTCGCGCTTTTTGATCGAGATGGCGATGGGGGCTGAAATTAATGGCAATTTGGTTCATCAGTCAGAGGCCGATCTTTCGGATGGGCCGCTTCGCACGGCAGCTGAAATGGCACCCAGAGGCGGGGCGAAGGGCTGATTCCTGAGTGCTATAGTTGGTTATTGTTATGCTACAATGGTAGCAAGTTAAAATTAACCCAAGTTGAGGGTGGTAGATATGAATACAGCAGCAGTTTCTGAGGTTAGTGAGTCACCGGTTATCATCTTTACAGGCAGTGCCGCGAGCAAGGTCAAAGACTTGATTAAGGATGAGGGCAACCCCTCTCTGAAGTTGCGGATTTACATCACTGGCGGTGGATGCTCTGGGTTTCAGTACGGCTTCACCTTTGATGAAAATATCAATGATGGTGACACGGTAGTGGAGAAGGAGGGCGTCAGCCTGCTGATCGACCCGATGAGCTACCAGTATTTAACAGGTGCCGAGATTGATTACAGCGAAGGGTTGGAAGGTTCGCACTTCGTCATTCGCAATCCTCAAGCCACCACTACCTGCGGTTGTGGCTCTTCGTTCTCGGTGTAAACCAGTCTGAGTTCGCTCAATTGAATGCCGCCGTATCTGCACAATGTACGGCGGCATTTCTGTTTCTGGATATCACACCTGGTAGATGGCACCGAGGATTGCTGGGTGTTTGGCGCCCGTGGCTTCGGGCAGGTTTCCGGGTTTTCCTTCCATAGTTTGTTTGGCAAGCCAGGCGAAGGCGACCGCCTCCACCCAAGAGGGTGGCAGGCCTAGCCTGTCGGTGCTGCTGATCTGAACATTGCTGAGTCGTTTGTTGAGTCCGTGCATTAGCAGGGAGTTATGGGCGCCACCACCACAGACAAGCAGCTCTTGGGTCTTGTTGGCATGATGCTCTATGGCGGAGGCAATGGACTCAATGGTGAGTTGAAGCAGTGTGGCCTGAATATTTTCGGGGCGATCCTCAATGCCTGCCTGCTCTAGCCAGGTGAGATTGAAAAGCTCCCGGCCGCTACTTTTGGGTGGCGCGGCGGCAAAAAAAGGTTCGTCCAGCAGCTGGTCCAACAGCGGTTGGTTGATGTGGCCACTAGCAGCCCAGTGGCCGTCCCGGTCCATTGGCTGGTTCAGGTGTTTACGGGTCCATGCGTCCATCAAGGTGTTGCCAGGGCCGGTGTCGAAGCCAATCACCGACTGCTGTGAGTCTGCCGGTAGGACGGAGATATTGGCGATGCCGCCGATGTTGAGCACTACTCTGTCGTGGTCAGAAGATCGAAACAGGGCATTGTGAAAGGCGGGCACCAAGGGTGCTCCCTGGCCGCCCGCAGCCATGTCACGACGACGAAAATCTGCGACGGTGGTGATGCCGGTGCGTTCGGCGATGATATTGGGATCGCCGATCTGGAGTGTAAACGGCACTTTGTATTGCGGGGCGTGGAAGACAGTCTGGCCGTGGCTGCCGATGGCCCTGATCTGGCTGGGACTGAAGCGCCCTGCCAGCAACTGCAGGGTTGCGTCCGCAAAGAGTTGGCCCATCGCGGCATCAAGCTCCCCGAGCTGGTGAATGTCATGTGTCTGATGGGTAATAAACTGCTCTAGCTGTTGCCGCGTCTCTGTTGGGAATGGTTGTGTATGGGTAGCAACCAGCTTTAGGCCGGTGTTGGTGAACTCCACCAGGGCGGCATCTACTGCATCCATGCTGGTTCCCGACATCAGGCCGATGAAGTAGGGCGCGCTCATACGTTTTAGCGGCTAGCTAAGGCGAGTTTATCGCGGGTAAGCAGGTTGAGCTGGGCCAATAGCGGCGCGGCCTTGGCCTTGAATTCAGCAGCATATCCTTTGGGGAGCGGCTGGGCATTTGGCAGCGCGACGGTTAAAGGGTTGCGGTGCACGTTGTTGACCAGGAATTCGTAGTGCAGATGTGGACCGCTAGCGAGCCCTGATTTGCCGACGTAGCCGATAATTTGGCCTTGGCGCACACGGCTACCGGTTTGCAGGTTGCGGGCGAAGGCGGACATGTGGCCATAGAGTGTGCTGTAGGTGTCGCCATGCTGGACAATGATTACGTTACCGTAGCCGCCTTTGACGCCACGAAAGGTGATTTTGCCATCACCGGTGGATTTGATGGGTGTGCCGGTTGGCGCGGCATAATCCACGCCTTTATGGGCGCGAATTTTATTCAGGATTGGGTGTAGGCGGCCCAGGCTAAAGCCGGAACTGATACGGGAAAAGTCTACCGGGGTGCGCAAAAAGGCTTGGCGCAGGCTATGGCCGTTAGCGCTGTAGTACTCGCTATGGCCGTCATCGTCGGTGTGGCGAATAGCGGTGAAGATTTCGCCACGATTGCCAAACGAAGCGGCGATAATGTTGCCATCACGCATCTTTTCGCCATTTAGAAAGATCTCTTCATAGATGACGGCAAAAGTGTCGCCGCGACGGATGTCGAGGGCGAAGTCGATATCCCAGCCAAAAATGCTGGCCAGTTCCATGGTCAGCTTGTCAGTGAGCCCCGCCGATTGTGCGGACAGAAACAGCGAGTTGTTGATGATTCCAGAGCTTTGCGCGGTGCGGGTCTCCAGCGGTTTTTCAATGATTTTTGATTCAAAGCCATCGTCTACCCGTACCATATGCAGGCTATGAGTGATGTCGTAGTCATAAATCAGCTCTTCAAGCATGGCGTTGTTGATGCGCAGTTTTAGCTGTTCGCCAGGGTAGAGGCGCGTGAGCGGCTCGGCAGCAATTTGCTCAGAGGTGACTTTGATGAGCTCCTGCGCACTGAGGCCATTGCGATCAAACAGGGTTGAGAGGCTGTCGCCTGAGCGAATTTCAGCATAAAACCAGTTGTTTGGCTCTTTTGGAATGGCGCTGGTGAGGTTTTTTTGGGTGGATTCGCGTAGCGGCGGAATGTCCAGGGAACTCTGGAATTCATCCCCTTGAGTGGTAGCACTCAAGGATGGTGAACGGGTTGCTTCGGCATTGTCAGGCATCAAACTGACAGCAACGCCTAAAATGGCGGCGCCACTTAAAACCAGGCCCCAATGTAAATGTTTGTCGATCATCTGACGAATCATCGGCAGGGTGCGACTAATACTGAACCCCGTTTTTTTTGAATTACCTGGTGGGCCCATTCAAAACCCCTTTTTAATTAACGCGTTGGCTGTGCTGTATGGTGTGAATGGTCGATATCGACCATTTTGTTAAAAGTGTGAAGTCAATCCCACTTATAATACATGCTGTAGCAATTCGATAGTACATCTATATAGAGCAGAGGAATAGGATGGTCGGAGTAAAGGAACAGCTTGAGTTGATCGGGCGCGGTGCGCATGAGATTTTGCGCGAAGAGGACCTGGTTGCGCGCCTCAAGACTGGAAAACCCTTGCGCGTTAAAGCTGGTTTTGATCCTACAGCGCCGGATTTGCACCTTGGGCATACAGTGTTGATCAATAAACTACGCCAGTTTCAGGACTTGGGGCACGAGGTGATCTTCTTGATTGGTGACTTCACAGGCATGATCGGCGACCCAACCGGTAAAAACGTCACCCGTAAACCATTGACGCGAGATGAGGTGATTGAGAACGCGCGCAGTTACGAGCAGCAGATCTTCAAGATCCTCGACCCTGAAAAGACATTAGTGATGTTCAATTCGAGCTGGATGGGGGCGATGAGCGCTGCCGACTTGATTCAATTGGCCGCTAAACACACGGTGGCGCGGATGCTGGAGCGTGACGATTTTAGCAAGCGCTACAGCGGTGGCCAGCCTATTGCCATTCACGAGTTTATCTATCCGCTGGTGCAGGGCTATGACTCCGTGGCCCTGAGGGCTGACGTTGAATTGGGCGGGACCGACCAAAAATTCAACCTGTTGGTGGGGCGTCAGTTGCAGGAGGCGTACGGCCAGCCCCCGCAAGTGGTTCTGACGATGCCAATCCTTGAAGGGCTGGATGGTGTGCAGAAGATGTCCAAGTCGCTCAATAACTACATTGGCATCGCCGATCCGGCTGACGAGATGTTTGGCAAGATCATGTCCATCTCAGATGAGTTGATGTGGCGCTACTTTGAGCTGCTGAGCTTCTGCCCTTCGGGTGAGGTGGCGTCGTTGAAGTCTCAGGTTGTCGACGGGATGAACCCGCGTGATGTCAAATTCCAGCTGGCCGAAGAGATAATCACCCGTTTTCATGACAGGGCCGCAGCACGGAAAGCGCAGGAGGGCTTCATTGCCCGGTTCCAGAAGGGCTCGGTTCCTGATGAAATGGAAGAGTGTGAGGTAGCGCTCCCTGGCGGCAAGCTCGGCATTGCCAGCCTGCTTAAGGAGGCTGGGCTGACGTCCAGCACCTCCGAAGCGATGCGCATGATAAAGCAGGGGGCCGTTAAGATCGATGGCGAGCGGGTAGGGGATCACCTGATGGAGATCACCGCAGGTTGTCATGTATATCAAGTAGGAAAAAGACGCTTCGTTAGAATCACTGCCCGCTGAGGTGGCGATTTACTGTTGCGACTGCGTGAATTTGTCTCGAAGTGTGCTGATCATGCGCTGTCCCGAGCATTGGTTTTACAGCCACCAATCGCAGGGGATGCTGTACAGAAAAGGTCATTTACAAGGCTTGTGTTTAAAGTGGTTGACGCATGAAAATAGGTAGGTATAATGCGCCCCTCTGCTGAAGCAAGGCGATCCTAAGTGGTTGCAAGCTAAAGCAAAGCGTCGACAGAAACAAGTTGACGAACAAGAAAGGCGCTGTATAATACCGCTTCTCTTCAACGGGGTCCGCCTCGTCGCTCTTTAAAAACATATGAG
>JAYWDX010000162.1:0-10216 GCA_043779675.1 Tenderia sp. (SeqCode)
ATTAAACAACCGGCCAAGAAAATGTCTTGGATATAAAACACCCAATCAGGTATTTTTGGGAATCAACCCACCGGTTGCACTAGCGTGTTGAATCTGCGAAACATACAAATGGGTGGGGAAAGAGGAATCAAATCGGTAGGTACATTTAATACCTGAGATCCAGAGCCTTACATAAAAAACGCATTAATGGATCACCGGCAGAAAAATCATCGACCACCTTGGTGAGTAATTTATTGCTGGTTACCTCACTCTCCTTCATTTCTGCAATGGCAATAAAATCGTTACGTTTAATATCTTCTATCAGGACATGGTCTTTGGCGTAGCCACGCGGCGCATTTTTTAGACTGTCTCCTTCGAGGTGAAACATTTTATTAAAAGCTGGATCATTCTTGGCCGGCAACCAGCTCTTGCCATTTTCCACAATTGCATTACGAATTTTTTCAAGTGCCAGGGCATCAGGTCGCCAGATGCCAACACCGACAAAACAGCCGCCCGTTTCGATATGCAGATAAAATCCAGGTGCATGAACATCCTTGCCCATCTCATGACGAAACTGGATACCAATATTAGTTTTGTAGGGGCGTTTGTCCTTACCAAAACGGGTGTCACGATGAACCCGCATCAGAGAACCACCCATCTTTTTTGGCACCGCCAAAAAATACGGTGATATGGCTGGTAACTCACCAGCCATATCTTCGATAAACATTAAGGCAGGAATGCGAACCTTTTCTTCATAACGATCTTTATTATCCGCAAACCATTCGCGATTATTGTTGGCCGCAAGCTCGCGCAGAAATGCAAAAGTTGCTTTAGAAAAATAGGCCCCCGCCATTGTGACTACTCCATATCAAAATAGGTGATCAAAGAGACTATTGCCCCCTGCGGGTCAGTAATGACACTGAAACGTCCAACATTGGGAATATCCTGCGGCGGCACTAAAATTTCACCACCCAATACCTCAACCCGTGAAACCATGGCATCCACATCATCCACGGTGATATAACCACCCCAACGCGGCGGCATACCCTTGGCCTCAGCCGGAATCTCCATTATCCCGGCGCGATCCATACCACCCGCCCTGGCCATGGTATACACCATGTTTCCCGTGTTGACATCATCCAACACCCAGCCCAATAGCTCACCATAAAAACCCTTGGCGCCCTGCACATCAGTCGTCATCAGCTCATTCCAGCTGAATGCACCCTGTATCTTCATTGCCTCTGTTTTCATCGTCTCCTCCTTGAAAATATTTATCATTCGGAGAAGAAGTATAGTTGGTACTCCCTTTCAAGGTAAGGTCATGAGCATAAAAATAATCCAAGTACACCGTAGGGATACTCAGTGCAAAATATGATCGCAGCACCTTCCACATCCCCCAACTCAACAAACGCATGCGTATGGGAAACTGCAGCCATCTCAGTCAAACCGTTAGTACAACATTTGAATACATAATAGAATGATTACATTTATGGAATCGAATTGAAGATAAAACACGGGGAAAGTTTGTATGTTAGAGGCCAAAGCCATCTAGGCTGCACCCTACAAACGCGTATACCACCTAAACGCTGACACAATAAAAGCAGTCACTAAGACAACAATCGTCCATGCTAAAAACACTAAAATTACTGTTGCCTATACTTTTCCCCTCCTGGCGTTTCTTCGACGTAATTGCACCGTCGCCACGCATTCAGTTCACGTTACTGAGTTCCAAAGACGAGTCCCCAGACGAATGGCATGAATTTCGTCCGCGTCCGCCACATTTACCCTTCAAAGAGATGCTTAGGCGGATGTTTTGGAATCCACGCTGGAATGAGTCACTGTTTATGGTCAGCTGTTCTGAACGACTTTTAAAACATCCGACGCAGCATAGTGAAGATGAAATTCTGAATCGAATTAAGCTTGATCTGCCGAAAAATAGTTCAAATACCAAGCTAACGGCGGCGACTCATTTACAATTCCGCCTACTGCTGGTGCAGCGGCAAGAGTCACAGATCGAAAAAGAGGTTGTCTTCTACTCACGCATCGAGCCACTACCTGTACGGGGTGAAGCGTGGATTTAGTTAACGCCATCCGCATGACTGAAATATTGATGGGCTTTGCTTTTGCACAACAGAGTATTGAGCACTTCAAATCAGCGACTAATGAACGAATTCTGTTTATCCCTCGGCTGATTTTATCTCTGCTGCTGATTATTGGCTTTCAAACTACTTGGGTTTCTCTGTTATTGTTATTTGTTGGTGTGGCGATTCTAATCCGCTTCCAAGGACCATACAACGGTGGTGCAGATCGCATGAGTTTACTGATCTTATGCTGTTTATGCCTGGTGAATTTTGCCCCAACGCACTACTGGAAAGAGATTGCATTTGGTTATCTGGCCTTGCAACTGGTGTTGTCGTACTTTATTTCGGGTTGGGTAAAGGTTGTAAATCCAGAATGGCGCAGCGGCAGGGCCTTATGCGACGTTTTTCAATTCTCGGCCTATCCTGTTAGCGAATCGTTAAGAGAGTGGTCTAATTCACCACGGGTTCTCTTATTTATGTCCTGGGGGGTGATAATTTTTGAACTGCTCTTTCCCCTTTCGTTACTATCAAACACCAGCTTGTTCGCCGCGCTAGCAATCGCCGCCTGCTTCCATTTCTCAAATGCTTGTCTGTTTGGGTTGAACCGTTTTTTCTGGATATGGATCGCAGCCTATCCTTCCATCCTCTGGTTTCAACAACGAATTTTCTCTACGTTCTAAAAGGCACACGGCCTTAGAACCTGTTCACGATCTTGATCAAGGGATGCAGCGCACCAAAAGTAGGCGCCTCCAGGCGAGGCGGAAACGGGCGAAAAAGCGCAGTGTACACGTAGTACATGAGCATTTTGAGCCCGTTTCCAACGCCGCGATGCGCCCTTCAGCGAGATCGTGAACAGGTTCTTAGCCGTGTGCGCCATGCTCAGGAATGTAATTTAATAATTCGCATTAACCTCTGAATCTACCAATTTCACCAACTGCTCATAACCAAACTCTGTCAGCGGCTTACCATTCACAAAAAATGCGGGTGTTCTAGTGGCGCCTAGCAACTGGCCATCGGCAATATCCTGCTCAATCGCCTTGATCACCGCAGGACTATTCATGTCCTGTTGCAGCTTCTCAAAATCGATACCTGCCTGTGTCTGGGCCATATGGTTCCAGAATATTTCCGGCTCTGCCCTGTGATTGATTGCCCATTGGGGCTGGGTATCAAACATCAGCTCCAGCACCTGCCAGAATTGCCCCTGCATCTTGGCGGCCTCAAGAATCGCAACCATCTGATCAGATCCTGGGTGCAATGGCGCGTAACGCACTACCAGGTTTACCTTACCGCCATGCTGTTCGATCAGACCTTTAACCAAGGGATGAAATTTTTCACACGTTTCACAGGCCGGGTCAATAAATTCGACAATGGTGACCTTGGCCTGGGGGTTACCACTCCTCGCCGAATGATCCCTGATTAGCGACTCACTATTCAACGCAGCCTGTTGGCTCGCTTTTTCGCCCTGCTCCGAGTTGTATAAAAAAGCCACCGATGTAAAGGCAACAGCAATCAGTAAAAGAGCAATGATCGTAAAGTGACTCTGTTTCATTCTTAATTCCTATTTTATGTGTTGCCAGCAGACGTTGCATCCAGTGCGCCTACCTGGAGAGTGAACGTGCCTTCAATAACAAGATGATGATGATCAAAAAGGATGCCAGTGACAGCAGTGGGATCGGCAAAAATCCAAACAGTTCCATCGAAGCATCAGAACAAGAGATCCCCTGACTACAAGGCAGGAGGTTCTCCGGAATAAAACCGTAAAACAGAAGGCTGTGGTAGATCGTGAATAACAGACCAATCACAGCCACAGGCAGGGCATAACGAACCACCCGAACATCCAAAGGGTGCAGCCCCACCAACAGAATCACCGCTAAAGGGAACATAAAGATGCGCTGGTACCAGCAAAGTACACATGGCACCAGCTCCATCACCTCACTGAAAAATAGGCTGCCAATTGTCGATACCGTCGCAACCAACCAGGCACCAAAAATAAACCACCAACTAGCAAGGCTGACATCTGGCTGATGTGTCATATACACTCCACCTTCAATAAAAACATCCAGTTACTCCATGCTTGGCTAGAGCAATCAATCGTTTTCACCCGATTGATAAAGCTGAAATATAGACAGCTTAAAATGAGTGCGTTCACCTTCTGATATTACCCTTATGTCAGCTTGATAAAGTGTTCACGGTAATATTGCAACTCACGGATTGAGTCACGGATATCATCCAGCGCCAGGTGACTCCCCTTTTTTTCAAACCCGTTTATAAGATTAGGCGCCCAACGTTTTACCAGCTCTTTTAAGGTGCTGACGTCGAGATTACGATAGTGAAAAAAGCGCTCCAGCTCGGCCATATGGCGATAGAGAAAGCGACGGTCCTGGCAAATGCTGTTGCCACAAATGGGCGAGGTATTGGCTGGCAGATATTGACTGAGAAACTCGATGGTCTGGCGTTCCGCTTCTCGAGAATCGATGGTGCTGGCCTTGACTCGGGCCGTCAGGCCAGAGCCGCCATGCTGTCGTGTATTCCACTCATCCATACCGGCCAACACTGCATCGCTATGATGAACGGCAAAGACCGGACCTTCGGCGATGGTATTGAGGTCGGCGTCGGTGACAATGGTTGCAATCTCAATGATTACATCTGTATCAGGGTCGAGGCCGGTCATCTCAAGGTCGATCCAGATCAGATTATTGGGGTTCTGCGACATGATAGCCCTTTGTGAGTACGTTAATAGATCGGTCATTTTAGCAAAGTGACACAAACCATGGTGAAACAGATTCACAGAAACAGATTCATAGTGAACTCACAGCATGCTTGCGAATCTATGTAAGGAAGCACTGAAAAGAATCAGCTAGAATAGCCCCCACGCCACCTACAAAGAGGTACTGCCATGAAATACATATTTGCGACTACAGTGATGATAAGTCTATTTATCGCCCTGCCCGCCAACGCCTCTGAGGCGGCTGTGGCTGCCGGCAAGAAGCTAGTGGAAACCCAGTGCCAGCAGTGTCACGACAACGCTATCTATACTCGTAAAAACAGCATCATTCAGAGCCTGCCAGAACTAGAGGCACGGGTTGAGTTTTGTGAAAATGCCAACAATAAACATTGGGCAGATTCCCAAATCAATCAGGTAGTCAAATACCTGAATAACGCCTTTTACAAATACCCCTCCAAGTAAAACACTCTATGTCACTTAAACGTCCACCTCAGCGTCGCCCACAACCCTTATCCAAAACCAGCAGCATTCCCGCAGACAGTGATCGCCGTACTGGCTTGGTGGTCACCAGCTATGGTGCCAAGATGGATGTTGAAGATAGCGACGGCGTTACCCATCGCTGCACCTCACGTCGCAAACACGGCACCATTGTCTGTGGCGATCGAGTGGTCTGGGAGCCAAGCCATGATAATCAGGGGATCGTGGTTGAACTGTTAAAGCGTGACACCCTGCTCTCGCGTCCTGATGACATTGGTCGTGAAAAGGCGATTGCTGCCAACATCGATCAGCTCATCATCGTCACTACTGTCAAAGCACTCGATGATGAAGGGTATCGGTTTCACGCCAATCTGATTGATCGCTACATTATTGCCGCTGAAAATCTTAACATCACCCCAGTGTTGGTAGTAAACAAGATTGATCTACTCAATAGTGAAGAACAGCAGCGATTGACACAGGATCTTCAGAACTATCATGACATCGGTTATCAGGTGCGTTATACCAGCACTACTCAGGAAAATGGCCTTGATGAGCTGGAGACACAACTGGCAAACCATACCAACGTCTTTGTGGGGGAATCCGGCGTAGGTAAATCATCACTAATCAGTGCGCTGCTACCCGATGAGGTGATTCGTATCGGTGAGGTTTCCGCCAGCTCTGGTAAAGGCAAACATACCACCACCACCGCAGCTCTATACCATCTACCATGTGGCGCGAATCTGATTGATTCACCCGGCGTACGTGAGTTTGGACTGGCCAAGATCGAGCAGGATGCCTTGGCTTACTGTTTTGTGGAGTTTCGCCCCTATCGTGGCCAATGCAAATTTAACAACTGCGCCCATGTGCGCGAGCCAATCTGTGCGATTAAAACAGCCGTGGCTGAGAACAAAATCAGCCAGCGTCGATACAACAACTACCTGGAGATTTTGCACTCATTCAGTGAACCTCTACCACTACAAAAAAAATAGCGCCTATCGTCTTTTTCTACAGGGTATGGCAGGCAGGTTAACGCTGAGCCTTGGGCAGTGAGGTAGGGTTAATCTTTAAATAGACAGCCAGCTGCGAGGAATTGGCCACCACCATCGCCAGTGTATATTGATCGAGCACCTCAAAAAATGCCTTGTTTGCTTGCCTCAATGCCTTAATCAAAGCACATGAAGGCGAAATCGGGCAGCTGTTGGCCACCTCATTAAAACACTCAACCAAATTAAAATCAGGTTCGGTCTTACGCACCACTTCACCGATATTGATCAACTCCGGCGCCAACGCCAGCTCCAGGCCACCGCTTCGACCACGAGTGGTATTGATATAACCGACAATCGCCAGGTTATGCACTACTTTGACGAGATGGTTACGCGAGATCCCGTAGCTCTGGGCAATCTCGGTGATGGTGGCGCGATGACCTGGGTGTATACCCAGATAGATCAATACCCGTAATGAATAATCGGTGTAGAGGGTTAACTGCATAATTCTTTCCCCAAATAATGTCTACAGGAACCACTCTACTCCGCCCCAGTAGGATCAATCAACATGGCCGCTGAGAGAATCACTAGGCCACGAGTAATCAAAAGCCCCACACCTTGGGTACGATGTTCCTGGCGCGCCACCAGATCTCCATTGATCATCTTTTTTACCGTCATTATCTGCAAACCATAAAGCGCATAAAGGGTTAACACCAGCATAAAGTGCATCCAGATCATAAAAGAGAATATCTCCTCCTGCTCTATAAGCCGTTTATACCAGTCATTAGTGAGAACAAGATAGACGGGCATCAACAGATCAAACAGGATCGTAGCAATCATCACCGGCACGTGAAAGCTGCGCCATTTGGCGAGAAAAAACGCCGCCACCATCAGTAGATAGATTGCGATTGCAAACAGAAGAGCTCCTGACACGCACTATCCTTTTTGTTGATTCATCACCATAACGGGACGAAATACAGCAGACCACGGGAATCCATTAACAATGAAGAATCTATTAAATCAACTGACGACTGGCCATGGCATGGGAGAGCGTGCCACCATCCACATACTCCAACTCGCCACCCATCGGCACACCACGAGCGATGCGACTGATATTGATTTTATAACCTTTGGCCAGCTCGGCGATGTAATGTGCGGTCGCCTCCCCCTCCACCGTCGAATTGGTGGCAAGAATAACCTCGCTCACCTCCTGCTGCGCCAGCCGGGCAGCGAGCTTGTCGAGGCCTATTTGATCAGGTCCAATACCATCCAGTGGCGAGAGGCGTCCCATCAATACAAAGTAGAGGCCGCGATAAACATTTGAATGTTCAATCGCGGCCACATCAGTTGGCATCTCCACCACACATAACAACGAACGATCACGTTTATGATTTACATCTGCACAGATGGCGCAAACCTCATGTTCAGTGAGTGTGCGACACTGCTTGCAGTGGCCGATTTTTTCAGCCGCCTCCACCAACATCTGTGCCAAATGGCGCGCGCCATTGCGGTCACGCTCGAGCAGATAATAAGCCATACGCTGGGCAGATTTTGGCCCAATACCGGGCAGACAGCGCAGCGCCTCAATCAACTCACCAATTAGGGAAACTTGTTTCATCGCATATCAGACATCAAATTCGTCAGCTCATTAACAACAAAGTCCATAACAAGCGGAGTTTGTCTCACAGGGATAAACCAACGTTTAAAATGGCAGCTTCATGCCAGGTGGAAGCCCCATGCCAGCAGTCATGCCTGACATCTTTTCCTGGCTAACACGTTCAATGGTGCGCACAGCATCATTCACCGCTGCCGCCAGCAGGTCTTCGAGCATCTCTTTATCTTCCTGCATCAGCGACGGATCAATGGTGACGCGGCGCACATCGTGACGACCGGTCATGACCACAGAGACCATGCCACCACCGGCCTGTCCCGTGACTTCCATATTGCCCAGCTCTTCCTGAGCCTTTTGCACGTTTTCTTGCATTTTCTGAGCTTGCTTCATCAGACCACCCAAACCACCTTTCATCATGATACTTCCCCTCTTTTAAAGTAGGTTGACGCTTAAATCACCCAAGTGGGCGAATGGATTCGGTAATCACTTCCGCATTAAATGTTTCGCGGATGCGCTGAACATTAGGATCGTTATGCATGGCGGCAACCGCCGCCTGCTGACGTTCATCATTGGCGCGCTGTTGCAGGTGAGCCGGACTCTCCTGCACCTCGCCGATAGTAAACCTGAGTTTCACTGGCTCACCAAAATAGTTCTGCAGCGCCTCGTGCAGACGCTGCTCCATGGCAGGACTACGCAAAGTGGCGTGTTGTGGCGCGAGCATCAAATTGATGACGTTGGCTTCACGCCCCGTCATGATCGAATTAACAGCCAGCTGCTGTGCCATACCGTTCAGGTCAAGCCGCGCCACAATCTCGTGCCAAGGTGCTGCACTCCCCAGCGGGCCTGCTGAAGCCATTGGCACCGACTCAGGCTTGGTAACAAAAATCGGTGCAGCGGGCGATATGGCGGTAGCCTGGGCTAATTGCTGAGTCGGCATGGGAACAGCGGCGGGTTGCGGCCGCGATTTCGGCGCTGAATGAGTAGCAACACCCTGCGGTTGTGATACCGCATCACCAACAGCCACAGGACGAAATGCCAACATTCGCAGCAACACCATCTCAAAGCCACTGCGTGGATCAGGGGCGTAAGGGAGATCACGCCGACCCAGCAGGCCAATCTGATAATAGAGCTGCACATCCTCAGGGTTGATGGCAGCCGCCAGGGTCTGAATAATCTCCAAGTCTGGCGACTGATCCAGCGCCTGCGGGGCCACCTGAATCAGCGCCAACTGGTGCAACTGTGATACCAGCCCCGCCAGCACAGCGGTGAAGTCAACGCCCTGCTGTGCCAGGCCGTGTACGGTATCAAGAATAACCTGACCATTTGCATCGGCCAGCCCTTGCAGGATGCGGAAGAGGTAACTTTTATCGATGGTACCCAGCATGGTCGCCACTTCATCAGTGGTGAGTTTTCCGCCACCGTAGGCGATGGCCTGATCAAGCAGACTCAACGCATCACGCATACTGCCGTCAGCACCCTCAGCAATTAGGGTAATCGCGCCAGCTTCCACTGAGATCTGCTCTTGCTCCATCACATTGATAAGATGGCCGGCAATCAACTCCTTCGACAGCCGCTTCAAACTAAATTGCAGGCAGCGCGACAAGATGGTGACGGGCAGCTTCTGTGGGTCGGTGGTCGCCAATAGAAATTTAACGTGCGGTGGCGGCTCCTCCAAGGTCTTCAGCAGTGCATTAAAACTGTGGGTAGAGAGCATGTGCACCTCATCGATGAGGTAGACCTTGTAGCGGCCACGGGTAGGGGCATACTGCACATTTTCTAATAATTCACGGGTATCCTCAACCTTGGTGCGCGATGCCGCATCCACCTCAAGCAGATCAACAAAACGGCCTTCGTCGATCTCACGACAAGCACTACAGACACCACACGGTGTTGAGGTGATACCTTTTTCGCAATTGAGAGACTTGGCAAAGATACGTGCGACAGTGGTTTTGCCGACACCACGGGTGCCGGTAAAGAGATAGGCGTGATGCAGACGATTATTATCAAGGGCGTTGATCAACGCCCGCAGAACATGCTCTTGTCCCACCATGGTACCGAAGTTACGTGGCCGCCATTTGCGCGCCAGAACCTGATAACTCATGCGTTCACCTTTAAGAACCTGTTTACGATCTTGATCAAGGGATGCAGCGCACCAAAAGTAGGCACCTCTAGGCGAGGCGGAAACGGGCGAAAATGCCCAAAGCACTTCGTGGGGCAGGCTCAGCGCAGTGTACACGTAGTACATGAGCATTTTGAGCCCGTTTCCCCTCGGTACCCCCTTGAGGGGTGAACGCGGCGACGCGCCCTTCAGCGAGATCGTAAACAGGTTCTAAGAGTCGAGCCGGGAATGTATGGGCAA
>JAYWDX010000163.1:0-2598 GCA_043779675.1 Tenderia sp. (SeqCode)
AGCAGTTTTGACCGCCGCGTGCGGGAGCGGCTTGGGGTCGACGAGGTTGAGTATGTGGTCGAACCCAAACTTGATGGCTTGGCCATCAGTATCCGCTATGAACACGGCCTGCTGGTGCAGGCGGCCACCCGGGGTGACGGTATGACGGGCGAGGATGTGACCCATAATGTGCGAACTATCCCGACTGTGCCATTAAAACTGATGGGCAGTGGCTGGCCCGATGTGCTGGAGGTACGTGGCGAGGTCTACATGCCCACGGTCGGGTTTGAGGCGTTTAATGAACGTGCCCGCGCCAAAGGCGAAAAGGAGTTTGTTAATCCCCGCAATGCGGCGGCCGGTTCGTTGCGGCAACTCGATCCACGCATCACTGCCGAACGGCCTTTGGCACTCTACTGTTACGGCGTGGGAGAGGTCTCTGGCGATACGTTGCCAGATAACCACTTTGCTATTTTGGAGCAGATTAAACAGTGGGGCTTCTGTATCAATCCCGAGATTCGGGTGGTGAAGGGCGTCGAGGGGCTGTTGCAATGTTTCGCTACCATCGGTGCCAAACGCAGTGCGCTGGCCTACGAGATTGATGGCGTGGTCTACAAGGTCAATGATCTGGCGCAGCGCGAGAGCCTCGGGTTTGTCTCGCGGGCGCCACGCTGGGCGGTAGCACACAAGTTCCCGGCCCAGGAGGCGATGACCACCGTGCTCAATATCGTGGTACAGGTGGGGCGTACCGGCGCCATTACCCCCGTGGCGCGGCTGGAGCCGGTGTTTGTCGGCGGCGTCACCGTCAGCAACGCCACGCTCCACAACGCCAACGAGGTGCAACGTAAGGATGTGCGTGTTGGTGATACCGTCATTGTAAGCCGGGCGGGGGACGTGATTCCTCGAGTGGCGAGTGTGGTGCTGTCGAAACGCCCCACTGATGCTATCCCGTTTGTGATGCAAGCGAAGTGCCCGGTCTGCGGTTCCGATGTGATCAAACCGGAGGGGGAGGCGGTGGCCCGTTGCAGCGGCGGTCTCTACTGCGCCGCACAACGCAAGGAGGCGATTAAACATTTCGCCTCGCGCCGGGCCGTGGATATCGACGGCTTGGGCGACAAACTGATTGAACAACTGGTGGATAGCGACATCATCCATGATCCGGCCGATCTCTATAATCTGAAACAGGAACAACTTGCCGTACTGGAGCGCATGGCGGAGAAATCTGCCGCCAACATCATCGCCGCGCTGGCGCAGAGCAAATCCACCACCCTGGCCCGCTTTCTCTTTGGTTTGGGGATCCGCGAGGTGGGTGAGGCAACGGCGCAGGCGCTCGCCAATGAGTTTGGCAATCTCCCTGCCATCGAGGCGGCCGATGAAGAGCGGTTGCAACAGACCCCGGATGTTGGACCGATAGTGGCGGCCCATGTACACGCTTTTTTCCGCCAACCCCATAATCTTGAGGTGATCAACAAGCTGATCCAGTCCGGTTTGCACTGGCCCGACGTGGAGATAACCGCAGCCGCCGCACAACCGTTGGCGGGGCAGACCGTGGTACTCACCGGCACCATGGAGAGACTCAGTCGCGATCAAGCCAAAGAGCGGTTGCAGGCACTGGGGGCCAAGGTGGCGGGTAGCGTCTCCAAAAAAACCAGCTTTGTGGTGGCGGGCGCTGAGGCAGGGTCTAAACTCACCAAGGCTGAGGAGTTGGGTATTAAGGTTATCGATGAAGAGGCGCTATTGGCACTGTTGCAGAGTCACGAATAACGGCTGACTGAATCTCTCATCGTTGAGGGGCATGTTCTCTTTGCCATACAGGACTAACGGGGCCGCCCATGAAACAGAGGGCGCGTGACGCCTCGAATATGTGGTTTTTTGGCGATGTTCTCGACTACTGGGGCTGGCGTCTATAAAAGCTAGTCACAGGCGATGTAAACCGTCACCTCTTCCCGATCATGGTAGAGCTGGCGCGCCTGCATGGTGTGGCTGATGTTAGCGGCGCTGAGTTTGTCGCTGATCAGCGCCAGACATTGCTGTACCTCTGCGTAACGTTTCTTCATCGGCAATTTCAGATTAAAGATGGTAAAACGGCACCAGCCGTTAACAAGCCAGCGGGCGATCAGGTCAGCGATGCGGATCGGCTGCTCCACCATGTCGCAGACCAGCCACTGCACCCGGTTTTCCGGTTGGTAACGGAAACCATCCGTGCGTACATGTGTGACCAGGCCGCTCTCCATCACCGAATCAGCCATCGGGCCGTTGTCGATGGCGATAACGTGCAGGCTGCGACGCACCAGCTGCCAGGTCCAGCCACCGGGGCTGGCGCCGAGATCAACTGCGTAGTTGCCGGGAATGAGCTGCTGCTCGCGCTGTTCTGGCGTCATAAAATGCAAAATCGCCTCTTCGAGTTTGAGTGTCGAACGGCTCGGCGCCTGTTTTGGGAATTTGAGGCGCGGTATGCCCATCGGCCACGGTGAGCTGTTGTGCTGCGGGATATAACCAACATAGGCGGCGCTGGTATTCAGAAAACAGATGTGGATGGTCAGATCTGTGTCGCCGCCGTCTCTCAGTAGTCGCTCGTCCCGTAAGGCCTTGTTCAGAGGCCGTTCGAGACTGCGGCAGAGC
>JAYWDX010000164.1:0-2243 GCA_043779675.1 Tenderia sp. (SeqCode)
GTTATTACTGCCCGATGGCATGGATAAAAACTCAATCAACACCGCATTTTTTGGCGCTGATGAACCCAACCCATTAGCGCTGGAGCGATTGGTGTTGCGGCGATGATTGTTGATGTACGCAAGCATTAACTACCTGCTTATGAGAGAGTATATCCACGCGTAGGTGCGAATTCACTTGTGTCCTTTGGGTCTTCGCACTTACACCCCCATTAGAATCAAGGGTGGGTTCACCCTAAAGGGTACAAGAGGAACGTTTTTTGTTCCATAACCCACCAAGCGTGCTGCGAAGCACACAAACCATTTTTTAAATGTGTGCCTGTCGGCATGGCTTGGTGGGTTACGGCTGTTGCCTAACTCACCCATTTACAGGGCAGTGGAATAGAATTAGCAGATGAGTTCAATCCTCACCATCAACGCCGCGCAATACAGCGAAAAAGGGATCAAACCCTTTAACGAAGATGCTTGTGGCATCCGTATACCCGAAGGTCCGTTGCTGACTACCAAAGGGGTGGTGGTGGCGATTGCCGATGGCGTGAGTAGTTCTGAGGCGGGGCGCGAGGCCGCTGAGGCGTGTATCAGCGGTTTTTTCAGTGACTACTACAGCACTCCGGAGTCGTGGACGGTTAAAACATCTGGCCAAAAGGTGCTGGGTGCACTCAACCGTTGGCTTTATGGTCAGGGGCAGGGCAGGCTCGGCTCGGCACAAGGCATGCTTACTACCTTTAGTGCCATCGTTATCAAATCGACCACTGCCCATCTATTGCATGTCGGGGACAGCCGCATCTGGCGACTGCGTGACGGTGAGCTGGAGTGCCTCACCCGTGATCATCAAACCTGGGGCGGTAGCGAAAAACGTTTTCTCAACCGCGCCATGGGGGCCGATCTCTCGGTGGAGGTGGACTACCGCAGTCTGCCGGTTGAGGTGGGTGATCTCTATCTACTCACCACTGATGGTATACACGAGTATGTAAACGACAAGACATTGCGGGAGCTGTGCCAGAGCTTTGCCACACAACCGGAACGTGGCAGCCGCGCCATCGTCACCCGCGCATTGGAGAACGGCAGCCACGATAACGTCACCTGTCAGCTTTTTGTAGTCACCGCACTGCCGGATCAAGACGAGGTGGAGTTCTATCAGCATCTCACCGAACTGCCATTCCCGCCGCCACTCGAGAGCGGTCAGATCATCGACGGTTACAAGATCCTGCGCGAGCTGCAAGCCAGCAGCCATACACAGCTCTACCTGGCGCTGGATACGGAGAGTGATGAGAAGGTGGTGCTGAAGACACCCTCGGTTAATTACGAGGATGATGTGCACTATATCGATGGCTTTCTGCATGAGGAGTGGGCGGGCAAACGCATTAACAGTCCACACGTGCTTAAGGTGATCGAGCCGCAACGGAGGCGCCGTTTTCTCTACTACGTCAGTGAATATATTCACGGCCAGACATTGACGCAGTGGATGCACGACAACCCCCGGGCCGACATCAACAGTGTGCGGCCACTGATCGAACAAATCGTCGCCGGGGTGCGCGCCTTTCATCGTCAGGAGATGATTCATCAGGATCTCAAACCCGGCAACATCATGATTGATAGCCACGGCGTGGTGAAGATTATCGACTTCGGTTCCACCAAAATTGCCGGTATCCAGGAGATCAATGCCCCTATCATTCGTGGCGAACTGCTCGGCACACAAGACTACGCCGCGCCTGAGTATTTCCAAGGATACCCCGGCACCGTACACAGCGATCTCTATTCGATCGGTGTGATTGCCTACGAGATGCTTACCGGAAATCTTCCGTATGGTGGCCCGCTCAGCGCCCGTTCATTGTTGCGGGTTAGTTATACACCTGCGCCCCATCTCAATCCCGACATCCCCGTCTGGATCGATGGTGCGCTGGAAAAGGCGGTACAGCTCAATCCCACACAACGTTACGAGGTGATGTCTGAATTCATTACCGATCTCTCCACACCCAACCCCGCCCTAATAAAAGTGGGCCAGCCACTGCTGCAACGCAACCCCATCGCCTTTTGGCGTGGCTTGGCCATTATTTTATTACTGATAGATCTAGTGCTGTTGTATCTCCTTAGCCGTAGATAGTGGGTGCAACACCATGGCCGCAATTGGCCGCAAGCAGTTATCCACCGCTGGCGGCCATGGATAGCGAAGCGAGGGCCGCTAGTCCCGGATAGGCTACGCCGTCTGCCCTTTCGTAGTTAGGAGCGCTAGCGAGTGACGGAGA
>JAYWDX010000165.1:0-7733 GCA_043779675.1 Tenderia sp. (SeqCode)
GCCATTTTTTTCGGGCATTATCAGGTCAGTGATTACCACGTCGATAGGTTCACTGCGCAGTATCGCAAGCGCGGCTTGGCCATTTTCGGCGGTCAGCAGCTCATGCTCGGGTGATTCCAGCATTGAACTCACCAATAGACGCATGTGCGGTTCATCATCAACGATCAATATTCTAGTCATAGTGCTCTACTTGTCTCATGCCACTGATAGCCCCACCCTTGCCACTGACATTGACAGCGGTAAGGGTGGGGCTATTGAGTGGTGTGCTGGAGCTGCTTGCCGAACACTTGTCAGCATGTTTTTCAACGTCGCTGCCAGGCAATGGAACCTGGCTAAATGTGAAATACTTCTAAAATTCGTGGCTGGTTGCGGCGTGCCCGTTAAATTTAACGACAGTTTGCAGCGAAACTTGATTTAGAACGATTGGTGTGGCGGCGGGTGTGAGGTAAAGGATAGATCACGGCAATGCCGGGCCACATTGAGATTGTTGAATAAGAGACCGGACTTTTATTTGATATTGATCGGTGCAGGTCTGAAGCAGCGGTCTGGGTTTCATCCGGATTGGCATTAATGGTTTCCAACAAAAAGGGGCGGCACGTAGGCCACCCCCGGTTTTTGCAGGATTACCGCGCAGTTATTTTTTGTGACGGGTGATAGCCCAAGTGGCATCACCATCCGGTGCGGCAGAGTGCTGAATGTTGACAAAGAGTGTGTGTGGATCCTTGCCGAAGTAGATACCGGTCCCTTCCGCCTCAGGATCGCTCAGGGAGCCAAACAGCCAGGTATGGTCTGCCGCGCCATCCCCGTTTTTATCCGTACCTGCAACCCATATGTCAGAGGGGACATTGTCCTCAATGATCATCAGTTTGCCATCAGGCGTTGCTGCCAGATTGTCAGGGTTGTCAAAACCAGTCTGGAAGTTGGCATCGCCAGGTTTACCGATCTCAATCGGAACATTGATACCAGGTTTGATGAAGTTGCTGACCATCATGGAAGAAAGATCGATAGCCAATACACGGCCGTCATAACTCTCCTTGCCTGCCAGGAAGTCGCCCTCGGTAATGGCGGCATAAAGGGTATTGCCGATGATCTGTAGATCTTCCGGACGATTATAGCTGGCACCACCGGCCGTAGTGCCCGCCTGGCGGGCGGTGTAAGGGTCGATTGGTCCGACCCACTCACCCAAACCAGTACCATCGCTGTTGCCAGTTACCTTTAGCACATAGAGCTTGCCGGAGGTGAGATCGCCGTAGCTGTTGGCTACAAACTTATAGATGCCGCCGCCATACCCTTCCTTCTGGCCACGGAACTCATCGACGACATAGACCGCGCCATCGCTGCCGATTTGAATCCCCTCATGGGCCAGCAGGCCCACGGCGGGACGTTCAGAGACGGTGCCGTACATCGGGTTTTGCTCGTCCAGCGTGATCTCGAAGAGGCGGCCATTGGTGGTCTCTTCCGCGAACAGCACGGTGCCCCATGGGGTCCAGGCAATGCCGTCGAGGGCGGTCCAGGTGACGTTCTGCGCCAGCACGCGGGCCGCGCCGGTCTTCAGGTCGACCACGGAGACGGCGCCACCTTCAGGCACACCACGCACCTCGTGGGTGCGGTAGAGATAACGGCCAGCATGTTTGCCGGTTTCGTTGACGGTGTTCATGTCGTGCCAGTCATCACGGCCATTGTCATAGATGTTGAGGTTGGTCTCATTGGAGATGACGCGCTGGGTGAAGCCCTCAGGCAACTTCCATGGTGAAGCTGGGTTCCAAGCCGCAACGTTGGCCGAAGCGTTGATGGGGGTGAAGCCGAACGGGCCGGTCTGGCTGCCCTTGTCGGCATGGGCGGCGGATACGGACAGGCAGAGAACAACGGCGCTGGTGACGGTGCTGAGTTTGAAATGGTTCATGTTCAAGTCTCCCGAAGGTTAAAGGTTCGAGCGCTGAGTATTGGCCGGTAATATTAACCGGCAGTGAAAGAGCTGTGAAGATTTTGTGACAAAGGCGCGACGGAACCGATGGCTGTTTTCACGGCCCTTTTGTGCACCTCGCTTTGTTAGAATGGTGCCATCAAAATTAACCAATAGATTAGGAATAGCAATGGAACTCTCCACCACGCAACAGGCATTGCAGACGCTTAAACAGCAGATATCGCAACAGATCATCGGTCAGGAGATGTTGGTGGAGCGGTTATTGATTGCGCTGCTCGCTGATGGCCACCTGCTGGTGGAAGGGGCACCGGGGCTGGCCAAGACCCGCGCCATCAAGGCGTTGAGCATGGCGATTGAGGCGGACTTTCATCGTGTCCAGTTCACGCCCGACCTGCTGCCCGCTGACCTCACCGGCACCGACATTTTCCGCCCTCAGGACGGCTCGTTCCAGTTTCAGCGCGGGCCGCTGTTTCATAACCTGGTATTGGCCGACGAGATCAATCGCGCCCCGGCCAAGGTGCAGTCGGCGCTGCTGGAGGCGATGGCCGAGCGCCAGATCACCGTTGGCTCCACCACCTACAGACTGCCCGAGCTGTTCCTGGTGATGGCGACCCAGAACCCCATCGAACAGGAGGGCACCTATCCACTGCCCGAGGCGCAGCTCGACCGCTTTCTGTTACACGTCAACATCACCTATCCTTCGGCCGATGCCGAGCGCAAAATTCTGCAACTGACACGGCGCGAGGCAGCATCATCGCATCGCGATACCGCAGTGACGCAACGGCTGACCCAGCAGACCCTGTTCCAGGCCCGCGACGAAGTATTACAGCTCCACATGGGTGATAACCTTGAGCGCTATCTGATCGAAATCATTCTTGCCACCCGCAACCCAGCGGCCTACGGTGCCGAGCTGGCCAGCTGGGTGCAGTGGGGCGCCAGTCCACGCGCCACCATCGCGCTCGATCGTTGCGCCCGCGCCCACGCCTGGTTGGCCGGACGTGATTATGTCAGCCCGGAAGATATCCAGATCATGGCCTATGATGTGCTGCGCCACCGGGTGTTGCTCAGTTATGAGGCCGAAGCCGAAGGCATCACGGTAGATCGTTTTGTTGAGGCACTGCTGTACCAGATTGCCGTGCCATGATGCAGCTGTTCCGTAAAAAACAACATGTACAACCAGTCGCCACGTCGCTCGACGACGATGTTATCCGCGTCACTGCACAGTCACTCATCGCTCTGCATCACGGCGCGGCGTCGCTGCAACTTAAGCCTACCCGTATTCGCGCCCAGCAGAGTGGCGGTTATCTCTCGCCCTTTAAGGGACGCGGTATGGAGTTTGAGGAGTCACGTCCCTACACGCCTGGTGATGATGTGCGTAGCCTGGACTGGCGGGTAATGGCGCGCAGTGGTAAGCCGCATACCAAGGTGTTTCGTGAAGAGCGTGAACGTATGGTGTTGTTGTGGACGGATCTGCGTCGGCCCATGTTTTTTGCTACGCAGGGCGCCTATAAATCGGTGCGTGCTGCACAGGCGGCGGCGTTGCTGGGGTGGAGTGCGATACAGCATGGTGACCGCATCGGTGCGCTGATTTTTTCTGAGGCGGAACATCTGGAGCTGCGCCCCAAGCGTGGCAAACAGGCGCTGCTGCATCTTTTTAAAAAGATGGCAGGTGTTAGTGTCTGGAGCCGTACTCAAACAGCCTCCCATGAACAACCGGCGGTAACGGCGCTGCATCAATCACTGTTGCGATTGCGGCGGGTGGCCCAGCCCGGCAGCCTGATTTTTCTGTTGAGTGATTTTGGTGATCTTGATGAACAGGCGCGGGCGCAGCTGATACAGCTGTCACGCCACAGCGATCTGGTGCTGATCTCAATTCACGATCCGCTGGAGGCGGAGCTGCCACCAGCGGGGCGCTATCGTGTCAGTGATGGTGAAAGTATTGTCACCATCGACAGTACACTTGTCGCCGTCTGTGAAGAGTACCGTCGGCGCTACCAGTGGCAGCAGGCCGAGTTGCAGCAGTTCTGCCGCCGTCATGGCCTCTACCTGCTGCCCATGAGCACGGCGGATGATCCGTTGGCAGTGTTGCAACGTGGCCTGGGAGGCAAGCTGTGAATCCCGATCTGAGCCAACTGCACGACATCCATCTACCTGCACCGGTCTCATGGTGGCCGCCTGCTATCGGCTGGTGGTTGCTGTTGTTGCTGATTATTATTTTAGTGGCGCTGGGTTACTGGTTCTATCACCATCATCAACGCCAGCAGTGGCGGCGCGAGGCGCTGGCAGAGTTGCAGCAATTGCAACAGCAGCAACTTGCACCTAAAGAGTTGGTGGTTGAACTCTCCAAACTGTTGCGGCGTGTCGCCATCACCCGTTTTCCACGTGCTGAGGTGGCTTCACTCACCGGTGAGAAGTGGCTCAGCTTTCTTGATCAACAGATGAAGCAGCCAGGCTTTGCGCAGCAGGGCCGGGTATTGATCACAGCCCCGTATAGTGCCCGCGTTGATGTTGACCTGGGCGAACTCACCACCCTATGTGAACGCTGGATTGCGGGGGTGGCGCGATGATCGAATTTTTATGGCCCTGGCTGTTTGCAGTACTGCCGCTGCCATTGCTGATCCGCTGGCTTTGGCCCGCTACGGCAACGGCAGAAGAGGCAGCGTTGCGGGTGCCGCAACTACAGAGCTTTACCACGCATCAGCAGCAGACGTTGCGTGTTGCCAAACGCGGGCGTTGGTTGTTGTGGTTTGCTGCCATTGCCTGGTTATTGCTGGTGACAGCCGCCGCGCGCCCCATCTGGTATGGCGCGCCAATAGAGCTGCCGGTGAGTGGCCGTGACCTGATGTTGGCGGTGGATCTCTCTGACAGCATGCAGACCGAAGACTTCACCATCAATGGCAAACAGGTCAATCGTCTTGTCGCCACTCAATACGTTGCCAGCGATTTTATCGAACGCCGTATTGGCGACCGCATCGGCCTGATTCTTTTTGGTACTCAGCCCTATGTACAAGCACCACTCACCTTTGATCGCGCCACGGTACGCACACTGCTGCGCGAGGCGGTGATAGGTTTGGCCGGGCCGCAGACGGCGATTGGTGATGCCATCGGTCTGGCGGTAAAACGGCTGCGTGATAATCCACAAGGGGGACGTGTCTTGATACTGCTGACCGACGGCGCCAATACCGCCGGTGAGATTGAACCGCTCAAGGCGGCTGAACTGGCGGCCGAGCAGGGGTTGAAGATCTACAGCATCGGTGTCGGCGCTGATGAGTTGATGGTGCGTTCGCTGTTTGGTACACAGCGCATCAACCCCTCGAGTGATCTGGATGAAAAGACACTCACTGCTATCGCCAATGCCACCGGCGGTCGTTATTTTCGCGCCCGCGACAGTGCCGAGTTGGAGCAGATCTATCAGCTGCTCAATGAACTCGAACCGGTACAGCTGGAGTCGCAGACCTTTAGACCACAGCAGGTATTGTTTTACTGGCCGTTGTCACTGGCGCTGCTGTTGGCGGGTTTGATCGCGTTAGTAAAAGGTGTGCGGCGATGAATTACAGTGAATTCCATTTTATTCGTCCTGACTGGTTCTGGGCCGTAGTGCCACTATTTATATTGGTGTGGCTGCTCTGGCGTCAGCGCCTGCTGAGTCGTGGCTGGCGTGCGGTGGTGGATGCGCGGCTGCTGCCACATCTGTTGATCGCTGGCAGCAGTGTGCGGCGCCACTCCTGGCCACTGCTAGTGTTGGGGCTGGCTGGCCTGCTGGCGATTGCGGCACTGGCAGGACCGACGTGGCAAAAACTGGAACAGCCGGTTTTTCGTCAGCAGTCGGGGTTGGTGGTGTTGCTCGATCTGTCACGCTCCATGGATGCCGCCGATGTACGTCCCAGTCGTCTGGAGCGGGCGCGCCTCAAGCTGGTTGATATTCTTAATCAACGTAAAGAAGGGCAAACAGCGCTGGTCGTCTATGCCGCCACAGCGTTTGTGGTGACGCCACTCACCAGCGACAGCAAGACAATCATCAGCCAACTGCCAAGCATGACCACCGATCTGATGCCAGCGCAGGGGTCACGTCCTGATCGCGCCATCGCCATGGCACTGCAATTGTTGCAGCAGGCCGGTGTTGCACATGGCAGTGTATTGTTGGTGACCGATGGCGTGGAAGGTGTTGCGCCGTCGCCGCTCAGTGATGCGATCGGTGCGCTGCAGGCCGCTGGTCATCGCCTGTTGGTCATGGGTGTGGGCACCGCCACAGGTGCGCCAATTCCAATGTTGAAGGTGGGCGGATTTCTCACCGATGCCAACGGCGCTATGGTCATTCCTAAGCTTGACGATGCCAGCTTGACCGCTGTGGCGCAGCAGGGCGGTGGGCTCTACCGTCACATGAGCAGTGACGACAGCGATATCAATACATTGCTGGCGCAGGTTGACGCTGACAGCACTACAGCGCAGACCAACAAGAGCACAGAGATGATGAGTGACCAGTGGCAGGAGATGGGGGTCTGGTTATTGTTGCCACTGTTGTTGCTGGCGGCATTTGCATTCAGACGCGGTTATCTTGCCGCCGTAGTGCTGGCGTTGCTGATCCTGCCACAGCCACAAACGGCCCATGCCTTTGAGTGGAATAGTCTCTGGTCCAACAGCGATCAGCAGGGGCAACGCGCCCTTGAAGCGGGCGATGCGGCCAAGGCAGCGCAGCTCTTTACTCAACCTGCATGGCGTGGTGCGGCACAGTATCGGGCCGGTGATTATGAAAAATCATTGGAATCGTTGCAGCGAGTTGATAGCGCCGATGGCCATTACAATCGAGGTAATGCGTTGGCAAAAACGGGGCGTCTGCCCGAGGCGATAAGCGCCTATGACGAAGCGCTCAAACGTGAGCCCACCATGCAGGATGCCAAAGAGAATCGTGAGCTGGTAAAGAAACTGCTGCAACAGCAAGATAAAAAAAATGACAAAAACAAGGGTGACAACTCCCAACAGCAACAAGGTTCGCAAGATAAGTCACAAGATAAATCAGAGAATGGTTCTGGGTCGCAGCAGCCCGCTGACAGCGACGGCAAACAGAGTGAAGAAAAAGGTCAGGGCAAAGAGCCGCAACAGCAGAGTGATGCTGGCAAGTCTGACAAACAGCCGGACGCCAAACCGCAATCTGCACAACAACAGGCGACTAAAGCGCAGCAACCACCACCGCAGAAGCCAGATCAACAGCAGCCAGCTGCACATCAGGCGCAACAAAGTGAAGAGCAGCGTGCCAACGAGCAGTGGTTACAACGCATCCCGGATGATCCGGGTGGCCTGTGGCGACGTAAGTTTCAGTATCAGTATCAGCGGCAACCGCAACAGCAGGGCGAGGAAGAGATAGCATGGTGATGACAAAACAGATCTGCTGCATCGCAGCAGTGTTGCTTCTGTTAAGCACACAAACCTGGGCAGCCGTTTCCGCCTTTGTTGATCGTAATCCGGTGGCGCTCGATGAGTCACTCACCCTAACGGTCGAGAGTGATGGTGGTGGTGACACACCCGACTTCTCGATCTTGCAAAATAATTTTGAGCTGCTGGGGCAGAACAGCAATACCACTCTGCAAATCATAAATGGTCAGATCAGCCGTAAGCAGCAGTGGCAGGTGCAGTTGATGGCCAAACATGCTGGTGAGATTCAGATCCCCGCCTTTACCGTGGGTGGTGAAAAGAGCCAACCAATGCTGCTGAACGTGACGGCAACAACTAATTCACAACAGGCGCAGCAGAACGAAGATATTTATATTGAGGTGAATGCCACGCCTAAAAAAATCTATGTGCAGCAACAGTT
>JAYWDX010000166.1:0-32308 GCA_043779675.1 Tenderia sp. (SeqCode)
CGATCAACGGCACGGGCAATACGCTCAACAATGTCCTGATTGGTAGTTCAGTCAACAACATCCTGAATGGCGGCGCGGGTGCCGACACGTTGAGAGGTGGGCTGGGTAACGACACCTACGTGGTGGAGAGTGCCGGTGACGTCGTGATCGAAAGCGAAAGCGTGAACGAAGGTGATGACACCGTACAGTCATCCATTAGTTATGCGCTGGGCACCAATGTCGAAAGACTTACGCTGATTAGCACGGGCGCTATTAATGGCACGGGCAATGGCTTGAACAACATGTTGGTTGGCAACGGCGCTGACAACGTCCTTAATGGCGGCGCTGGCAACGACACCCTCAGTGGCGGTGTCGGCAATGATACCTACGTGATAGACAGTGTGGGCGATATCGTGACTGAGGGGTTAAACGAAGGCACTGACCTTGTGCAAAGTGTGATTGCTTATACCTTAATGGCTAATATGGAGAATCTCATGCTTACTGGGATATCTGCCATCAATGGTGCTGGTAACGAACTCAACAATATTCTGACGGGCAACAGCGCCATCAATCTACTGACTGGAGGCATTGGCAACGATACTCTGAACGGAGGAGCCGGGGCTGATACATTGATTGGTGGGCTGGGTAACGACACCTACGTGGTGGAGAATATAGGCGACGTCGTGATCGAAAGCGTGAACGAAGACGATGATATCGTGCAATCATCCATTAGTTATACGCTGGGCGCCAATGTCGAAAGACTTACGCTGATTAGCACGGGCGCTATCAATGGAACAGGTAATGGCTTGAACAACATGTTGGTTGGCAACGGTGCTGACAACGTCCTTAATGGCGGCGGTGGCGACGACGTTCTCGATGGTCAAGGCAGCACGACACCCGTGGCGCCCACCATCAACAGCCTCGTGATCCGCGCCAAGGGTAGTCAGGCGTATGGGGGAAGTCCGACCATGCAAGTGCGGGTGGGTGGTGTCGTGGTGGCCCAGATGGAAGTCACCGCCACGAGCTACACTGACTACGTGATCAGCCCCGCCACATTGGGCATGGTGGCGCAAGATATCGACGTTGTCTTTACCAATGATGCCTATGACGCTGCCACCAAGTCCGATCGCAACCTGTATGTGCAAGCGGTGATTGTTAACGGCACCCAGATTGCCAGTAACGATCGTAAAGCGATCGTTGATTTCGGCGGGGGCAGTGCGGCGTTTGATGGCGTTGGGTGGGTGAGAGGGAAGGAGCCGATATGGAGCAACGGTGCGCTGCGTGTCAATCTGGCGGACAGCGACTTGCTCAATGGCGGTGCGGGGAAGGATATCATGGCCGGTGGAGTCGGCAATGATCGCTACGTGGTTGACCATGCGGCAGACGTCATCAACGAGCAAGCCAATGGTGGCTTTGACAGCGTAGAGAGTTCAGTCAGCTATACGCTGGCACAGAATGTTGAGATCCTCACCCTGACCGGCGCCGAGAATACGAATGCCACCGGGAATACCGGCGCCAACACCCTGGACGGCAATGTTGGCAACAACACGCTTGATGGTGGCGCGGGCGCTGACCGGATGTACGGCGGCAAAGGCGATGCCGCATACCTTGTTGATCATACGGGCGACGCGGTGGGTGAGAATTACGACCAAGGCGTGGACACAATTCAAAGCAGTGTCACCTACACGCTGGGCACCAATATCGAAAATCTGACATTGGCTGGCATTGCCGCAGTCAATGGCACGGGTAATGGCTTGAACAACGCGTTGGTTGGCAACGGTGCCAACAACATTCTTAATGGTGGGGCAGCGAATGATTCGCTGATAGGTGGTGCAGGAAATGATACCTATATGTTTGGTCGCGGCTACGGTGTTGATACGGTAACGGAGAATGATGCGGCGGTGGGTAATGGTGATCTGGCATTGTTCGGTTCAGGCATTACGAATAATCAGCTCTGGTTTACACGCGCTGGCAACAATCTGGATGTCAGTATCATTGGCACCTCTGACCGCATGGTGATGAAGGACTGGTATCTGGGCAACCAATATCACGCTGAACAGTTCAAGACTGCTGATGGAAAAATGTTGCTGGATAGTCGGGTCGATGCGCTGGTAAGTGCTATGGCTTCGTTTGCCCCGCCTGCCGCCGGACAGACGACGTTGTCGCCTGAATATGAAACAGCTCTGGCTCCGGTGCTTGCCGCCAACTGGCAGTAATGCTTGAGCTGAAAGGTTGTCTTGTTTTTCAGATTTGAAGGAAGCCATGCCCATCGGGCATGGCTTTTTTATAGTACGTCCGGCAGAGGGTGTGTCTACCGGGAGGCGGGTATCATCCACATGCCTGACAAAGGGCTGTTTACTTACTGGAATATCAATAGGTTGAGCCGCAGGGGGTGCTGGCAGTGTTTGGGGTTGAAATGGATGAGTGGGGCTAAGTGTTTGTTATTTGGCAGTTATTGCCAGTAAATCCCCATGGACAGGGGAGGGTTAGGTAAAGTAGAATCCGCGCAACCGTTTAGTACCGTATTTTTAGAACGCACAGCGGGGTGGGTCGTAAGAGCCACTCCGCTTTGTTGCAACTAAAGCTTGGAGGATGAGTTGGAAAAGTCTGCCCTTTTGGTTCTGGAAGATGGCGCGCTGTTTTATGGTAAATCCATTGGCGCGCAGGGGCTCACTGTGGGTGAGGTAGTGTTTAATACCTCCATGACCGGCTATCAGGAGATCCTCACTGATCCCTCCTATTGCAAACAGATTGTCACTCTGACCTACCCCCACATCGGTAACACCGGCGTCAATAGCGAGGATGAAGAGTCCCCCAGTGTTGCCGCCAGTGGCTTGGTGATCCGTGATCTGCCCCTTGTCGCCAGCAGCTGGCGCAAGCAGGAGGCGCTTGATGCCTACCTCAAACGTCATGGTGTAATCGGCATCGCCAATATCGATACCCGTAAGCTGACCCGTATCCTGCGTGAGACCGGCGCCCAGAATGGCAGCATCATCGCGGGTGCTAACCTTGATGAGGTGACGGCGCTGGCGGCGGCCAAGGGCTTTGCCGGGCTTGCCGGCATGGATCTGGCCAAAGAGGTTACTGTTAAAGAGAGCTATCCCTGGAACGAGGGTAGCTGGACCCTTGGTCAGGGCCATCTATCACGTAGTGACTCTGAGCTTTCCTACCATGTTGTTGCCTACGACTACGGCGTCAAACGTAATATTTTGCGGATGCTGGTGGATCGTGGCTGCCGCCTGACGGTTGTGCCTGCCCAGACCTCGGCTGAGGTGGTATTGGCCATGAAGCCTGATGGTGTTTTTCTCTCGAATGGTCCCGGCGATCCTGCTCCTTGTGACTACGCCATTGCAGCGATCAAAAAAATTATTGCCAGCGGTACACCCACTTTTGGTATCTGCCTCGGCCATCAACTGTTGGCTCTGGCCAGTGGTGCCAAGACCTTAAAAATGAAGTTTGGCCATCATGGTGCCAACCATCCGGTTGAAGAACTTGCGACCAAGCGGGTGATGATCACCAGCCAAAACCATGGCTTTGCGGTGGATGATGCAACCCTGCCCGCAAATTTGAAGGCGACTCACCGTTCGCTCTTCGACGGCTCTTTGCAAGGGCTTCACCGTACTGATGCGCCAGCCTTTAGCTTTCAGGGACACCCTGAGGCGAGCCCCGGCCCCCACGATGCGGCGCCGCTCTTTGACCATTTTATTGAGCTGATCAAAGCGGCCTCAAAATAGGCCCTCCCTCCAAGAACAACACGACGAGTGATTGAGTAAGCGATGCCAAAACGTACCGACATTAAAAGCATACTAATTATTGGCGCTGGCCCGATTGTTATTGGCCAGGCCTGTGAGTTTGACTACTCTGGCGCGCAAGCCTGCAAGGCGCTGCGCGAAGAGGGTTACCGCGTCATCCTGGTCAACTCCAATCCGGCCACCATCATGACCGATCCGGACATGGCGGATGCCACCTACATCGAGCCAGTCACCTGGCAGACCGTTGCCAAAATCATCGAAAAGGAGCGCCCCGATGCGCTGCTGCCGACCATGGGCGGCCAGACCGCATTGAACTGCGCCCTCGATCTGGACCGGCATGGTGTGCTGGAAAAGTTTAATGTCGAGATGATCGGTGCCCGTCGTGATGCAATCAACAAGGCTGAAGATCGTGATCTGTTCCGTAAGGCGATGATCAGGATCGGTCTCGACATGCCTGACTCATCGGTGGCGCATAGCATTGAGGAGGCGTTGCAGGTTCAGGCCCGTGTCGGTTACCCCACCATCATCCGCCCCTCATTCACCATGGGTGGTAGCGGTGGTGGTATCGCTTATAACAAAGAAGAGTTCCTGGAGATCTGCGAGCGCGGCCTTGATCTTTCTCCTACCAAGGAGCTGTTGGTTGAAGAGTCCATCATCGGTTGGAAAGAGTACGAGATGGAGGTGGTGCGTGACCATGAAGACAACTGCATCATCGTCTGCTCCATTGAAAATCTTGATCCGATGGGCGTGCACACGGGTGACTCCATCACTGTGGCCCCGGCGCAGACGATGACGGATAAGGAGTACCAGATCATGCGCAATTCCTCGCTGGCGGTGTTGCGTGAGATCGGTGTTGATACTGGCGGCGCTAATGTTCAATTTGCCATCAACCCGGTGGATGGCCGTATGATTGTCATCGAGATGAATCCACGTGTCTCGCGTTCATCGGCGCTGGCTTCCAAGGCCACCGGTTTCCCCATTGCTAAGGTGGCGGCCAAGCTGGCAGTGGGCTACACCCTGAATGAGTTGAAGAACGAGATCACCGGCGGTGCCACGCCAGCATCGTTTGAGCCGAGCCTTGACTACGTGGTCACCAAGGTGCCCCGTTTCACCTTTGAAAAATTCCCTCAGGCGGTGCCGACCCTGGGTACCCAGATGAAATCGGTGGGCGAGGTGATGGCCATCGGCCGTACCTTCCAAGAGTCGTTGCAAAAGGCGTTGCGTGGTCTTGAGACCGGTGTTGATGGTCTTGATGAAGTGCTGGATACCAGCATGGACTCCGAAGGGGTCAAAAATAAACTGCGTCATGAGTTGCGTATCCCCGGTCCTGATCGTCTTTGGTATGTGGCGGATGCCTTCCGGCAGGGCTGGTCAGTGGATGAGGTGTGCGAGTTCAGCAGCATCGATCCGTGGTTCCTAGTGCAGATCGAAGATATCGTCAAGAGCGAGAGTGAGGTGCGGGCCAAAGGCGTTGCCACTCTCACCAAGGAGCGCATGTTTGAACTCAAACGTAAGGGCTTCTCTGATCGTCGCCTCGCCCGTCTGCTAAATATCAGCGAAGGTGAAGTGCGTAATAAACGCCATGCTCTGGGTGTGCGTCCAGTCTACAAACGTGTTGACTCTTGTGCTGCCGAATTCTCAACCGCGACTGCCTACATGTACTCCACTTATGAAGAGGAGTGTGAGTCAGCGCCGACAAACAGACAAAAGATCATGGTGCTGGGTGGTGGTCCTAATCGCATTGGCCAAGGTATTGAGTTTGACTACTGCTGCGTGCACGCGGCGTTGGCGCTGCGTGAAGATGGTTACGAAACCATTATGGTCAACTGTAATCCGGAAACTGTTTCCACTGACTATGACATCTCTGACCGACTCTATTTTGAGCCGTTGACGCTGGAAGATGTGCTGGAGATTGTGCACATAGAGAAGCCAAAAGGGATCATCGTTCAGTACGGTGGCCAGACACCACTTAAACTGGCGCGCGCCCTTGAAGCAGCGGGTGCGCCGATCATTGGCACCACCCCAGACTCCATTGATCTGGCAGAAGATCGTGAGCGCTTCCAGAAATTATTGCAGAAACTGGAACTGCGTCAGCCACCCAACTGCACTGTCCGTAATCCTGAAGAGGCGGTTGAGCGCGCTCGTGAGATGGGCTTCCCGCTGGTGGTACGCCCCTCTTATGTGCTGGGCGGCCGGGCGATGGAGGTTGTCTACAACGAGGAGAGCCTGCTCAGATATATGAAAAATGCGGTAAAGGTCTCCAACGACTCGCCGATTCTGCTGGACCGCTTTCTGGATAACGCCGTTGAGCTTGATGTTGACGCCATCAGCGATGGTGCCGATGTGGTCATCGGTGGCGTGATGGAGCATATCGAGCAGGCGGGTGTTCACTCGGGTGATTCGGCCTGCTCATTGCCGCCTTACAGCGTCTCCGCCGAGCATCAGGCTGAGTTGCGTGATCAGGTGGTGAAAATGGCCCGTGGTCTGAACGTTGTGGGATTGATGAACGTGCAGTTTGCAATCCAGGATGAGCAGATCTACGTGATTGAAGTGAATCCACGCGCCTCGCGGACGGTGCCGTTTGTCTCCAAGGCGATTGGTAAGCCATTGGCAAAGATCGCGGCGCGCTGTATGGTGGGGCAGACGCTGGCGCAACAGGGTATGACCAAAGAGATAGTGCCACCTTATTACTGCGTTAAAGAGGCGGTTTTCCCCTTTGCCAAATTCCCGGGTGTAGACCCAATTCTGGGTCCAGAGATGAAGTCAACCGGCGAAGTGATGGGGGTTGCAGCGACCTTTGCCGAGGCCTTTGCCAAGTCTCAGATTGGCGCCGGTGTTGATATGCCACGTAGTGGCCGTGCCTTCATCAGCGTGCGTGATGCCGATAAGATCCATCTGGTGAGTGTAGGCAAGGATCTGGTGGAGATCGGCTTTGAACTCTGCGCGACCCGCGGCACGGCCAAAATTCTGGAAGAGGCGGGTGTCCCTTGCAAACGTGTTAATAAGGTTGCAGAGGGGCAGCCCCATATCGTCGATATGATCAAAAATGACGAGATCGATCTGATCATCAACACCGTTGAGGGGCGTCAGGCGAGTGCCGACTCCTACATGATCCGGCGCCAGGCGTTACAGCACAAGGTCAACTACACCACCACCATGTCAGGTGCTATGGCCACATGTATGGCACTGAAATATGATACTGACCATGGCGTTAACCGTTTGCAGGACTTACATAAGGAGATTTCTGCATGAGCACTATCCCAATGACGGCCAAAGGCGCCGAGCGTCTGCGTGAAGAGCTGCATCAGCTCAAGACCGTAGACCGTCCGCGAGTGATTTTGGCAATCGCTGAAGCGCGCGCCCATGGCGATCTGAAAGAAAATGCTGAATATCATGCCGCTCGTGAGCAGCAGGGCTTCATCGAGGGGCGTCTCTCTGATTTGGAAGGGCAGCTTTCTCAGTCTCAGGTGATTGATGTCACTAAAATGGAACCGACCGGGCGCGTGGTGTTTGGCACCACTGTTGATCTTTCCGATGATGCGACAGGACAGAAAGTGACCTATCAAATTGTGGGTGACCTGGAGGCCGATATCAGC
Organism: Tenderia sp. (SeqCode); assembly: GCA_043779675.1. Classification (GTDB taxonomy): domain Bacteria; phylum Pseudomonadota; class Gammaproteobacteria; order Tenderiales; family Tenderiaceae; genus JAKFXL01. The sequence goes on from JAYWDX010000166.1 coordinate 7,328, forward strand.
AAGGGTCGTATCTCCATTAGCTCGCCTATTGCGCGTGCCCTGATCGGCAAAGAGGAGGGGGATGTGGCAATCGTTAAAGCGCCTGTGGGCGACAAAGAGTATGAAATTCTTGCTGTGCACTACATTTAAATGAATAACACTTTGTTGTTTAAGGGTGAGCAGCTGCTACAGACTCTTTGGGTGGGTGGTTTGTTTGCTGTAGGTTACTTGGCCGTTCCAGTTCTTTTTCACTCTCTGGATGATCGTCGTCTAGCCGGTGAGGTCGCTGGCAATATGTTCTCGGCCATGAGCATTGTTGGTTTTGTTTGTGGCGGCGCGCTGCTGTTGAGTGCTCTGATTGCAGCCAAAGGTGGCTGGTTGAGGGCGCGACGGGTGCAGGTGTTGTTGGCGATGTTGGTGCTGTTGGCAATTGGTTTTTTCGTATTGCAGCCGCTAATGCAGGATCTTAAAGCGGCTGGTCTGCTACCTGGTAGTGAGGCGGCGAGTCAGTTTGGTCGCCTGCATGGCATCTCTTCAGTCCTCTATCTGCTGAATTCGCTGCTGGGGATCTATCTGGTGATGCAGGCCCGCCCGACTGAGCAGGCCTGATTAAATCAAATGTGAATTTTTGGTTTCTGCGGATTACGGCGGAAGATCAAAGCGATATGACCAACACGCTGTATTAGCTCAGAGTTAGTACGTTGGCAAAGCTCTACAATCATGGCGTCACGATTCTCGCGTTCGTCAGCATTGACTTTGACCTTGATCAGTTCATGGTGGGCGATGGTGCTGTCGAACTCAGCATAGACGGCATCAGTTAGACCATTAGTACCGATTGTAACCAGTGGTTTGAGTGTGTGGCCCAGTTTACGTAACTGGCGTTTTTTATCTTCGTTAAGAGACATATTCTAAGGGTAACTCCATCATGGCCCATCCAGAAAGGGAGCCAAGTCTACCACGTCGGCGACGCAGTTTCACCGTTGCCGCCAGCCCGTTTAATGGCGTTAAATTCGATCTTGCGCTGGTCATCATTGTGGGCTTGGTTGTCTGGTTGATTCATGACCGTTTGATTGAGAGTGGGTTTGGTCAGATGCTGTTTCTTGCTGGATATGGCCTATCTGCGATGGTCTGGCTGGTGGCAAAAACGCGGCGTGTAGAACAGGCGCAGCGTGCCAAGGCAGGCTGTTCACATGGCCAAGAGTAAAAGCAGCAACCGTTGGTTGCAGGAGCACGAGTCGGATCAGTATGTGCTCAAGTCGCGCCAGGATGGCTACCGTTCGCGAGCAGCCTATAAGCTGCTGGAGTTGAATGAACGTGACAAACTGCTGAGGCCGGGCATGCTTGTGATTGATCTGGGTGCGGCTCCAGGGAGCTGGTCTCAGGTTGTTGCAAAGTTTGTAGGCGACAATGGACGTATCTTTGCGTTGGATATTTTACCTATGGACGCATTGGCCGATGTGGATTTCATTCAGGGTGATTTTCGTGAACAGGCAGTCATGGATCAATTGCTGGAGTTGGTTGGTGATCGTAAGATTGATCTTGTAATTTCGGATATAGCCCCCAATATAAGCGGTATGGCGGCTATGGATCAGCCAAAGGCGATGTACTTGGTGGAGTTGGCACTTGATTTTGCCCGCCAAGTGTTGGGACCTAAAGGTGTTTTTGTGGCCAAGGTCTTCCAAGGTAGTGGTTTTGATGAGTATGTGAACGAGGTTCGTGGCAGCTTTGGCAAAGTATTGATACGCAAGCCCAAGGCCTCACGCCCACGCAGTCGTGAGGTTTATCTGGTGGCGCGTGAACTTAAAGTGTAGTATTTTTTCGATTAGAGGATTGACCCCTGTCAGGCATCTAGTATCTGATGTGTGGGACTGGGCCTTCCTTGTTCTGGAGAGGGATTAACGTTGAGTGATATGGCAAAAAATCTGATTTTGTGGGTGGTGATCGCGATTGTGCTGATGTCGGTTTTCAGCAACTTCGGTCCGTCTCAAGTAACCTCCGAAGCAATGCCATATTCGCAATTCATCAGCGATGTGAAGAGCGGCAAGGTGGGGAAAGTTGTAATTGAAGGGCGCTCAATTCAAGGTGTGACCACATCGGGTGAGCGCTTTATTACCTATAGCCCCGATGATCGCGGTTTGGTAGGTGATCTGCTTGCAAGTGGCGTAGAGATAAATGCCCGCCCTCCTGAACAGCAGGGGTTCTTGACTCAAATATTCATCTCCTGGTTCCCAATGCTGTTGCTGATCGGTGTCTGGATCTTCTTCATGCGCCAGATGCAGGGCGGTGGTGGTGGCCGTGGTGCCATGTCCTTTGGCAAGAGCAAGGCCAAACTGCTGAGCGAAGACCAGATCAAGGTCACTTTTGCCGATGTGGCTGGTGTTGAAGAGGCCAAGGAGGAGGTGGGGGAGCTGGTCGAGTTTCTGCGTGATCCGAGCAAGTTCCATAAGCTGGGAGGCAAGATTCCCCGTGGCGTCTTGATGGTTGGTTCACCAGGTACTGGTAAAACCCTGCTGGCGAAAGCAATCGCTGGTGAGGCCAAGGTGCCATTCTTCTCCATCTCCGGTTCCGACTTTGTCGAGATGTTTGTCGGTGTGGGTGCCTCGCGTGTGCGCGATATGTTTGAGCAGGCCAAGAAGCACACCCCCTGCATCATCTTTATCGACGAAATAGATGCGGTGGGCCGACATCGTGGTGCGGGTCTTGGTGGTGGTCATGATGAGCGCGAGCAAACACTCAATCAGTTACTGGTGGAGATGGATGGCTTTGAAGGCAATGAAGGCGTGATTGTTATCGCGGCCACCAATCGGCCTGATGTGCTTGATCCAGCGTTGTTACGTCCTGGTCGTTTCGATCGGCAAGTTGTTGTACCACTACCTGATGTGCGCGGTCGTGAACAGATCCTGCGTGTTCACATGCGTAAGGTGCCACTGGGCGATGATGTGAAGCCGAGTCTGATTGCTCGTGGCACCCCTGGATTCTCCGGTGCGGATCTGGCCAACCTCGTAAATGAAGCCGCTTTGTTTGCAGCGCGTTTTAATAAGCGAATGGTGGGCATGGATGAGTTTGAGCGGGCCAAAGATAAAATCATGATGGGCGCAGAGCGCAAATCCATGGTGATGAATGATGAGGAGAAAAAGCTGACTGCTTACCATGAGGCGGGACACGCCATCGTTGGGCGGCTGGTGCCCTCACATGACCCTGTCTACAAAGTTTCCATCATCCCGCGCGGTCGGGCTCTTGGTGTGACCATGTTCCTGCCGGAAGAGGATCGTTACAGTTATAGCAAGGAGCGCCTTGAGAGTCAGATTAGCACCCTCTTCGGTGGCCGAATTGCTGAAGAGCTGATATTTGGCGCGGATAAAGTGACTACTGGTGCATCTAACGATATTCAACGCACCACTGAGATTGCCCGTAATATGGTCACTAAATGGGGGCTCTCCGATGTTCTGGGACCGTTGACCTATAGTGAAGAGCAGGGTGAGGTCTTCCTGGGGCACTCGGTGGCGCAGTCCAAGAGTGTCTCTGATGTGACGGCTCATACCATCGATCAAGAAGTTCGGGTGATTATTGATCGTAACTATCAGCGCGCCAACAGAATTTTGGTTGAAAATCTTGAAAAGATGCATAGGATGGCAGAGGCATTGATCAAATATGAAACGATTGATAGTGCGCAAATCAATGACATTATGGAGGGACGGGTACCTCGTCCACCTCAAGACTGGAACGATCATGAGCCTCAAGATGGCGCTGGCAGTGGCGTAAAAGATAGTGAGATTCAGCCTGATAAATCAGTTGAAAAAGAAGTCGGCGGACCTGCTGAATCGCACTGATATTCAAGTTGTAGAAAAACCAAAACGCCTCGCCTTTGCGGGGCGTTTTTTCTTAATGAGCTATCGGTTTTGACTGAAGGTATTGTGAGATGGTGCAAGGCTTTTCACCTCCTCAGGTGATGGGGATCTTGAATGTAACGCAGGACTCTTTTTCCGATGGTGGCTGTTATGTGCGGCGAGATTTGGCATTAAGGCGTGCCGAACAGATGGTCGCTGAAGGCGCTGATATTATTGATGTGGGCGCTGAGTCGACGCGTCCGGGGGCGCAGCCCGTTTCAGAATTCGACGAGATTGAACGTGCAGTATCGGTTGTTGATGCCATCGCTGAGCGTTTTGATGTCATTGTGTCGATTGATACCAGTAAACCCGCGGTAATGATGGCAGCTGTAGCCGCTGGCGCCACGATGATCAACGACGTACGCGCTTTGCGCGAGGATGGTGCGTTAGCAGCAGCAGTGCAGACAGGGGTGCGGGTATGTCTGATGCATATGCAAGGCGAGCCTCGAGTTATGCAGGCTGCACCAATGTATGACGATGTTGTGGAGGACGTACTCTCTTTTTTGAAGCAGCGTGTTGATGTTTGTCTCGAGGCGGGCATCCCTATAGAACGTCTCCTGATTGATCCGGGGTTTGGTTTTGGTAAAACCCAGGCTCATAATCTCACTATGCTCAATGGCTTAAATCGTTTTAATGTATTGGACGTGCCTCTACTGGTGGGGTTGTCGCGTAAGTCGTTCATCGGCGCGATCTTGGATAATTCGGTGCATGAACGGTTGCCCGGAAGTTTGGCGGCTGCAACCTTGGCTTTATGGCATGGGGCCGCCATTATTCGTGTCCATGATGTAGCTGAGACAGTCGATATTATGAAGATATGTTACGCCGTGCAAAACGCAGGACATGGTAGTTCTTAGACTGTGGATTATGAGGTAGATATTATGGCTAATAAAAGAAAATACTTTGGTACGGATGGTGTGCGTGGCAGGGTCGGTCAGTACCCCATCACACCGGAGTTTGTGATGAGACTTGGCTGGGCTGCTGGTAGGGTATTAGCTCAGGGGCGAGGCAGGCAGAGCAGGGTGTTAATTGGTAAAGACACTCGTATCTCCGGTTATATGTTTGAGTCGGCGTTAGAGGCCGGGCTTTCCGCAGCGGGTGTTGATATTTTATTGCTAGGGCCGATGCCTACCCCAGGCATCGCCTACCTCACTCGTACTTTTCGTGCTGATGCGGGTATTGTGATCAGTGCCTCCCATAATCCCTACTATGATAATGGCATCAAATTTTTTTCTGGGAATGGTACCAAATTGCCGGATGAGGTTGAGATGGCCATTGAGGTTGAGCTGGATAAACCTATGGAGACCGTGGCGCCAGACGCTTTGGGTAAGGCAGAGCGCGTGGTGGATGCTGCAGGTCGTTATATTGAATTTTGCAAGAGTACTATTCCTTCGCGGCTCTCACTGACTGGCCTTAAGGTTGTTGTTGATTGTGCTCACGGCGCAACCTATGCCATGGCGCCGCTAGTCCTTGAGGAGTTGGGGGCGCAGGTAATCGTTATTGGTGCCGAGCCAAATGGATTGAACATTAATGAAAACTGCGGCTCGACCCACCCAGAGGTTTTGCAGCAAGCTGTAATGCAGCACCAGGCTAATCTAGGGATTGCGTTGGATGGTGATGGTGATCGGCTGATTATGGTTGACCATAAAGGAGAGGTGCTTGATGGTGATGAGCTGCTATTCATTATAGCGGTTGCTCGTATGGAACGACCTGGCTTCAAGCGGGGTGTGGTTGGAACAGTGATGAGTAATCTGGGGCTTGAGCATGCTCTTAAAAAGCTCGATATTGAGCTGCATCGTAGTGCGGTTGGTGATCGTTACGTGATGGACTTGCTGAGGCAAGGAAACTGGACCCTTGGCGGAGAGTCATCGGGCCATATTATCTGCTTGGATCACACCACAACGGGGGATGGTATCGTAGCGGCACTGCAAGTGTTGGCCGCTATGGTGGAGAAAGGGGAATCCCTGCATCAATTAAAATCGGGCATGGAGAAGTACCCTCAGAGTTTAATTAATGTCCGTACCGAGCATGCTTTTGATTTTGCTAGCTCTGCCGCAGTGACTCGCGCATTGCATGAGGTGGATGTTCGCTTAAATGGTGATGGCCGTGTTCTGTTGCGCGCGTCCGGAACAGAGCCGATGATTCGGGTGATGGTGGAGGGGCGTGATGATGAGTTAGTGCGTCAGTGTGCCCGGTATCTGGCTGAGCAAGTCGAACGGGCATATGCGCAATTATGATGTGGGCTATGTCTATTGCGCTTCATCCAACTACTTAAAAACGTTTGATTTATTGAATTTCTGCCTGTAAGATTTGGCCTTCATTTTCAAAGCTCGGAGTTACGATGCGTAAGTCACTAGTCGCCGGAAATTGGAAGATGAACTGCAGCGCAGCAACGTGCGAGGAGCTGATTGCCGCGATCAAGTCTGGTTTTGGTTCGGTCTGCGTAGATGAGGTTGTGTTGTGCCCGCCATTTGTTTATTTGGCGGCGGTAAAGGAGCTATTGAAAGACTCGACGATTGCCCTTGGTGCCCAAAATGTGTCGCAACATGTAAATGGCGCGCATACTGGTGAGATATCCGCCTCCATGTTGCTGGATGTTGGCTGTAAATTTGTCATTATCGGCCATTCAGAGCGTCGATCTCTGTGCGGCGAGAGCGACGCTGCTGTAGCTGGAAAGGTGATAGTGGCTAGTAATGCGGGTATGATCCCAATATTTTGTGTTGGCGAGCTATTGGCGGAGCGTCAAGCAGGCATGACTGAGGAAGTGATCGCCCGTCAGATCGGTGTGCTCCTGGATAGTGCGGAAGGTTTGGTGGCGCTGCAAAATGCTGTGGTTGCCTATGAGCCTGTTTGGGCGATTGGTACAGGCATGACTGCAACGCCTAAGCAGGCGCAGGAGGTTCATGCGTTTATTCGTCAAAGAATAGCTATGAAAAACCCTGCGTTAGCTGCTAAAATCCAGCTCCTTTATGGCGGTAGCGTCAAAGGAAATAATGCTGAAGAGTTGTTTGCCCAGGCTGATATTGATGGTGGTTTGATTGGTGGTGCATCTCTCAGTGCTGAAGAATTTTTGACAATCTGCGGCGCTGTTAAATAAGCGCTGTTGGTGGTAATCAGGGGAAGATTTAATGGTTGCAGTATTTACTGTGATTCATGTTGTGCTGACAATCTCATTAATTGTGTTGGTGTTGGTTCAACGGGGCAAAGGGGCAGATGTTGGTGCTGCTTTTGGTAGTGGTGCTTCATCAACGGTATTTGGTAGTCAGGGCTCTGCGTCATTTTTGACTCGAGCTACTGCGGTAGTTGCCACACTTTTTTTTGTAACCAGCCTGACGTTGGTTTATATGAGTGGGCATCGTACTGAACATAAGAGTGTGATTGAGTCGGTCTCGAGCCAGCCTGTCACTGGTAAATCAGCATTGGATCTGCCATTAGACAAACCAGCCCTTCCGGCTGAATAAGGTTTCTGATTTATAAAGAATTGCCGATGTGGTGAAATTGGTAGACACGCTATCTTGAGGGGGTAGTGGCGTAAGCTGTGCCGGTTCGAGTCCGGCCATCGGCACCAAATTAAAAAATTATTTAAAAATCATAAAAAATAAGCCCGTGATTCTAATAATAAAAAACATCTCATAACCCTATGAAAGCAAAGGCCGTCTATCTTGGTTATTTGAATTGACACTGCGCAAATAACTAGCCTAGACTGCATTTTCGTCGTTAATTAAAGACGATAATGGCAGCTATGCTATTTGAGTTACGGATAATGGCCTTGAGTTTGAATTAGGGTCTAAATGAAGGGGTGGCATCGCGCATCATGTTGGAAAACTACTTACCAATATTGGTCTTCTTGGTTCTGGCCATTTTGTTTGGTGTTGGGCCTATTGTTGCTGGTTTTGTTATGGGGCCGCATCGTCCGGACAGCGCAAAACTATCGCCTTACGAGTGTGGTTTTGAGGCGTTCGAAGATTCACGCATGAAGTTTGATGTGCGTTATTACTTGGTTGCCATCCTTTTTATAATTTTCGATCTCGAAATCGCATTTCTCTTTCCTTGGGCCGTTGTGCTTAGGGAGATTGGTATGTTCGGTTTTGTGTCCATGATGCTGTTTCTTGGTATTTTGGTTGTCGGTTTTATTTATGAGTGGAAAAAAGGGGCTTTGGAGTGGGAATAGAAGGCATCCTTGAGAAGGGCGTTGTTACTACAACCGCCGATAAGCTAATCAACTGGGCTCGTACGGGTTCGCTCTGGCCGATGACTTTCGGTCTTGCTTGTTGTGCCGTTGAGATGATGCATGCTGGTGCTGCGCGCTATGACCTGGATCGTTTTGGCGTAGTGTTTCGCCCGAGTCCTCGTCAATCGGATGTGATGATTGTGGCAGGTACATTGGTCAATAAGATGGCACCTGCGTTGCGCAAGGTGTATGACCAGATGTCCGAGCCGCGTTGGGTTATTTCCATGGGTTCGTGTGCGAATGGCGGAGGGTATTATCACTACTCTTATGCAGTCGTTCGTGGTTGTGATCGAATAGTTCCAGTGGATATTTATGTGCCCGGTTGCCCTCCGACAGCAGAGGCCCTGCTCTACGGAATAATTCAGTTGCAGAATAAAATTCGTCGTACTAATACCATTGCGCGTTGAGAGTTGATTTATGTCCATTACGCTTGAGAGATTAGTCGAATGCCTTTGCGCCCGTTTTGGGGTGCATCTGGAGCGCTGTAATATTGCGGTTGGTGAGCTGACAATCGAAATACCTTCCTCTCAGGTGATTGAGGTGTGTACCGCGTTGCGTGATGATGCTGATATGCACTTTGAGCAGCTGATTGATCTGTGTGGCGTTGATTATCTTGAGTATGGCGATGGCGCTTGGACGGGACAGCGTTTTGCCGTTGTTTATCATCTGCTTTCTATCAAGCATAATGTGCGTCTGCGTGTGCGTACCTTTGTTGATAATGACGAGCCTAAGGTTAGCTCGGTTGCCAATATATGGAGCGCGGCTAATTGGTATGAGCGTGAGGCATTTGACCTGTTTGGCATTCTTTTTGAGGGGCATCCTGATCTGCGTCGTCTCTTGACTGATTATGGTTTTATCGGACATCCATTTCGTAAAGATTTCCCATTGATTGGACAGGTAGAGATGCGTTACGACCCTGAGCGTAAACGTGTGATTTATGAGCCGGTGTCTTTGGAGTTGCGCATCAATGTGCCGCGTGTGATTCGTGATGACAACCGCTACGAAGAAATGGCAAAGGGTGATTAATCGTGGCTGAGATTCGTAACTACACTATGAACTTTGGCCCACAACATCCATCTGCGCATGGTGTATTGCGTCTGGTGTTGGAGCTTGATGGCGAAGTCATTGAACGCGCTGACCCTCATATTGGTCTTCTGCATCGTGCCACTGAGAAGCTTGCTGAGGGCAAGCCCTATAACCAAAATATCGGTTACATGGATCGTCTCGACTATGTCTCTATGATGTGTAACGAGCATGGCTATGTTTTAGCAATTGAAAAGTTGTTAGGGCTGGAAATACCGTTACGAGCCCAGTATATCCGCGTCATGTTTGATGAGATGACACGCATCCTTAATCATTTGCTGTGGCTTGGTGCGCATGCACTTGATATCGGCGCGATGACGGTATTTCTGTACGCTTTCCGTGAACGTGAAGACCTGCTTGATGCCTATGAGGCAGTATCAGGTGCTCGTATGCACGCCACTTATTACCGCGCGGGTGGCGTCGCTCGTGATTTGCCTGATCGTATGCCGCACTATAAGCCGTCTAAGTGGCACAATGCCCGAGATGTTGAACGCATGAACCGTAATCGACAAGGTTCGTTGCTCGATTTCATTGAAGATTTTACTCAGCGTTTCCCAACCTATGTTGATGAATATGAGACTCTCCTGACGGATAATCGTATCTGGAAGCAGCGTACTGTTGGCATTGGTGTTGTTTCGCCAGAGCGGGCCTTGCAGATGGGTTTCACCGGGCCGATGTTGAGAGGCTCTGGCATTGAGTGGGACCTGCGCAAAAAACAGCCTTATGAAGTTTATGACCGTCTTGATTTTGATATCCCGGTGGGCGTTGAGGGGGATAGTTATGATCGTTATTTGGTGCGTGTTGAAGAGATGCGTCAATCTAACCATATTGTTCGCCAATGTGTTGAGTGGCTTCGCAAAAATCCAGGCCCGGTCAAGGTTGATAATTATAAGGTTTCCGCTCCGGATCGTGAGTTGATGAAGGGCGACATGGAGGCATTGATTCACCATTTCAAACTTTATACTGAAGGGTATTCTCTGCCCGTAGGTGAAGCTTACGCAGCTGTTGAGCATCCTAAAGGTGAGTTTGGCGTCTATCTTGTTTCGGATGGTGCAAACAAACCCTATCGTATGAAGATTCGAGCCCCCGGCTTTGCCCATATGGCAGGTTTGGATGAGATGTCTCGCGGTCATATGATTGCCGATGTTGTCACAATTATTGGTACACAAGACATTGTGTTTGGAGAGGTGGATCGCTAATGTCCCAACTGATGTCCCAGAGCAAGTTAGATTTGATTACAGTAACATCTCGTGCCGAAATCGACATGTGGGTTGCCAAGTATCCAGCAGATCAAAAGCAGTCTGCCTCTATGGCGGCACTGAGAATCTTGCAGGATCAGAATGGCGGGTGGCTCACTGATGATTTGATGGATGCAGTGGCTGAGTATCTGGATATGCCGACTATTGCTGTTTATGAGGTGGCAACTTTTTACTCTATGTATGAACTCAATCCTGTAGGACGTCACAAGGTTTGTGTCTGCACTAACATCTCCTGTCTGTTGCGTGGCTCTGAAGATGTGGTTAAACATCTGCAAAAGAAATTGGGTATTAAGTTTGGTGAGATGACCGCAGATGGTAAGTTCAGCATGAAAGAAGTGGAGTGCCTTGGTGCCTGTACGGGTGCGCCAATGATGCAGATTGGTCGTGTATATTACGAAGATCTTACGCCGGAGAAGATAGACTCCATTTTGGAAAGTCTCGAGTAAAACCTTATGGCCAATGAAGTTTGTTTTCGCAATAACCATCTCGACAAACCGTGGACGCTGGATGTATATCAGAGCACTGGTGGCTATGAGCAGTGGCGGAAAATTCTCAAGGAGAGGACTCCGGCTGAGACAATTATCGAGCAGGTGAAAATATCAGCACTGCGTGGTCGTGGTGGTGCAGGATTTCCCACGGGACTTAAGTGGAGCTTTATGCCTCGTAACTCGGCTGGCCAGAAATATATTGTCTGTAACTCGGATGAAGGCGAGCCTGGTACTTGTAAAGACCGCGACATACTTCGTTTCAATCCTCATCAACTCATTGAAGGCATGGCGATTGCTGGTTACACTATTGGTGCAACAAAAGGTTATAACTATATCCGAGGTGAGTTCTGGGAACCGTATGAACGTTTTCAGAGTGCCATTGAAGAGGCGCGTGCTGCTGGGCTTCTTGGCAAGAATATTATGGGTAGCGGTGTCGACTTTGATCTTGATGTGCACTTGGGTGCTGGTGCCTACATCTGTGGCGAAGAGACTGCGCTGCTGGAGTCGCTAGAGGGCAAGAAGGGACAGCCCCGTTTCAAACCGCCATTTCCTGCCAGCTATGGCCTCTATGGCCGTCCGACCACAATTAATAATACAGAGACACTGGCTTCGATCCCGCAGATTTTGTCCGAGGGTGGGCAGTGGTTTCTGGAGATTGGCAAACCAAATAACGGTGGCCCCAAGCTCTTTTCTGTCACCGGTCATGTTAATAAGCCAGGCAATTATGAAATTCCGATGGGCACTCCTTTTGCGGAAATGCTGGAGATGGCTGGCGGTGTTCGTACCGGGCACAAACTTAAGGCAGTTATTCCCGGTGGTTCTTCTACGCCTGTTTTGCCTGGTCATATCATGATGGATTTGACCATGGACTATGACTCTATCAGCAAGGCTGGCTCCATGTTGGGTGCTGGTTCGGTCATTGTCATTGATGACAGTACCTGCATGGTCAAGGCGTTATCGAGGCTCTCGCATTTTTATTACGAAGAGTCCTGTGGTCAATGCACTCCATGCCGTGAAGGCACTGGCTGGTTATCGCGTGTTGTACATCGGATTGAGCATGGTCATGGTAAGCAGGACGATCTGGATAAGCTTGAAGATGTGGCTGCGAAAATCATGGGTCGCACCATTTGTGCGCTCGGTGATGCCGCAGCGATGCCGGTAGCAAGTTTTATCAAACATTTCCGCGATGAGTTTCAATATCACATCGATCATGGTAAATGCATGGTCTGATCACGAGTTGTGAATGCGACTGCAGCACTGAATTCGATGAATTGAACGCGTTGAACTAGATTAAGGGTGACGGGATACTTGATGGTGAAAATAGAAATTGATGGTAGAAAGATCGAGGCAGCAGATGGCTTAATGATTATTGAAGCCGCTGATGATGTCGGCATCCCTATCCCCCGTTTTTGCTATCACAAGAAACTATCGGTTGCGGCCAACTGCCGTATGTGTTTGGTAGAAGTGGAGAAGGCTGCGAAGCCACTGCCTGCCTGCGCCACGCCCATTACCGATGGCATGAAGGTGTATACGCGTTCGAAGAAAGCTGTGGCTGCCCAAAAGGGTGTCATGGAATTTTTGCTTATTAATCATCCACTCGACTGCCCTATTTGCGACCAAGGTGGTGAATGTGATCTCCAGGATTTGGCCATGGGTTATGGCAGCTCGCATTCACAGTATGGTGAACAAAAGCGTGTAGTGAAGGATAAGAATATCGGTCCGCTAGTTGCCACTGACATGACACGTTGCATTCACTGTACCCGTTGTGTTCGTTTTGGCCAGGAGATAGCGGGTGTGCGTGAGCTGGGAGCCACTGGCCGTGGTGAACACATGCAGATCGGCACTTATGTCGCTAAGGCGATGACTTCTGAACTTTCGGGTAACATCATTGACCTCTGTCCAGTGGGTGCTTTGACCTCCAAACCGTTCCGTTTTCACGCTCGTGGTTGGGAGATGGACAAGATTAGCTCGATTGCACCACATGATTGCGTAGGATCTAACATTTATATTGAATCGTTGCGCAGTCAGGTGCGTCGCGTTACACCGCAAGAGAATGAATCAATCAATGAGACGTGGATTTCGGATCGTGATCGTTTCAGTTATGAAGGCATAAACAGCCAGGATCGTATCAGCGTACCAATGATCAAACATGGTGATGATTGGGTTGCGTGTGACTGGCAGACGGCACTTGAGTTTGCTGTCAGCGGTCTGAAAAGTGTGGTCGACAGCAAGGGTGCTGCACAGCTGGGTGCGTTGACTTCTGCCAGCGCTACTACTGAAGAAATGTATCTATTACAGAAGTTGGTGCGGGGTTTGGGCAGTGCTAACGTCGACTTCCGTGTACAACAGCAGGATTTTTCTGATCAAACGCAGATGCCGCTCTACCCGTCTCTGGGGCTATCGATCAGTGATATCGATACGGTAAAAGCGGCGCTATTGATTGGCTCCAATGTGCGTATGGAACAACCTATTATCGGTCTGCGCATTCGTAAGGCTGCCATGAACGGTGCCAAGGTGATGTTTGTCAATCCAATCGATTATGACTTTACCTTTAAAGTACATGCCAAAAGCATTGTTGCGCCCACCGCTATGGAAGATGTTTTAGCGGCTGTAGCCAAGGCTCTGCAAGAGGCAGGAGCTACAGCTCCGCCAGGGTTGGATGGTTTGCTTGCCAGTGTCGAAGTAACAGATGCAGCGCGTCAGATGGCGGTAGCGTTAAAAGCTTCAGTGAAGCCTGCTGTCTTGTTTGGTAGCTATGCTGAGACACTGCCCAATGCCGCGACATTGCGTGCCCTGGGACAGGCTATTGCCATCATGAGTGACGCCACCTTTGGTTCTTTGACGACGGGTGCGAATAGTGCCGGTGGTTATTTGGCCGGTGCCTTGCCACATCGTGCGGCGGCAGGCAAAGGTGCAAGTTTTGGTCTGAACGCACAGACAATGTTCAAGCAGGGGCTGGCCGGTTATTTGTTGCTTGGTATTGAGCCTGAGTCGGATGTTGCTAATCCAACGGCTGCCTTGACCGCACTTAATGGTGCCGATTTTGTAGTGACCCTGTCGGCTTATAAAAATGATGCCATGCTCGCTTATTCCGATGTGATTTTACCTGTGACTCCGTTTACCGAGACGTCAGGTACATATGTAAACGTTGAAGGACGTTGGCAGAGTTTTCAGGGCGCAGTAAAGCCCCTCGGTGAGTCTCGCCCTGCCTGGAAGGTATTACGTGTATTGGGTAACCTGTTTGATGTGCGTGGCTTTGAATATCTCTCCTCTGAAGAGGTGCGTGATGAGCTCAAGGCTCTTACTAGCAACATTCAGTCTGAGCCGGCTGAGTGGCTCTGTCCTTCATCATTAACCGATAAAAGTAGTGCGTTGGTACGTATTGCTGATCTAGCCACCTATGCAACGGATGCCACCGTACGCCGTGCTCCAGCACTGCAAGCGACTGTTCATGGCAATGCTGCCACCGCTCGTATCAGTGCTGGTGTCGCTTCTGCGTTAGGGATAGGGGATGCTGCAAGCGTAGAGATAAGTCAAGGTGATGAGCGCTGTGTACTGCCATTGACCATCGATAATCGCGTCGCTGATGGCGTGGTCTGGTTGCCGGCAGGTCTACCGGGCGTGTCTGGCTTCGGAGTCAACGGCGCTGCCATATCCCTTAAACCTGTATAAAAAAGCGAAGACGAGAAAAGAAGAATGATTGATGCTTTGCTGACAATATGGAACCAGCTACCTGAGCTGTTGCAGATAGTTATCAAGATTGTGGCTATAGTGGTCCCGATTATGTTGTCGGTTGCCTATTTGACCCTGGCTGAGCGTAAAGTCATCGGTTATATGCAGGTACGTATTGGACCAAACCGTGTCGGCCCATATGGTCTGTTGCAACCGATTGCTGATGGTCTGAAGCTGGCGCTCAAAGAGATTATCATCCCCACCAACGCCAATCGTATTCTCTTCATATTAGGGCCAATCCTGACGTTGGGGCCTGCGCTTGCTGCTTGGGCCGTTATCCCCTTTGATGAGGGCATGGTTCTGGCAAATATAGATGCTGGTCTGCTCTATATTTTGGCCATGACTTCTATGGGGGTCTACGGCGTCATCATCGCTGGTTGGTCCTCCAACTCTAAATATGCGTTCCTGGGTGCGTTGCGATCTTCTGCACAGGTAGTTTCGTATGAAATTGCCATGGGATTTGCGCTGGTAGGTGTGTTGATGGCGGCGGGCAGCCTCAATTTACAAGAAATAGTGCTGGCGCAAAAAGGGGACTGGGGATTTGTTAACTGGTTTATGTTGCCTCTATTGCCATTATTTGTAGTCTATTTCATATCTGGTGTTGCCGAAACTAACCGTGCACCATTTGACGTGGCTGAAGGCGAGTCCGAGATTGTGGCTGGCTTTCATGTTGAATATTCGGGCATGACCTTTGCCGTCTTCTTCTTGGCTGAATATGCCAATATGATTTTGATTGCGGTGCTGACATCTATTATGTTTATGGGGGGGTGGCTGTCACCTTTTGAAGGAATTCCAGTGCTTGGTGCACTATTTTCCTGGGTTCCTGGTATCGTCTGGTTGCTACTCAAAACATCGATTTTTCTGTTCCTGTTTTTGTGGTTCCGGGCAACCTTCCCACGTTATCGTTATGACCAGATCATGCGTCTGGGCTGGAAGGTTTTTATACCTGTGACTATCGTCTGGATAGTGGTGGTTGGCCTCTTCGTTATGGGCCACGTTGGCCCTTGGTTCGATTAAGTAAGGAGCGGCCTAACATGAGTATGATGCGCCACTACGTTAAAAGTTTTATGTTGTGGGAGTTGCTGCTAGGTCTGAAATTGACCGGCAAATACTTCTTCGCCAGAAAGATCACCGTTCAGTATCCGGAAGAGAAAACGCCGCAATCTGCGCGCTTTCGTGGTCTACATGCGTTACGTCGTTATCCAAATGGTGAAGAGCGTTGTATTGCTTGCAAGTTGTGCGAGGCGACTTGCCCGGCACTGGCAATCACCATTGAATCTGATCAGCGCGATGATGGGACACGCCGCACCACCCGTTACGATATTGACCTTTTTAAGTGTATCTATTGTGGTCTATGTGAAGAAGCATGTCCTGTGGATGCAATTGTTGAGACCCGTGAATTTGAGTACCACTTCGAAAAGCGTGGCGAGCAGATTATGACTAAGGATAAATTATTGGCTGTGGGTGACCGCCTTGAGTCGCAGATTGCTGCAGACCGGACCGAAGACGCACCCTACCGTTAAGCGAGCGATACGACATGGAATCAATAATTTTTTATCTTTTTTCCGCAGTGCTGATAGCATCGTCATTAGCGGTTGTTACGGTGCGCAACCCGGTGCATGCCGTGCTGTTTCTAGTGCTGGCTTTTTTTACCAGTGCAGCCATTTGGTTGATGTTGGAAGCAGAGTTTCTCGCCATCACCTTGGTGCTGGTCTATGTCGGTGCGGTGATGGTGTTGTTCCTGTTCGTGGTAATGATGCTTGATATCAATATCTCGGTACTGCGCGAAGGCTTTGTCAAAAATGCCTATGTGGGTGTGCCTGTGGCGTTGATCGTACTCTTTGAGCTCATCGTTGTTGTAGGTAGAAAAGACTTTAGTCTTGAGCAGATGCCAGCGCCAGTGCGCCATGCCGCTGATTATAGTAATACCAAAGAGTTGGGTCGTGTGCTTTACACTGATTATGTCTACCCTTTTGAACTGGCAGCGGTAGTTTTGTTGGTTGCAATTATCGCGGCGATTACCCTAACTATGCGTCGGCGCCCCAATACTAAATCCCAGAACATCAGCAAGCAGGTGGCTGTTCGTCGCAATGACCGTGTCCGCATTGTAAAAATGGCGGCCGAAAAAAATAATAGTGACTCTGCTGAATAGGCGGATCACACCAGATTGGGGTTAGAGGGAAGCATGATTTCACTGTCACATTTTTTGGTGCTGGGCGCCATCCTCTTTTGTATAGGCGTGGCTGGCATTTTTTTGAACAGAAAAAATGTCATCGTCTTACTGATGGCGATCGAGTTGATGCTATTGGCTGTCAATATGAACTTTGTTGCCTTCTCATATTTTTTGAGTGATCTTTCGGGGCAGGTGTTTGTTTTCTTCATACTGACCGTGGCTGCGGCTGAAGCAGCGATTGGCCTGGCAATATTGGTGGTGTGGTTCCGTAACCGCCGCACTATCAATGTAGAAAAACTTGATACGTTGAAGGGATAGGGCGAATAATTATGGAAAATATCTATCTCGGAATTGTCTTGGCCCCATTGATTGGTGCAATCATCGCCGGCTTATTTGGTAAACAGGTGGGCCGTAGCGGTGCCCATTGGGTGACCATCATTGGTGTGACGATTGCTTTTGGTCTCTCTGCTTTTGTTTTTAATAATATTGTTCTTAACAATGGTGATATCTATAACGCAACTGTCTATAGCTGGGCAGTGAGTGACGGCATCTCTTTTGAGGTTGGCTTCCTGGTCGACGAATTGACAGCCACTATGATGATGGTGGTAACTTTTGTTTCATTGATGGTGCATATCTATACCGTTGGTTATATGCGTGATGATCCAGGCTATCAACGTTTCTTCTGCTATATCTCGCTCTTCACCTTCTCGATGTTAATGCTGGTGATGGCCAATAATTTTATGCAGCTGTTTTTTGGTTGGGAAGCGGTAGGGTTGGTTTCCTATCTTCTGATCGGCTTTTGGTATAAGAAAGAGACAGCCATCTATGCCAACATGAAGGCATTCCTTGTTAACCGTGTCGGTGACTTCGGTTTTCTGCTTGGCATTGCCGCAGTGTTGATGTATTTCAATAGTCTTGATTATGCGGATGTATTTAAGGCCGCACCTGAGATGGCAGGATTGACCATTCAAGTGATACCAGGGCTAGATTGGTCGTTGATGACCGTTATCTGCATTTTGCTTTTCATTGGCGCTATGGGTAAATCGGCGCAGGTTCCTTTGCATGTTTGGTTGCCGGATTCAATGGAAGGTCCAACCCCTATCTCGGCACTGATTCACGCAGCTACTATGGTGACTGCAGGTATCTATATGGTGGCACGTATGTCGCCATTATTTGAGTTGTCCACGACGGCCTTGAGCGTTGTATTGGTGATTGGTGCTATCACGGCTCTGTTTATGGGCTTCCTGGGTCTGATTCAGAATGACATCAAACGTGTGGTTGCTTATTCAACGTTGTCACAACTCGGTTATATGACGGTTGCTTTGGGAGCGTCGGCCTATGCTGCGGGCATTTTTCATCTGATGACTCACGCCTTCTTTAAGGCGCTGCTGTTCCTGGCTGCCGGGTCGGTTATTGTGGCGATGCATCATGAACAAGATATTCGGAAAATGGGTGGCTTGAAGAAATACATGCCTATCACTTACTGGTGCATGTTCATTGGTTCTTTGGCGCTGATTGGTTTCCCGGGATTTTCTGGATTCTTTTCTAAAGATGCCATTATCGAAGCGGTGCACGCTTCAGATAATCCGGCGGCGACATTTGCTTATGTGTCAGTATTAATTGGTGTTTTTGTCACAGCACTTTATAGCTTCCGAATGTTTTTCCTGGTGTTCCATGGCAAAGAGCGTATGGATCATCACACTCAAGAGCATCTGCATGAGTCACCGGCCGTGATTACGCTGCCCCTGATACTGTTGGCGATCCCATCTGTAGTGATAGGTGCCATAGCCGTCGGTCCATTGCTCTTTGGCGACTACTTTGGTAGTACCATCTTTGTCAGTGAACATAATGACGTATTGGCCCAGCTGGGCGAACATTACACGGGTATTATGGGTTTTGTTGTGCATGGAGTGATAGCACCACCGTTTTGGTTGGCAATGGCGGGTGTTTTCACTGCTTGGTATCTCTACCTGAAACGTCCAGAACTGCCAGCGAAGATTAAAACCCGTTTTGAGTGGATCTTCAAACTTCTCGATAACGCTTACTTTTTTGATAAGTTTAATGCCGTTGTTTTTGCCATGGGCAGCCGTAAGGCCGGTAATTTTTTCTGGCAGGTTGGTGATGTCAAAGGTATTGATGGAATTATGGTCAATGGTACTGCCAACCTGATTGGCCGCGTGGCTGGTATGGTTCGCAATCTGCAAACAGGCTATCTCTACCATTACGCCTTTGTGATGATTATTGGCTTGCTGGTGTTGATGAGTTGGCTACTGGCCTACGCATAAGAATAAAGGGATTGGATTGAATGTCAGATTTACCGCTCCTCAGTTTAGTTATCTGGCTACCTATAATTGGTGGTCTGATGGTGTTAGCACTGGGTGCTACTGGCAATAAATGCCTGGTACGCTGGGTCTCATTAGCTTGGGCGATTGTGGCCTTTTTGGTCTCAATTCCGCTTTACACCGGTTTTAATCTTTCAACCCATGAGATGCAGTTTGTTGAGCATGTCTCGTGGATCCCCGCGTTTAACGTCTTCTATCACCTGGGCATAGACGGCGTCTCCATGCCGCTGATTCTACTTACCACCTTTACAACTATTTTGGTTGTGATTGCGGCGTGGGAAGTGATCGACCATAAAACCGCTCAGTACATGGCCTGCTTTCTGATGATGGAAGGTATGATGAACGGTGTCTTTGCGGCACTGGATGCGGTGCTTTTCTATGTATTCTGGGAAGGTATGTTGATTCCGATGTTCTTGGTGATCGGGATCTGGGGTGGTGTGCGGCGTGTTTATGCCACCATCAAATTCTTCCTATACACATTTTTTGGTTCGGTCTTCCTGCTAATTTCTTTGATCTACCTCTATTTTCAGACTGGTAATTTCTCGATCCTGGATTTTCAGGCGGTACAGCTTGGCATGACGGCGCAGATCTTGATTTTCCTATCATTCCTGATTGCGTTTGCGGTTAAGGTGCCAATGTGGCCAGTACATACTTGGTTGCCTGATGCCCACGTTGAGGCACCTACGGGTGGTTCTGTAATTCTGGCGGCTATCATGCTTAAACTAGGTGCTTATGGCTTCCTGCGTTTTATGTTGCCCATCACTCCCGATGCCAGCAGTGAACTGGACTGGTTGGTGATTACGATGTCATTGGTGGCGATTGTCTACATCGGGCTGGTGGCATTGGTACAGGAGGATATGAAAAAACTGGTGGCCTATTCGTCGATCTCCCATATGGGTTTTGTTACGCTTGGTTTCTTCCTGGTCTTTGGTATCTATCAGCAGACGGGCAGCACCTCGGGTGCCGCATTGGGTATGGAAGGAGCGATGGTGCAGATGATCTCCCATGGCTTTATCTCCGGTGCGATGTTCCTCTGTATTGGTGTGCTGTATGACCGTATGCATAGCCGCAGGATCAGTGATTACGGCGGTGTGGCGAATACCATGCCTTGGTTTGCCGCATTTATGGTTTTTTTCGCCATGGCTAACGCTGGATTGCCGGGAACTTCAGGTTTTGTGGGTGAGTTTTTTGTGATACTCAGTGCTTTCCAGGCAAACTTCTGGTACGCCTTCCTGGCGGCAACGACACTGGTTCTGGGTGCGGCGTATAGTCTATGGCTGGTAAAGCGCGTAGTCTTCGGCGAAGTCAAAAACGAAAATGTGGCGGCACTGAAAGATATTAATGCCCGCGAGGCGCTGGTATTGGGTTCACTGGCAATGTTGATTTTGTTGTTTGGCCTCTGGCCTGCGCCATTGCTCGAGGTGATGCATCCGACTGTTGAGCATCTGCTGCAACAGGCAGTAACATCAAAGCTGTAACAGGACAGAAGTACAGAAGGCTAAGAGAAAAATCGTTATGGTGAATTTTGAAATACCGAATTTTGTGCCAGCTCTGCCCGAAATATTCGTGCTGACGATGGCTTGTGTCATTTTGATACTTGATCTATTTATCAAAGACAATGATCGTATCGTCACCTTTGTGTTGGCAATCGGTACGCTGGTAGGCGCGATGATGCTGACGATTAGCCTGTCAGAAAACGCTCGTGTGTTAACCTTTAATGACACCTTTGTCAGCGATCCTATGGGCAATGTGCTTAAGGTTTTTATCTATCTTATTACCGCAGTGGTTTTTATCTATTCGCGTCAATATTTGAAAAAGCGTGGTCTATTTCGGGGTGAGTACTTTGTGCTTGGCCTGTTTGGTGTGCTTGGCATGATGGTAATGGTTTCTGCACATAGCATGTTGACACTCTACATGGGGCTGGAACTATTGTCCCTATCACTGTATGCCATGGTTGCTTTTCAACGTGACTCATTGAGTTCTACCGAAGCCGCGATGAAATATTTTATCTTGGGGGCATTGGCTTCCGGCATGCTGCTCTACGGTATGTCTCTGCTTTATGGTGTTGCTGCGAGTCTTGACCTTGCGACTATCAGCAGCGTAGTCGCGCAAAATCCAGATAATATTATTTTGTTGGTAGGACTGGCGTTTACTGTGGTGGGCATGGCATTTAAACTCGGCGCCGTACCGTTCCACATGTGGATTCCCGATGTCTACCATGGTGCTCCTACCTCCGTGACCATGTACATAGGTGCCGCCCCTAAGATTGCGGCCTTTGCTATGGTGATGCGTCTGCTTGTGGAAGGGTTGGGAGATCTGCATAGCCATTGGCAAACGATGCTTGTTGTCTTGGCGATTCTCTCTATTGTCATAGGTAATGTGGTTGCGATTGCCCAGACCAACATCAAACGTATGCTGGCCTATTCCACCATCTCCCACGTAGGTTTCATTTTGTTGGGCATACTCTCCGGAACTGAGAATGGCTACTCTGCCTCGATGTTCTATGTAGTGGTCTATTCACTGATGAGCATGGGTGGATTCGGCATGATTATAGTGCTTAGCCGTTCTGGTTTTGAGGCAGACAATATCGATGATTTCAAGGGGCTTAATGAGCGCAGTCCATGGCTGGCAGCGATGATGATGATCTTGATGTTCTCGATGGCGGGTGTGCCACCAACGGTTGGTTTTTATGCCAAGCTCTCGGTATTGCAATCTATTGTGCAGCTTGACATGGTTTGGTTGGCGGTGACCGCCGTAATTTTCTCAGTCATTGGTGCCTTCTACTACTTACGTATTATCAAAACGATGTACTTCGACAAACCGCAAGAAACGGCTAAGATTGAGGCTGGTATGGATATGCGTGTCGTGATTTCACTCAATAGCCTGGGCATGTTGGCGCTGGGGATTTTCCCTGCCGCGTTGATGCAGTGGTGTATTGTTGTTATGTAATCTCTGGTTCGAAGCAGCACGTATTTGCATGTTTATAGAGGCGTCTGATGCGCATCCTGGTTAGTAATGATGATGGTTATCAGGCTCCTGGTATACGTTGCTTGGCTGAGGCGTTACGTGGAATGGCCGATGTCACTGTGGTGGCGCCGGAGCGTAACCGTAGTGGTGCCAGTAACTCGCTGACATTGGAATACCCACTACGCGCTACTGAAGTCACTCCTGGAGTGATTTTTGTCGATGGAACACCGACAGACTGTGTTCATTTTGCACTTACCGGCCTACTCGATTTTGCCCCTGACATGGTGGTGGCCGGCATTAATGCCGGGGCCAACCTGGGGGATGATGTACTTTATTCCGGTACTGTGGCAGCAGCGACAGAGGGACGTTTTCTCGGCTATCCGGCAATTGCTGTGTCATTGTCAGGTGATAATCTGATTCATTATGAGACAGCCGCACGCGCTGTGATTCTGCTGATCAAGCAGTTGCAGTGTGATCCACTACCTGCCGACACTATTCTCAATGTCAACGTGCCGAACATTCCCTGGGATCAGCTTGAGGGGTTTGAGGCGACTCGTTTGGGTCGACGCCACAAGTCTGAGGCGGTGATAAAAGCCAAGGACCCGCGTGGCCGAGATATTTATTGGGTTGGTCCTGCGGGGCTAGAGCAGGATGCGGGTCCGGGGACAGATTTTCATGCGATTCGTTATAACCGGGTATCGGTCACTCCGATACAGATTGATCTGACTCGCTACACTGCCTTAGAGCAGGTGGCGAATTGGCTGAAAGGGGTTGAGTAACTTGACTGCCAGCCAGTTTCGCGGCATCGGCATGACCTCGCAACGCACTCGTGAGCGTTTGATCAGTCGTCTGAGTGATGCGGGCATTAGCAATCGCGCTGTTCTTGAAGTAATTCGGAATACACCCCGTCATATCTTTGTCGATGAGGCATTGGCGAGTCGTGCTTATGACGACACCGCATTACCGATTGGATTTGGTCAGACCATCTCACAACCCTATATCGTTGCCAGAATGACTCAACTGCTGCTTGAAAGTGGCCCTACTGACAAGGTGTTGGAGATCGGTACCGGTTCCGGATATCAGGCAGCCATCCTGGCGCAGCTGGTGGAGCAGGTATTCAGCATTGAACGTATCGGCGCGCTTTTAAATCGTGCCCGGCAACGCATGCGTGAACTGAAGCTCTATAACGTTAGGCTGAAACATTATGATGGTCACACGGGCTGGAAAGAGCATGGCCCTTACGATGCAATCATTGTTACCGCCGCTCCAACTGAGATTCCCGAGGTGTTGTTGGCGCAGCTGGCCGAAGGTGGGCGGTTGATCGTTCCCGTAGGCGCCAGTGGTAAACAGCAGTTGAATCTGGTGACACGCACAGCAAAAGGTCTGGAACGAGTGGTGATTGAAGAGGTCAGTTTTGTGCCATTGCTATCCGGCAACTGTTAATGAAGTTATTTTCCCTTATCTATGACCGGATGCTGTTCTGGGTCCAACACCGTTATGCTGTTTGGTATTTGGCTGCGTTGAGTTTTGCTGAATCCTCTTTCTTTCCTATTCCTCCGGATGTCATGTCGGCGCCAATGTCGCTGGCGGGGTGTTCGGCTACCTAGTTGGTATGTTTGCCTTTGAACTCATCGAACCCTGGCGGCATCAATTTGGTTATTGGCATACCTGTCAGACCACTGTTGAGTGGTCTGACAAGTCGGGTTTTTTGGATGGTTGTACTGGCCGGTTTCTCGCCTTTCTTACAAGGTTTTTACCATCGCCGCCGGTACTGTTGGCATGGGTATTTATCCCCTTTGTTTTAGCATCGATCATTGATTGCTGTGGCCACTTTTTTCTGGTGGCGGGCCTGATTTGGTGGGGAGGGGCGTATGAAAGTCTATTGCGCCGCTACATTGATCGCCTGGGATGGTTATTTTCCATCCTGGCGTTGGTGCTTTATCTTATTGTGACTGTTAAATAACTACGAGTAGTTCCAACTTTCTGTGTTGACGTACGAACGGCTGAAAGCAAATGCCATTCTGGGCTCGTTGATTGGGCTGGTACTTCTATGCGTCAGTTGTGGCCGTCACGTCTATCATCAAGTCCGTCCGGACGACACACTCTATTCCATCGGTTGGCGCTACGGCCAAGACTACCGTCAGATCGCCTCCTGGAATGGCATTGCATCGCCCTATGTGATTCACGAGGGCGATTGGTTGCGTGTGGTAGCACCACGTAATCAGGCGGTGGTACGTTCGCTGACAACTTCTGATCCCTCCCCAAGTGTTCACGTTACACCACCGCCCCCAGCTGCTGCGGTGGCAACTCCTAAACAACAAATATACGTAAAACCTGAACCCATCTCACGTGATGAAGTGACATGGTTGTGGCCAGTCAAAGGACGGGTGGTTGAAAAATTTAATGCCAACTCTCCCGCTAACCAGGGCATAGACATTAGTGCGCCATTAGGGGTGCCTGTTTATGCCGCTGCGGCTGGCAAGGTGGTTTATAGCGGTAACGGCCTGAAGGGGTATGGCAACCTTGTAATCATTAAACACAACGATAAATATTTGAGTGCCTATGGCCACAATCAACGGATTCTTGTGACAGAGGGGGCGATGGTAGCCCAAGGTGACGTGATTGCCCGTGTCGGCGATAGTGAGGCAGAGCGAGTGCAACTGCACTTTCAAATTCGCATCGATGGTAAGCCTGTTGACCCACTTCGATATCTTCCGTAAATTGATTTACAGTTTGTTTATGCGATTCGCAGATTCAACACGCTAGTGCAACCGGTGGGTTGATTCCCAAAAATACCTGATTGGGTGTTTTATATCCAAGACATTTTCTTGGCCGGTTGTTTA
>JAYWDX010000167.1:0-11640 GCA_043779675.1 Tenderia sp. (SeqCode)
GCAGGACGGTCCGGGCAAAAGGAATCAGCTGTCGCGTAAGCGAGTCAATTTATGGCATGGACGCCATAAATTGCTCACGAGGTAGCGACACGATCTATAAGCCTTTGGCTGTTGTCGCGCCACCTGTTTGCCCCGATGAAGGTGTTGCTACAGCAGATGGACCAAACCGCCAAAGGCGATTTGACAGTCAATGTGCAGAGCAAAGGGTTGCGTGAGTTGACGTTGTTTGGTGGCGCACTCGCAACCTTGGTGCAAAGCTTGCGCAACCAAGTGGAAGCTATATCCCGTAACTTGCTTGCGTTGGCCGCCTCGGCTAAGAAGCTGGCGGCAGTGACGGAAGAGACCAGCCATGCTGCCGGCCAGCAGCAGCATGAAAGCAATCAGATGGCGGTGGCGGTAAATGAGCTGTCGGCCACTGCCCACGATGTTGCTAAGAATGCCGCCACAGCTGCAGATGCTGCCAAAGAGGCGGATGAGGTGGCAGCGCAGGGGCGTAATATTGTAAGTGAATCGATTAAGGCGATGAAACACTTGGCCGGGGAGGTGGAGCGCGCCAGCAATGTGATTGCCACCCTTGAAGCAGATACCAGTAGTGTTGGCACGGTTCTGGGGGTGATTCGGGGTATTGCCGAACAGACCAATTTGTTGGCCCTGAATGCCGCAATCGAGGCTGCCCGTGCCGGCGAGATGGGGCGTGGTTTTGCAGTGGTGGCGGATGAGGTGCGCAATCTCGCCAGTCGCACCCAGGACTCGACTCTGGAGATTCGCAAGATTGTTGAGCGGCTCCAGTCCAGTGCTGGTAATGCTGTTAAGACCATGGCGGGTGGTCATGAAGCAGCGCAGCAGAGTATGGAGAAGGCCGCTAATGCCGAACAGGCATTGATGACCATCACTAAGGCGATCAGCACCATTGTCTCGATGAACGAACAGATTGCCGCGGCTGCCGAAGAGCAGAGCGCGGTATCGGAAGAGGTCAATAAAAACATCGTCAGTGTGAACGATTTGGCCGGATTCTCTGCCGCTGCGGCGAAAAAAACCGCTGGCAGTAGTGATGAACTGGCGCATCTTGCCAGTGAATTGCAGCAGTTGGTGGCTCACTTCAATGTGTAAATCAGACTCAAGGTAGTGTACGGAGAAGGGCCGTGACATCGTCACGGCCCTTCTGCTTTTTCATATGACGGCACCTCTACGCAGGTGAGCTTCCTTGCATTTATCAGTGGCGCAGCTTAAATATAAGTGAAGCTATAAGGGTGTGGTGGTGGATTGAGGTTGTTGTCACATTGCTGAATTTCTGCGGCGATAGGCGGGTGCTGGGCGTTCGAGAGCAGTACCCGCAGGCTACACAAGGAGTGAATCTCTCATGGGTGAGGAGCGGGAGGAGCGAGGAGCGGCCGGGCAAAGGCAGAGGGAAAGAGCTCGCAGATTGGAACGCCATTGATTACAGGACTACTGGCGATCCTGGGCGTCGTGGCTGGCGGCGCTATCAATGGCTATTGGGATAGCACCTTGGCAGAGCAGAAGTTCCAGGCCGATCTGGTCTGACGGCGCTGGAAGCCGAGGCGCCTGAGGCACGCATCAATTCGTTGAGCTTCATGATTGAGACCAACTTGATTGCCGATTCCAATATTCGCGAAGGGTTGAAAAGCTATCTGGAAAAACAGAAGCAGGCGCCAACGGAGGTTCCTCAGTTTAAATCTGCCACAGTGTCGGCCCTGCCAGGTGTGGTAGTTCCAGCGACGCAGGAGAGGTTCGGCTTTACCGATTTTGATGTATTTATCTGCGATGCCGCGTGGGCGAATGAGCAGGCGCAGGCCTTGGTCAGGAGTGTTGTAGAGACACTGGCAAAGGCGGGCCGGGTCGGGCAGATCAGGCTCAAAAAATGGAGCTTTTATGATGAGGTTCCGTTGGTGAAGTTGCGCAACAAGCTGACAATCATTATTGATAAAGACCATGGTGAAACAGCAGAGCTGCCCAGATTGGAGCGCCAGCTCCAGGGGGTTTCGGGTATTTCTGAGATTCAGGTAGTTGATAACAGCGGCAGGGCAACCACCTGGTTAATCAGTGTGATTACCTGCCCTTCAATGTGATGGTATTGGCGGCAGGTCGATAAGGCTGACGTGACAGCCGCTCTTCTAACGGGCATTTCCTGCCGCCGTCAGCTCTTTTTCAGTCTCCAGCACCTGCTGCGTCATGCGGATCACGCTATCCGGGTTGAGTGAGATTGATTCGATCCCCTGCTGCACCAGCCAGCGGGTGATCTCGGGATAGTCTGACGGTGCCTGGCCGCAGATGCCGACATATTTGCCCTTGCGTTTACATGCCTCGATGGCCATCTGCATCAACTTCAACACCGCCGGGTTGCGTTCATCAAAACTGGTGACGATGCCTGAGTCACGATCCACACCGAGTGTCAGTTGTGTTAGATCATTGGAGCCGATGGAGAAGCCGTCGAAGAGTTCCAGGAAATCATCTGCCAGCAGTGCATTGGCGGGGATTTCACACATCATGTAGATTTTTAATCCATTCTCGCCACGCTTCAGCCCCTTCTCGGCCATCAGCTTTAGCACCGCCTTGGCTTCATCAACGCTGCGCACAAAGGGGATCATCAACGCCACGTTATCCAGCCCCATCTCTTCGCGCACCAGCTTCACGGCGGCGCACTCCAGTGCAAATGCTGCGGCAAACTCCGGTGATGGATAGCGTGAGGCGCCACGGAAACCGATCATCGGATTCTCTTCCACCGGTTCAAACGGTTTGCCGCCGATGAGTGCGGCGTATTCGTTGGATTTGAAGTCACTCATACGCACAATGATCGGGCGGGGGTGGAAGGCGGCGGCGATGGTGCCGACACCTTCGGCAAGGCGTTGCACGTAGTAGCTGACCGGATCGGCATAACCGGCGATCAGTGGTGCGATCTGTTTTTGCGTTGCCGTGTCGATGCGGTCGTACTCCAGCAGCGCCCGGGGATGGATGCGGATGGTGTTGTTGATGATGAACTCCAGTCGCGTCAGCCCGACACCTTCGCACGGCAGGCGACTGGTCACGAAGGCCAGCGATGGATTGGCGAGGTTGAGCATGATGTGGGTCTTGGGTTTGGTCAGGGTGCTGAGATCGATGGTCTCCTGACTGAACGCCTGTATCCCTTCGTAGATGAAGCCGTCGTCCCCCTCGGCACAAGAGACGGTCACCTCCTGGCCGGTAGTCAGTGCATGGGTGGCGTCACCACAACCAACCACGGCGGGGATGCCTAACTCGCGGGCGACGATGGCAGCGTGACAGGTGCGGCCACCACGATTGGTGACGATGGCGGCGGCGATCTTCATCACCGGCTCCCAGTCGGGGTCGGTGATGTCGGTTACCAGCACCTCGCCCGGTTGTAGGGTGTGCATCTGTGCCGCTTCCAGGATTACCCGTACCGGTCCTGCCGCAATCTTCTGACCGACACTTTTGCCGCGTGTCAGCACCGGCCCGCGAGATTGTAGTCGGTAGGTTTGAGCGAAGCCCGCATCGTTGTTCGATTGCACCGTCTCCGGTCGTGCCTGGACGATGAACAGCTCGCCGCTTTCGCCATCTTTGGCCCACTCTATATCCATGGGCCGCTGGTAGTGCTGCTCGATGGTGACGGCCTGGCGCGCCAGCTCCAGCACCTCGTCATCGGTGATAGAGAACCGTTCGCGCTCTTCACGCTTCACCGTGACGTTGCGGGTGGAGATGCCCGCCATCGGGTCGCCGGTGTAGAGCATCTTGATCGCCTTCTCGCCCAGCTGCCGTTTGATGATGGGGCGCAACTCACCGTGTAGCATTGGTTTGAAGACAAAGAACTCATCGGGATTCACTGCCCCTTGCACCACATTTTCACCCAGGCCATAGGCCGAGGTGATGAAGACCACATCACGAAAACCGCTCTCGGTATCGAGTGTAAAGATCACGCCGGAGGCGGCAATGTCGGAGCGCACCATCTTCTGCACACCGATGGAGAGGGCGATCTCAACATCGGCAAAACCTTTATCCACACGGTAAGAGATGGCGCGATCGGTAAAGAGCGAGGCGAATACCTGTTTGCAGGTGGTGAGCAGGTTGTGGCTGCCGCGAATGTTGAGATAGCTCTCCTGCTGCCCGGCAAACGAAGCAGTGGGCAGATCCTCTGCTGTGGCCGAACTGCGCACCGCCACATCGGTGTTGTCGCCGTACTCCTGTTCCAACGCCAGGTAGGCCCCTCGAATCTCGGCGATCAGCTCGGCAGGTAGTTCGCTGTGCACAATCCAGCTGCGGATACGCGCCCCTGTTGTTGCCAATGCCTGGGTATCGTTGGTATCGAGTTGTGCCAGTGCCTCGCAAATGCGCTGTTCCAGGTTGTTGTGGCTGATGAAGTGGCGATAGGCCTCTGCCGTCGTCGCAAAACCGTTGGGGATCTTTACACCTTTGCTACTCAGGGTGCGATACATTTCCCCCAGCGAGGCGTTTTTTCCGCCCACCAGCGGCACGTCGTTGATACCGAGTTCATTGAAGCGACGGATGTAGCGCATGATGACAATTCCCCTTGATTAAATGGCCCTAATGGCATGATGCGCTACTGTTTTGTTGAAGTAAACGCAGCACTAGTCCCCTCGCTATTATGCCCGTGCTTTGGGTGCCATCGGGGGAGGGGGTGTTAAATCAGCCACTGTGCTGGTGAAGTAAACGGTGGCCCTAGCGGTACTGTACGGGCTAGAGCTTTCCCCGGATAGCAAGTAAAGTTGCCCATAACAGACACAGCAACGGATCAGAGAAGAGGCGAATTATGGAGAAGATGAATCTATCGCGCTGGGTGGCAGGATTGCTGATCGCACTATTGGCCACATCAACGCTTATGGCCGCAGAGAACAGTGCCAAAGTGGTGATGCAGCTGGTCCCCGATCAGGTTGCAACAGGCAAGGAGTTCAGCGCCGTCATCCAAATTAAAAACACCGGTGAGAGCACTTGGTCGACCGCCGATGATTACAGTCTCGCCACACTCACCACTCAACCCTGGGACAGCTACCGGGTAGAACTTGGCGGTAGCGTAGCTCCGGGCCAGACCCTCACCATTAAACCTAAACTGACTGCACCAATGATCCCTGGCGAATATCCGCTGCAATGGCAAATGCGTCACGGCCAGAGCTTTTTTGGTGACAAGACCACAGTGGTTAAGGTCCATGTCACCGGCTCACTCATCCCGCTCAGTCGCTCTGAATTTATCTTCCAGAACATCCCCACCACCATGGTGGTAGGGCAGAACTACAGCGTCACCCTGCAATTTAAAAATACCGGCGAAACCGTCTGGACCTCCGGTCAGTATCAACTCGTCAGCGCCACCGGCAACGACCTCGCCTGGACCGTTGATGTGGTAGAGATGAGTCACAACACCAGTACCCCACCCGAAGGTTTTCAAACCTTCCGCTTCGACATTCAAGCCCCCACCGAATCCGGCACCTATCCCTTCCAGTGGCAGATACAGCACCAACAGATGGGCAGGTTTGGGGCGCTGAGTCCGTTGTTAAATATTGAGGTGAAGCGGGACGGGGAGTGACGTTGGTGTAAATGTTAAACACTGGTTCCCACGGCCCTGCGTGGAAAGCCATACCTCACTCTGCTCACTCTGCTCACTCTGCCTTTCACGCTGTAGTGTGGGAACGAGAAAAAATAGAGACCGTAACCTATGAGTATTTGATGCAAAATTACCTGGCAGTGCGGGCTGCTTAAGCTGTATGCACTTCAAAGTTGAATCCGCGTAAGAACATCGATCACCTCGCAGCCGTAAATTATTCGTGCCGCAACGCCTCAATCGGATTCAGTCTCGCAGCCTTTCGCGCCGGGAAATAACCAAACACTATGCCAACTGCGGCGGAAAACAGAAATGCTGTGATGACGATGGTGCTGTCGAGCATGAAGGGGAGTTCGAGTGCCTTGGCGAGGAACCATGAGGCGGTGATGGCAAGCAGGATGCCGATGATGCCGCCGACGGATGAGAGCACCACGGCCTCTACCAAAAATTGGCGTTGTACTTCGCGCTCGAGCGCGCCGATGGCGAGGCGGATGCCGATCTCGCGGGTGCGCTCTGTTACTGATACCAGCATGATGTTCATGATGCCGATGCCGCCAACGATCAAACTGACGGCGGCGACGGCGCCAAGCAGAGCGGTCATGATCTGAGTGGTGCCTGCCATGGTCTTGGCGATCTCTTTCATGTCGATGATGCTGAAGTCATCCTCTTTGTCGCCGCTGATGTGGCGTCGTTCTCGCAGTAGTCGTTCGATGTCGCGCTTGACCATTTCGGTGGCGACACCTGCCCGTGCCGAGAGGTGGATGTAGTTGACGTCCTGATTGCCGGCGATGCGGCGCCAGAAACCGCGCAGTGGGATGAGGATGGCGTCATCCTGATCATTGCCCATGGCCGATTGTCCTTTGGCGGCGAGTACGCCTATCACCTGGCAGGAGATCTTGCCGAGACGGATGCTGCTGCCAATGGGGTCTTGCTGTCCAAATAGCTCTTTTTGCACGGTGGCGCCGAGCAGGCAGGCGGGCGCACCTGCACGCAGTTCACCGCTGTTGAAGTTGCGTCCGGAATCAAGTGTCCAGTTCCGTACGGTAAGGAATTGGGCATCAACGCCGGTGACGGTGGTGGACCAGTTGGCGTTACCAGAGACGGCGATGGTTGGCTGTGCGGAGGAGGCGCTGGCGGCGACGATGTTGGGGATGTCGCGCCCCAGTGCTTCGGCGTCGGCCAGTTCAAAGGGTTTGGCTTGTTCACGGGCACCGGGGCGGTGGCGTTGGCCGGGGCGGGCGATCAGCAAATTGCTGCCGAGGCTTTCGATCTGCGCCGTCACCTTGGCGGTGGTGCCGTTGCCGATGGTCATCATGGTGATGACGGCGGCCACGCCGATGACGATGCCAAGCATGGTGAGCATGGAGCGCAGCAGGTTGCGGCGGATCTCACGCAGGGCTAGAGCCAGTGCCCATGACAGTTCGCTAAACCACATCAGTGTGGCGCTCCGTTGATCTCTTCGCGTTGAACGGCGCCATCAATAAAGTGGATGATCCGTTTGGCAAAGGCGGCGATGTCGCTTTCGTGGGTGACCATGATGACGGTGATGCCTTTGTCACGATTGAGGGTGGTGAGCAGCTGCATGATCTCGTGGCCACGTTGGCTGTCGAGGTTGCCGGTGGGTTCATCGGCGAGCAGCACCGCCGGTTCGGTGACCAGGGCGCGGGCGATGGCGACACGCTGCTGCTGGCCGCCGGAGAGTTCGGCGGAGGTGTGGTGTTCGCGCCCCTCAAGTCCTACCGCGGCGAGTGCGGCACGGGCGCGGGCACGGCGTTCGCGGCTGGGGGTGCGGCGATAGATCAGTGGCAGTTCGACATTCTCCAGCGCACTGGTGCGTGCCAATAGATTGAATCCCTGAAAGACAAAGCCGATGTAGTGGCGGCGCAGCAGGGCGCGTTGGTTGCGTGATAGTTGCTCAACGGCCTCACCCTGAAACAGGTACTGGCCTGTGGTGGGGGTATCAAGGCAGCCGAGGATATTCATGCAGGTCGATTTACCGGAACCGCTGGGCCCCATCATGGCGATAAACTCACCGCTGTTGATTGTCAGATCGACATTTCGCAGTGCCTTTACCTCGGCATCACCACGACCATAGATTTTGCTCAGGCCGTGCAGGGCGATGAGTGGGGTAGCATCGCTCATTGTGCCTGCCCAGCCGCAACATCCACCAACAGTTCGGTACCTGCTTGTAGATCACCTTCAACAAGTTGTGTCATGCGGCCATCGCTGGCGCCGGTTTTAATGGGGATGGCGTTGGGTTGTTGATCTTTTAATACCCAGACCTGTTTCTGTTTGCTGTTTTCATCACCCCTGTTTTTATTGCTGCTGCCACCCCAGCGGGGGAAGAGCTTTTCCATAAAACCACGTTGATCTTTGGCGGCTGTGACGGGCGGTGTAAAACGCAGTGCTGTGTTGGGCAGTAACAGGGTGTCCTTAATCTCTTGGACCACAATCCGGGCGGTGGCCGTCATGCCGGGGCGTAGCGCCAACTCTTTGTTGTCGACGGCCAGCAGGGTCTCGTAACTCACCACGCCGGCGGCGCTCTGTGGCGCCAGACGGACCTGGGTAATCTTGGCGGGGAAGGTGCGGTTGTCATAGGCATCTACGCTGAAGATGGCATTCTGACCTGCATGCACCTGGCCGATGTCAGCCTCGTCCACTGAGACGTGCAGTTCCATCTGGCTCAGGCTTTCGGCGAGGGTGAAGAGTATCGGTGCTTGCAGTGATGCGGCGACGGTCTGGCCTGGCTCAATGGCACGTTTGAGTACGATGCCGTTGATGGGGGAGCGAATCACCGCTTTGGCCAGGCGTGTCTGTTCGGCATTAAGTGTCGCCCCGGCCTGCGACACCTGCGCCTTGGCGCTGGCGGCATCGGCCACGGCGCGGTCATGGGTGGCACGTACCGTATCCATATCTTGTGGCGGGCAGAGTCCCTGTTGTGCCAGCGCCTCGCAGCGCTTCAGTTTCAGGTGGGTCTCCTGCACCGTTACCATGGCCTGCAAGACACGTGCGTCGGCCACCTCCAGAGCGGCACGCGATTGCACCACTCGCGCCTGTTGTTCGTCGGTATTGATACGCGCCAGCACCTGGCCACGTTTAACGTGATCATTAAAGTCGACGTCGATCGATTCAATCATGCCCGAGACTTCACTGCCGACATCGACCTGATTCAAGGGTGCCAGTGTGCCGGTAGCGGTGACGGTGATGATCAAATCACCACGCTCCATTGCGGCGGTGACAAACTTGGGCAGGTTTTTTTCTTCACTGTTGCGCTGACTGAACAGCAGCGCCGCTACGGCAATCAGCACCACAACGGTGATGATAGCCTTGCGGTGGCGCGGTTTTTCCTTGGCCAAAATCTGCTGAATGTCGGGGGATGAGTTGCTCATAAGGGGATTCGTTTTGATGTGGACATGAAGGTTATCTTAGCTGTGATTCAGGCTTTGAAGCTGTTTTGTTTCATCTGTTTGGTTTGTCTCCACGCTCTTTACTCCCAGGGCCACCGCCTTGGGGTTGTCATTGGCGGATAGACCAGCGAGTCCGAACCAGAGTTGATGTTTGAGCATGGCTGAGCTATCGGGTTAAAACAGTGTTTTCATGATAGCAGCATGTGAACACGACAAGTAGCGAGTGGCTTTTGTTAATGAATGTTGCAGTGTTACTCCGATGCATGCGCCATCAGGCGCAGGTATTGCTCAAGATAGTCAGCTTTGGTGATGGTGGTTTCTGGCTTCAGGTGCGGGCAACCGTGGTTCTGGCAGTAGCTGCCACCACTAATGTAGTTGTAGACCACGCGGCTGAGTTCGTAGTGATGGGCGGTATTGTAGAGTTTGGGTTCACCATGTTCGATGATCATCAGCCGGTTCTGGTGTGGCAGCTCCTCGCTGTTGTCGAGGTACTCCAGCTTCTCATAAGTGATGGGGCCGTAGAGCAACGGTGGTACGTGGTCAGAGACTAGAATGATGAGCCCCTGCGGATCGATCTCTATCAGTTTGCGAACATAGGCAGCAATCGCCTGAGTGCGGTAGTAGAACTGGTTGGTGGAGCGTTGCAGATGTTCATCCTGGTGGTCGGCGATGATCTTGATCAGCTCCGGACGTTTGTTGGGGTCGAGTATGTGTGGTGTGTGGCCATAGACGGTCATGATGTAGTTGACGAGTGGCTGGCCCGGATGTTCTTGCAGATGTTTCTCTACAAACGCCAGATTCTGCGCAAAGAGTGAACCATCAAAGATGAAGTCATCATCGGCATCATCACCGTTGTTATAGTAGCTGGGATTTCTGCCAGAGTACTCACGTGGGAAATAGGTCTCACCAAAGCCCGCGCCTTTGTATGCCGGAATTGCGTTAAAAAAGTTGGGCCGATAGGCGTTGGTGGCCACGGTGCGGTAGTTGAGGCGGTTCAAAATACCGGGCAGGCATTCGGCCGCCTTGCCAGTGAAAAGATTGAATTCGACACTGGTGAGTTGTTCCATGGCGGGAATGCCACATAGCACCTCAAACTCCGCTTGCGCCGTGCCGCCACCAAAGACCGGCGAGATAGCAATGCCGAGCTTGTCACCAAACAGCGCCTTGAAGTCGGGATGAACGGGGTCTTGGCTGAAGCTCGCCTTCTTGAAGAGTGTTGGGTCGAGAAAACTCTCCAGCACAATTAGATGTACGTTGCGCTGGTTGCTGTGCTGCTTTAATTCTGTTGCAAACTGTTCTGCCTCTTGTGTATAGGCAGCACGATTGCGATAGGGTTGTGTTGCTGCTAAAGCTTCAGTACGTTTCGCTTCACGGTAGAAGAGCATGGTCAGACGGCCATTGTTGACCACGCTGAAGGTGTCGGAATAGGTGGTGATCTGATTGCCGTTATTTTCGATCAGTGAGGCGTAACTCTGTGGCATAAACTCTAATAAAAAAACAATGATAAATAATGGCAGTGTGCCGATCACAATCAGCAGGCGTTTGCGGTAGTCAATTGAACTCAGCAGCCACAGCAACGGCAACAGAAGAATCAGCGCTATCGGCACACTGTAAGAGAGTGGTAATACCTGTAGCAGCTCCGGCAGCTCCAGCACCTCTATGATGCGGAACACTTTGCCGTAAAAATGGTAAAAAATATCCTGCACCATATAAACCAGCAGAATCGGCAGCGCCGCCTGTATCGGTCGCCAGCGCCCCGGTTTGAGCAGCAGATAAAGAAGCAGATAAAGGTAAACAACAAATCCCAGCTCAAACCAGCGTTCAAAAAAACGGTAGTTATCAAAGCCACCCGCAGTAGCAACCAGCAGCTCGTAGCCATAGAGCGCCAAGATAAACAGAACAACAGCGGTACTGGCGCGCAGCCATGGGGCTTGAGTCAAGGATTTTGGCAGGTGCAACACGGGGCAGGTCTCGGATGGGGAAAGGCTAAATGCTGGCGCGATTGTGAGGCTTTTGGCGCGAAACTGCAATCTTGGTGGGGGAGGATTAAGTTGCGACTATTGTAATGGTACCTATAGGTCGATTGATGATTATGTCACTCCCGCCACGGCAAGGGCGAGGATGATCTGATGAGTGGGCATGGGACAAAAGTGCCTATCGGCACAAAGTGATCGTTAGCCCCAATCCTCCTATGGGTATTTTAAAAAATATCTGTCCAAGGTGAAAAAGGACAGATTGGGGTATTTGGTATTTCATGATCAAGTAATATTCGATGGCGGAGTGAGACAGAGCCACCCACATCAAGAACATAATCATTTAATTTTTCATTACCTTATGACACATGTCCAATCGAACTTTGTAATTCATGTTAGAACCGGGTATAAATTTATAAAAAAAGGAAAGACCCCAAAGTGGGGTATTTGATTCCCCCACTTTGGGGTCCATTACTTGTTATACAAAGAGGAACCGAAGATGATCAGAGGAAGCTGTGGTTGTGGCGCCATCAAGTTCGAACTCTCGTCTGTGCCAAACATGATGGGTACGTGTCATTGCTCGCAGTGCAGGAAAGCGGGATCCAACACCATCGTTTTTGTTAATAAAGATTCTTTTCGTTTAGTTCAAGGGCGAGAATTCATCTCACGTTACGAGTCTGGTATTTACACAAGATGC
>JAYWDX010000168.1:0-6578 GCA_043779675.1 Tenderia sp. (SeqCode)
AGCTCAAGTTAGGTATGTGAGTCAGCGCCTTCAGGCGCTTCACATTTTTGCCCCTTTGAGGGGCTAACAAAGATAAACCCCCGGCTTTGCCGGGGGTAATTTAATTTTATGAGGGTGACATTCAATGACTACACGCCTATTTACTATTTTTATTTTTTCACTGACATTCTCTGCGACGCTACAGGCGGCGCCTCTACAACATGTGAAAAATCCGATTGCTAATCAATACATCGTTCTGATTAAACCAGACCAGGTGCGCGGGCCACTGGATGTCAGCGCTGCGGCGCGATCCCGCCCCAGCGTGGCACAGTTTGCCAATGGCCGCGCACGTACACACGGGGCACAAGTACAACGGGTGTTTGAAACGGCTGTGCGGGGTTTCTCTGCGAGGATGAGTGCGAGCCAAGCTGAACTGTTGGCTGCTGATCCTGCCATTCTACTGGTGGAAGAGGACCAGATCATGAGCATTGACGCAACTCAAGCCAATGCCACATGGGGACTGGATCGCGTGGACCAGGCCAACCTGCCGCTCAGCACCACCTATACCTATAATGAAACAGCATCCAACGTAAATGCCTACGTGCTTGACACCGGTATTTTTTTCACCCACGCCGAGTTTGGCGGACGCGCTGTACCGGGCTTTGACAACGTCGGCGATGGACGCAATGGCAACGATTGCAACGGCCATGGCACTCATGTCTCCGGCGCCATCGGCGGCAGCACCTACGGTATCGCCAAAAATGTGCGGCTGCATGCTGTGCGTGTACTGGGCTGCACAGGTTCAGGCACCAACTCAGGGGTGATTGCCGGGGTCGATTGGATAGCAGCAAACCGTCAACTCCCCGCCGTGGCCAATATGAGTCTTGGTGGCGGAGCCTCCACCGCGCTCGACACCGCCGTGCGTAACGCCATCAGCCGCGGCGTGAGTTTTTCTGTCGCTGCGGGAAACAACAATGCCAACGCCTGTAACTCATCCCCGGCACGGGTGGCCCAAGCCATTACTGTAGGGGCGAGCACAGCAACTGACGTACGCGCCACTTTTTCCAACTTTGGTACCTGCCTGGATCTCTTTGCCCCCGGTGCCAATATCACCTCGGCCTGGTTTACCAGCAATACTGCTACCAACACCATCAGCGGTACATCCATGTCCTCACCGCTCACTGCCGGTGTAGCTGCACTCTATCTGTCAGCCAACCCCACTAAAACCCCTGCCGAAGTAGAGACTGCCTTAAAAGGCATAGCAGTGGCAAAAGTCACGTCTGCGGGTACTGGTTCACCTACCCTGTTGCTGCAATCACTGTTTGCAACGACTGGGGTGCGCCCAACCGTGCCGCTCAATAATGGTAATAACGTCACCAACATCACCGATGTGGCGGGTGGTGGTCGTCTCTACACCATCACTGTGCCAAGTGGCGCAACCAATCTGAGCATCAGCAGCAGCGGTGGCACTGGAAATGCCGATCTTTATGTGCGCCTCGGCAGTGCACCACAATTGAATACTTTTGATTGCCAGTCTGCAGGCGCCAGTAACATCGAAAGCTGTGGCTTTGCCACACCCACAGCCGGGGTCTATTACGCAATGTTACACGCGACAGCGGACTATTCAGGAGTCAGCCTAAACGTGAACTACACCCCGTCAACCGCTGCCAATCAGGCACCCGTGGCAAACTTCACCACAGCCATCACAGGCCTGAGCGTACAGTTCACTGACAGCTCCAGCGATACCGACGGCACCATCACTGGCTGGCTATGGAACTTTAGTGACGGTAGCAGCTCCGTGTTGCAGAATCCTAGCCACACTTATGCGGCAAGCGGCAGCTACACCGTCACTCTCATTGCTACCGACAATAGCGGCGCCGGCAGCACGCTCAGCTCGATAGTTACCGTGAGTTCAGGACAAACAAGCCAGCCCTGTACTGCCTGTGAAAGTTACACTGGCACCCTGTCAGCGGGGCAGACTGTTTATCAACCCAATGGTGGGTCTTACACCAGCAGAGTCAGCGGCGTTCATGAAGCGTGGCTGACAGGGCCCGCCAGCACCAACTTCAACCTCACCCTGTATCGTTTGGGCAGCCATAACAGATGGAGTGCCGTCGCCACATCAGCAGGCACCACCTCCTCAGAGCGTATACTCTACAACGGTACCGCTGGTACCTACCGTTGGGGCTTAAACAGCGCATCAGGCAGCGGTGCATTCAGTTTCAGAATGACCCGCCCATGAGTATATTGGCAATGCTAATCAAACAGTGATCTAGCAACCAATACACTCGGAGACTCTACTGAAGCCGCACTTGCGGCTTCAGTTTTTTCGGGATACTGATAAAAATCATGTCATACCACCCATTGTAATAGGCAAAAAAAAGCCCCGTCATTACTGACGGGGCCTTTTTAACGACCGTTGTTACGGGCCTTTGGGCTTACATCATACCGCCCATGCCACCCATATCTGGCGCACCGCCGGCTGAGCCAGCCTTTGGCTTGTCAGCAATCATCGCTTCAGTGGTCAACATCAGACCAGCGATAGAGCCAGCGTTCTGCAGTGCAGTACGGGTCACTTTGGTTGGATCGAGGATACCCATCTCAATCATGTCGCCGTACTCGCTGGTGGCAGCGTTGTAACCAAAGTTACCTTTGCCTTCAGCAACCTTGCTGACGATGACAGATGGCTCGTCGCCAGCATTGGCAACGATCTGACGCAGCGGCTCTTCCATAGCGCGACGCAGGATCCTGATACCAACATCCTGATCGTGGTTAGAACCCTTCAGGTCTTTGATCGCCTGCAAGGCACGAATCAGTGCCACGCCGCCGCCAGGAACCACACCCTCTTCAACGGCTGCGCGAGTGGCATGCAGCGCATCGTCGATGCGGTCTTTCTTCTCTTTCATTTCCATTTCGGTAGTGGCACCAACCTTGATCACCGCAACACCGCCAGCCAGTTTGGCCAGACGCTCTTGCAGCTTTTCACGATCATAGTCAGAGCTGGTATCAACCATCTGCGCACGGATCTGGGCAATACGACTATCGATATCGGCCTTAACACCTGCGCCGTCTATAACGATGGTATTGTCTTTGCCAACCACGATCTTTTTGGCAGTTCCCAAATCTTCAAGCGTAGCCTTCTCCAGTGACAGACCCACCTCTTCAGAGATAACGGTCGCACCGGTGAGGATCGCCAGATCCTGCAACATCGCCTTACGACGGTCGCCGAAACCAGGTGCCTTAACAGCAGTCACCTTCAGAATGCCACGCATGTTGTTAACAACCAGAGTCGCCAGTGCTTCGCCTTCAACATCTTCAGCGATGATCATCAACGGACGGCCAGACTTGGCAACACCTTCCAGGATTGGCAGCAGTTCGCGAATATTGGAGACCTTCTTTTCGTAGATCAGGATCAGTGGGTTTTCCAGCTCAGCCTGCATCTTTTCGGTGTTGTTGACGAAGTAAGGGGAGAGATAACCACGATCAAACTGCATACCTTCAACCACTTCCAGACCATCTTCCAGGCCGGTGCCCTCTTCAACGGTGATAACGCCTTCTTTACCCACACGCTCCATCGCTTCGGCGATCAGTCTGCCGATCACTTCATCAGAATTGGCGGAGATGGTGCCAA
Source organism: Tenderia sp. (SeqCode) (assembly GCA_043779675.1). GTDB lineage: Bacteria > Pseudomonadota > Gammaproteobacteria > Tenderiales > Tenderiaceae > JAKFXL01. The sequence goes on from JAYWDX010000168.1 coordinate 3,611, forward strand.
CCTGATTGATAGATTTGGTATCGGTGCAGGGCTTGGAGATCTTCTTCAGCTCTTCAACAGCGGCAATCACCGCCTTGTCGATACCGCGCTTCAGGTCCATTGGGTTCATGCCAGCGGCCACAGACTTCATGCCTTCATTCAGAATGGACTGAGCCAGTACGGTAGCGGTAGTGGTACCGTCACCAGCAACATCGGCGGTCTTGGAAGCAACTTCCTTCACCATCTGCACGCCCATGTTTTCGAACTTATCTTCCAGTTCGATCTCTCTGGCAACAGAGACGCCGTCCTTAGTGACGGTCGGAGCGCCGTAGCTCTTTTCTAATACAACATTACGGCCTTTTGGACCGAGTGTGACCTTGACAGCGTTGGCCAGCACATTGACGCCATCAAGCATCTTGTGACGGGCTTCAGATGAAAAATTAATAATCTTTGCCATTTGTTTATAAATCTCCAAAAACTGTTGAGTTGTGTTCAGTTAAAAAACTGAATTATCCAAGCACTGCCAGCAGGTCATCTTCGCGCATGACCATCAACTCCATACCATCGAGTTTGATCTCGGTGCCGGAGTATTTGCCAAACAGCACTTTGTCGCCAACTTTGACATCCAGGGCGCGCTTGTCGCCGTTTTCCAGCACGCGGCCAGTCCCTGCGGCAACCACCTCACCCATCATGGGCTTCTCCTGGGCAGAACCGGGCAGAACGATGCCACCGGTGGACACTGCCTCATTCTCAAGGCGCTTAACTACTACACGATCATGCAACGGACGAATATTCACGGTATGTTCCTCCTGAAAAACATAAGGCACTGTTATCTAAGAAAATAAATATCAGGTACGACATTCTCGAACGAGAAGGTGCCTGATATATGGGGAATAGTCTTGGCGGTTTCAAGGGCGGCAAAGGAAATTTCTATATCGCCCCACAGGCCCGAGGCAAGCACGGTTACTGCAGTTGTCTGTTTACACAAACGAGGGGCCAGCCGGCCCCTGCGCTCGTTATCAATATAGTGAACAGGCTAGTCGATGCGCCCATCCCGTGCCGCTTTGAGCACCAGCACATCAAACGCATCGGCGCTCATTAGCCCCTGTTCGGCGACGAGGTCGCGCACCGGGCGGCCGCTCTTCTCGGACTCTTTGGCCACTTCACCGGCCTTCATGTAACCGATACTGGTATTAAGCAGGGTGGCGAGGGCGCAGCTGGTGTGTAAAAACTCACGGCAACGCTCGCGGTCGATCTTCAGCCCCTTGAGGTTGAATTCGGTGGCGGCGTTGAGGGCGTGGGTGAGCCATTCCATCTGATCAAACAGCGCCGAACCCATGGCAGGCATCATGACGTTGAGTTCGAGCTGACCGGCCTGGGTCATGTAACCGATGGCGGCGTCCTGCCCCAGCACCTGAAAACAGACCTGATTCAACATCTCAAACATCACCGGATTGACCTTGCCGGGCATGATGCTTGAGCCGGGCTGCACAGGTGGCAATTGAATCTCACCGATGCCGGTGCGCGGGCCGGAACACAACAGCCGCATATCGTTGCTGATGCGCGTGATCTCCAGCGTCAGATCGCGGATCGCGGAGGAGAGGCGCTGAATGTCGTGGGTCGACTGCATCTGCGCGGCCAGATCATCGGCAGCGCGGATATTCTCGCCCATCAAGCGTCCCATCTCAGCGGCGACGCGGTTGGCGTAGTCGGGCGAGGTGTTGAGACCGGTGCCGACAGCACTGCCGCCGAGGCCGGTCTCGCACAGACCGTCACGGCATGCCTCAATGTTGCCGGCGGCGCGGCGCAGAGTCCAGGCATAGGCGCCAAACTCACGGCCAATGGTAGTGGGCACTGCATCCTGCAGATGGGTGCGGCCCGACTTAACGGTATTCACCTCTTCAGCAGCGATGCGGGCGTACTCGTTGGCCATGGTGTGAACGGCATCAAGCAGACGCGGCAACTTTATCAGCGCTGTGAGGCGAATCGCGGTGGGGATAGTGTCGTTGGTAGACTGCCCCATGTTGACGTGGTCGTTGGGATTCACCGGTTTGTAGACACCTTTAACACCACCAAGCGCAACGTTGGCGAGATTGGCGATCACCTCATTGCTGTTCATGTTGTGGCTGGTGCCAGCACCGGCCTGGAAACGATCCACCACAAACTGATCCAGATACTCACCGGCAAGAATCCTGTCACAGGCTGCGATAATCACTTGGGCCATGCCGTCATCGAGCCAGCCGGGCTGGTGGTTAGCAACGGCGGCGGCACGTTTGATCAGCACATGGGCTTTGACAAAATCGGCATCGGGGCTGCGGCCACTGATGGGGAAGTTGATCACGGCGCGCACCGTCTGGGCGCCGTACCAGGCATTGGCAGGCACAGACACCTCGCCGAGGCTATCTTTTTCGATCCGGAACTGATTGTTGTCGCTCACCATAAATCTCCTGTAAATACGGACGCCTTCAAAGTGCGCACAGTTTAAACCATGATGCCGTCACACCAAAGTAACGTGATTGATTTATCGTACTGATCCATTTACCCACAATTACCTATGGTTTCAAGCGAGCATCGAGAAAGGGACTACTCCACCATGAGCATCTGTAAATTGTTTCTTGTCTCAGGCCGGGTCCAGGGAGTCTGGTACCGCGCCGCCACCCAGCAAAAAGCACTCACCCTCGGCATCACCGGTCACGCCAAAAACCTGCCCGATGGCAGGGTTGAAGTCTTAGCCTGTGGCGCGGATGATAGCGTGGCTGAACTGGAACAGTGGCTCTGGCAGGGGTCATCGCACTCCAAAGTCGATGACGTTGATGTTGATCGAGTAGAAGATAACGCCCCGGACAGTTTCGAAAAGCGTTAAACAATTCACCCCATAAGGAAATAACCATGTCTAAAAACAAGCTATTAATCACCGCCAGTCTGATCGGCGCATTCATCGCCGCACCCGCCTTAGCGAGCACTGACAAAGCAAGCGTCGACAAGAGCG
>JAYWDX010000169.1:0-21240 GCA_043779675.1 Tenderia sp. (SeqCode)
AACTCCATGAAGAGGGTTTTAGTGTCACACAATAGCCTGACGCGGTCGCGCACCAGCAGCTTACCCCGTTGCAGATGTTTCTCGCGTGCTACGTTACGATGGCCAGTGGTGACGTTGTCCAGGTTCTCGCGCAGGTCGTCGGTGAAGAGCTGCATGTGAGCCGCGTTTTCCATGAACTCATCGCCGGAGGTTTTGATTTTTGATTTGATGACGGCCATGGTTCACCTGCCTCCATAACTGCTGTTTTTCCGGTCGTACTGGCGGGACTATAAAAGAAGCATAGTCACTCTGTTATCGACTTACCCGTTCCACTGCAATCGCTGTTGCCTCACCACCACCAATACACAATGCGGCGATACCACGTTGCAGATTACGCCTTTGCAGCGCATGTAATAGCGTGACGATGATGCGTGCTCCGGTGGCGCCGATGGGATGGCCCAAGGCACAGGCACCACCATTTACATTCACTTTGGCGTGGTCGAGTTTGAGTTCCTTCATCGTCGCCATGGTGACGACGGCAAAGGCCTCGTTGATTTCGTAGAGGTCAACATCACGGTCAGACCAGCCGCTCTTGGCGTAGAGTTTTTTGATGGCGTGGATCGGGGCGTCGGTAAAGAGTTCCGGGGTCATTGCCTGGCTGGCGTGGGCGACGATACGCGCCAACGGTTGCAGGCCCCGCGACTTGGCGTCACTGGCGCTCATCAGCAGCAGGGCGGCGGCACCATCTGAAATGGACGAAGAATTGGCTGCCGTCACCGAACCACCTTCAGGTTTGAAGGCGGGTTTGAGTTTGGGGATCTTGGTGACATCACATTTGAACGGCGTTTCGTCTTTATCAAAAGACTCATCCCCCTTGCGGCCGGTAACGGTGATGGTGGCGATCTCATCATTAAAGGTGCCACCACTGCTGGCAGTGAGGGCACGTTTTACCGATTCAGCAGCGTAGCCATCCTGGTCCTCGCGGCTAAAACCAAAACGGCTGACACACTCTTCGGCAAACATGCCCATTGACTGACCGTCGTAGGCGTCTTGCAGTCCATCAAAGAGCATGTGGTCAAGCAGTTCGCCATGACCAAAACGCAGCCCCTGGCGTGCCTTGGGGATCAGATAGGGGGCGTTGCTCATCGACTCCATGCCGCCAGCAATGATGATCTTGGCGGAACCAGCGACGATAGCATCATGGCCAAGCATTACCGCCTTCATGCCCGAACCGCACACCTTGTTGATGGTGGTGCAGCCGGTGGCGATGGAGAGACCGGCCTTTAGTGCCGCCTGCCGGGCGGGGGCCTGGCCCATTCCGGCGGCTAACACACATCCCATCAGCACTTCGTCAATCTCCTCCACCTTAAGGCCGGAGGTTTCAACAATGGCGCGGATGGCCGCCGCCCCTAGCTGTGGTGCACTCAGCGCCGCAAATTGGCCCATCAGGGCACCAATCGGTGTGCGTCGGGCGGCTACTATTACAATTTCATTGGTAATCTCAGCGCTGGCCATGCTCTTCCTCGTGGGTTAACAATCGCTATCTGTTAAAAACAGCGGCCCAGGCACAAAATACTATATGGTGGTCCCGTTTTTTACCCAGGCAATGGGACGGTGTACGCTTATTTATCAAAAGATAAATCGTTTCTGGTATCTGTAACGTAGTGATGGAGGGCGTATGTATCAAGGTGGTTGTCTTTGTGGCGCGGTCCGTTTTGAGCTGCATGGTGGAATCGATAGCATTGTTTTTTGTCACTGCTCCAGGTGCCGCAAGGCACAGGGATCGGCCTTTGCCACCAACGGTGTGGTGCAGGAGGCGGAATTTAAGTTTGTTACCGGTGCGGAGCTGCTCAATGGTTATGAGTCGTCACCGGGGCAGACCAAATATTTCTGCCGTCAGTGTGGCTCGCCTATCTTTAGCCGCAATATCAACTGTCCTGGCGAGCTACGTATTCGTTTGGGTGTGATTGAGTCGGACATTGAAGAGCGGCCAGCGGCACACATCTTTGTTGGCTCTAAGGCCAACTGGGAACAGATCTGTGATGATCTGCCGCAGTGTGATGAATATGAATCATTTCGTATGGCCCAGCAGGGGAATATGGATGGCGTTTGAAATTCGGCCGCTGGTTGTGAGCTGGATCAACGGTTATCTCTTATCTTGTTTTGCCGATACCCGCTGTGGTGGTTTTATTAGATTTCGGCTGTAAGGTTTCAGTGACTCAAGCCACTAATGGATGCCGTGGTTATTTTTTGTTTGGAGTTGTTATGAAAAAGCAGTTGTTAAAGGGTTGGATGATGTTGGCGCTGTTGCTGGTGGTGGTGCCGTTGCAGGCGGCTCAGACCGAGACGGCGATCTTTGCCGGGGGCTGTTTCTGGTGTACCGAGAGTGACTTTGACAAGGTGCCGGGTGTAGTCAGCACCACTTCAGGTTACATCGGCGGCCATAAAAAGAACCCTACCTATCAGCAGGTATCGGGGGGTGGTAGCGGCCATGCCGAGGCGGTACAGGTGGTTTATGATCCGACCAAGGTCAGTTATGTCAAATTGCTGGAAAAGTTCTGGCTTAGCGTTGATCCCACTACGCCTGATGCCCAGTTCTGTGATCATGGCAGTGAATATCGTTCCGCCATCTTTTATCTCAACAATGAGCAGAAGCAGTTGGCCGAAGCATCAAAGACAGCGCTTGAGAAGAACAAATCATTCAAGGAGTCGATTGTGACGGAGATCGTGGCGGCGTCCACCTTCTATCCCGCCGAGGAGTATCACCAGAACTACCATGAGCGTAATTCGGTGCGTTACAACTACTACCGCTGGAGCTGTGGTCGCGACCAGCGGCTGGAGGCGTTGTGGGGGGCAAAAAGGTAGCGGCTACTCATGTCGAGTGCCGACATCAGATCGCGTTTGTGCTCTTCCTCCTGCAACAGGATCTCTTCCAGGGTGCGACGCCATCCGTACTCGCGTAGCGCTGCGGCCTGGATAATACGCACCACCCACCACCGTGCTGTGCTGGAGATATTGAATTGCTGCGGCGTACTCCCACTCCAGATCCTTGTTCAGCGCGCTGAGCAATGTTTAGTGTGTGGTGGTCGCCGTCTGCTCCGCTGGTCTCATTACAGATAGTCGGTTTTGGCCGCCATGACAAAGTCATTGACGTGCAGCCCTTTTATTTTGTGGCTCCACCATGTCACGGTGACGTGGCCCCATTCGGTCAAAATCTCGGGGTGGTGGTGGTTCTGCTCAGCAAGTTCGCCAACTTTATTGGTGAAGGCCAGCGCTTGTTTGAAATTGGCGAAGTCGAAGCTGCAACGCAGCCGCTTGATGCCGTCGATCTCAACGATCTTCCAGCCCGGTAGCTGCGGCAGTAATTCATCGATCTCCTCCTGACTCACCAACGGCACGCCGACTCGGCACGCCTCGCAACGCATCTGTAACAGGTCTTTCATGATTTCATGGTTCTCCCAGTGAGTGCTGTTGAACAGCTTGGTTACATATTCCAACGTAAAAAGGCGGCACCGGTGAGTGCTGCCAGTGACAGTAACATAAGGGCACTTCTATAAATCCCGTTTAATCGCCGTTACTCGGTTATAGAGTTCCGTTTTTTGATGTTCTCTAATCGAGGCGCCGTTATTTGCCGTGCCGTGATTTTTTTGCATCCGTTCAACCCAGGGTTGGCGTTCTTTTCTCCATTTTCATGTGGTGACCCATGTGCCGGGCGCACTGACCCGATCAAAGCTAAATACCTGGGTGCGAATCAGTATCTCGATGCAGGCGAGGTTATAGGCCAGATTCATCAAGCCCACGCCCACGTTGGCGCGCGCCGCGCCGATGCTGCGCAGGAAGATACAGCCCATGCTGTTTTCCATGTGCCCAAAGACGTGTTCGATGCGAGCGCGCACCCGTGATTTTGCCGTGTTGCTGAGTTTCTGCACTTCGGTCAAGGGTTTGTTAAGGTAAGCCCGCTCATGAATCCGTCTGTCGTGCTGGCTAGCGTTGAGGCGTTGTTCTTGTTCGTCTGAGCGGTAGGCGCTGTCCGCCCAGACCGATGGCCTCGTCACGCAGCACGGTGTCGAGTACCTGGCTGTCATGCACGCTGACGTCGGTGCGGGTTGAAGTCGCAGTGAGTTTGGTGTCTTTGTCGATGTTGACGTGGTTCTTGTAGCCGTAGTGGCTTTGTCCGCCTTTCTTCGTCTATGTATTAGCTGCCCACACGCCTATGATCCATCCGCTTAGCCGCCTGTGTTAACTGGGGCTGGCGCCGCACATAAAACAGACTGGATCTTTTCCTTTGAAATAACAGGAAAACAACAGGAGCCAAGCACCCGCTCACGCCCCATTCCGCACCCTACCCGCACAGGCGTTTAAACCCTATTGGCGCGAACCGGATTCAGTTCGATATAACGGCTACAGGCCAGCCAATAGTTCTCCGGCTGCACCAACCCAGCCTTGAAGCGCCCTTCCCCAGTCTGCCGCCATGTTTGTAGAGATGGTTAACGTACCTCACATAACGGTGCCCCAATGGCTGCATCATAGCCGACAAGGCGTACTCCTCCTGCGGCGAGACCAATAGGTGAACAGGGTTGGTCATCAAGAGATAGGCAGGTATCTGACAACTATGCCTGCTGGCCGCATCGGCCAGACACTCCAGGTAATAACGATAATCCTCCCCGGCAAAGAGACGGGCATGCCGATGATTACCCCGCTGCACAACATGCTGCGGCACACCTTGCAGATAGAGTCTTGGCTTCCGTGCCATGACAGCTTGGCCTCTTTTAATTAGAGAGGAATCAGATGCAATCTATATTAGGGGATTGCTTACTCTGGCTCCATTTCTCCCTTTTTCTTCTCTCCTTTGAGATAAGCGTCCAGTTGAGCATTCGCTTCCATATTCTGGTCTTTTAATAACCAGTCAAGTCTCTTGGATTCAGTTTTATCTACACCGGTTGTTGTAAATTTTTCCATGAGCGTATCCAGCTCATCTTGCTTGCTATATGTGATAGAAAATCCTGCTTCAGTGATCCGCCCCTCCTCGTATGCCATAAATACAAACAACAACAACAGCGCCAAAGTGAGTATCAAACACAGTGATAAGAATGCATATTTCAATATTTTCATGATTTATCTATCTCGAACATGCCAAACCATCGCCCATGCATATTCTATAATCGCTTTCCAAAAGAGGTTGGCTGCCAGGAGGCACCTTTATTGTAGTCGCGCCAGTATTTTTGTAATCTATCACATGACTCTGATAGGTTATATTTCCACGCTGATCTCTCGCTGTTAATCTAATCTGGTCAACCACATCGTATTTTGTGCCATATTGGAAATATCTAGTCCCTCGTTCCAGGGTTGCTCCTAAATGATTGAACACGTTAGACGCTGCCCTGAGGTATTTGCCGGCGAATGACAGATCTGCAACATTTACCTCGAGTACTGTTTCGTATTGAAAACTTCCATCTCCAAGATATTTCTTAGCTGACCGTGGGTTTTCCCCTATTTCAGATGATTCTCTTTGCAAACTTTCATGCATTGCATCATTAAACCGGTGCACCAACCCAGCCGTAAGCGCCCCATCTGCAAACGATCCGCCAGCAACCTTTGAGGAAATTCCGCCAGCAAGCATACTCCCACCCAGACCATAGCCTCCAGCATACTTCCCCGTAAACCCCGACGCAAAGCCCGCACTAAACTGCCCGCCCTGCGCATAACTCAACGTCCCTTGCGCGGCGCCGTGGGCGGTGGCTGTGCCGAAGGTGCCCAGTGTTGGTTGCAGGCTGCCAATCCCATACGAAATGCCGCCGCTGAGTCCACCGTAGGCCGCGCCTCTCGCAATTCCATTGATGCCCTGACCACTGGCGGCCCCCGTCACCGCGCCGGAGGCCATGCCGCCGACAATCGCACTTGCCGCCTGGATGTAGGCATAGTTCCCTGTGGCGACTGCGATACCCGCTTCGGCGGAGCTACCGGCGAAGGCCGCTGCCGCAGCGCCACCGGTGTATACCGCCGCCGCAACAATCACTGCTTGCTTGAACCACTTCTGCCGCCAGAACTTTTTATAGCCGCTCGGATCGGTGGCCGAGAGTGGGTTGTTGTCAACGTAGCTGTAGCGGTTGTAGTTCTGCAGGTCTTGCGGCTGGGTGATGTAGGGATCGGGGGTAAGGAAGCGCCCGAGCACTGGATCATAGACACGGCCGTTCGAGTCTATAAATTCATTTTTTGCCGTTCCTGCGCAAGCGGGAACCCAGAAAAATCAAGGCACTGGATGCCCGCCTTCGCGGGCATGATGAATTTATAGAAGTGCCCATAAGTAGGTTGATTAACGTGACCGAGGAGCAGGTGCAAAGGGCGGCAGATCGATTCAATGCCCAAAGCGCTTGCCCAAAGCACTACGTACCCAAAGCGCTTCGCGGGGTAGGCTCTGGGGCAGGCTCTCGCGGGGCAGGCTCTGGGGTAGGCTCTCACCGGCCACGTAAAGTGCTTGGATTCAGATCCCCGCACGAGGGCGGATTAATTTCCTGAAGCTACGCTTTTATGTTTAGCAGCCACCATCCGTTAAACTGGTAGATCAAGCCGTTGATAAACAGGTAATCCATTGCAGTGTCCCAAGTGTAAATACGTGCGCCAGTCTGGCGATAGCGCAGCCGAGTGGCGGTGTCCGCGGTGTGGTATCGCCTATGAGAAATTTCTCGGTAATCAGCCAGAGACTGTTGTGTCCAGAGTGCTGCCTGGTGTTGGCCGAAGTGCAGCGCATGGTAAAACGAAAGCCTCTAATTTCAGCTTCAAAAAGCTGCGTATTGCCATTCTGCTTGTCATCCTCGCCGTGGTGGGACTCGACAGCTGGCTGACGCTGGTACGTTCAACCTCCTGGGACCACCCACTCTGGGTGGTGGTCTACCCCATTAATGGTGATGGCAGTACCGAGGCGGATGAGTACATTCACACACTCACCACGTCCGACTTCGCTGCTGTGGAGCAGTTCATGGTTGATGAGGTGCAGCGTTATCAACTGTCGGTAAAAGATCCGGTCGATGTGCGCATCGGCCCGATAGTGAAAGAGTTGCCGCCACTGCCACCTTCGGATAGAAGTATCTGGAAGACCATGCTCTGGAGTCTCCAGCTACGTTACTGGTCCATCGTCAGAGATGAATATGATGGCCCCAAACCCAACATCCGCATCTTTGTGCTCTACCACAAGCTGGAGGATAACAAGCTGCTACAACACTCCACCGGTTTGCAAAAGGGTATGGTGAGTGTGGTACATGCCTTTGCGGCAGAGAAGATGGCGGCGCGTAACAGCGTAGTGATTACCCATGAGATGCTGCACACCCTTGGCGCCAGTGATAAATATGATCTCAGCAATGGTCAGCCGATCTTCCCTGATGGGTATGGTGACGCACAACAGCAACCACTGCTGCCGCAGAAGTGGGCAGAAATCATGGGTGGCAGGATTGCCATTACTGAGACCGAGGCAGAGATGCCTAAGAGCTTGAAACAGGCACTGATCGGTACGGTGACAGCGCGGGAGATTGGGTGGTTGGCATTGACGCCTGCCGAGTAACTATAAGCGCATCACGATTTGAATCTCGAATCTGGCCCATGTGGCTGATCACTGCGCCAGACCAGAAACGCGACCACAACGGCCTCGGCGGTTTTCTCGCCAGCCACATAGAGTCCACACTCCAGCGTGTACTTTTTGTTGTTCTTGATCTCGGTGACGTGGGCGCGCAGCTCCAGCGGACGATCGATCGGCGTTGGTTGCAGATATCTGACATTGAGTGAGCCGGTGGCGAAGCGCAGGTGTGGTTCGGAGGTGAGCGGCCGGTTGTCGTTACGAATCGCCGTGGCCATGGCGGTGGCCATGCAGTGGCAGTCGATGAGGGTGGCGATGATGCCGCCGCAGGTGACACCTTGCCAGCCCTGATGAATCTCTTGCGCCTGCCAGTGGCAGATTGCATCGATACCATCATTATCCCAGTAGCTGTGGATGTGCAGACCGGCGGCGTTGTTGCTACCGCAGCCGAAGCAGACATCACCGGGCATGGCGTGTTGAAAGTATTCGCGTCGGGTCATTATATTTTCACCCACAGTGACATGAACTGATCGACTGGCATGGCAACCAGTTGTGCTGGATTTTGCATTAGCTTGAGCACTGTCTCTGCCTGCGATGAGGGGAAGCTGCGGTTCAGACTATTCTCAAACTTTTTGATCAGCAATGGCTTGGCGACATCACGGCGGCGGCGGTGACCGATGGGATATTCGATTGCGATCTGTTCTACTGTGCCATCTTTGAAATGGATAGTTATCTGGTTGGCGATGGAGCGTTTTTGCGGGTCGAGATAGTCGCGGCTGTAGTCGCTGCTTTCAGTGACTAGCATCTTGCTGCGCAGGTGGTCGATGCGGGGATCAGCGGCTACATCATCGCTGTAGTGGTGGCTCTCCAGATCGCCAAACAGCAGGCCGATGGCGACGGCATATTGCAACGAGTGGTCGCGGTCGGCGTGGTTGTGTAGTGGCCCGGTCTTGTTGATGATACGCATTGCCGCCTCTTGCGTGACTAGTTCGATGCGGCTGATCTCGGCAAGGCGTGATTTGATTTTTGGGCGCAGCTGGATAGCGCATTCAACAGCCGTCTGGGCGTGGAACTCGACGGGGTAGGAGACCTTGAAGAGGATATTTTCCATCACATAACAGCCGAGCGGTTGCGCTAATTCGATAGGGCGACCTTTGAACATCACATCCTGAAATCCCCACTGCGGTGCGGTGAGGGCGCTGGGGGAACCCATCTCACCCTTGAGGGCGAGCAGTGCATGTTGCACGGCACGGGCACCGGCATCACCGGCGGCCCACGATTTGCGCCAGCCGGTATTGGGGGCGTGGCGATAGCTGCGCAGGGTGCCACCATCGGTCCAGGCGTTGGAGAGTGCGTTGATGATGGTCTGTTGGTCGCCGCCAAGCAGTGCAGTGGCGACAGCGGTGGATGCAATCTTCACCAGGATGACGTGGTCAATGCCGACGCGATTGAAGCTGTGGTTGAGCGCCAGCACACCCTGAATCTCATACGCCTTGATCATGGCGTTTAGTACGTCATTCATGGTGAGCGGTGCAGAGCCATTACTGTCACGCTGGCGGCTGATGTAATCGGCGCAGGCGAGAATGGCGCCAAGGTTGTCAGAGGGGTGGCCCCACTCAGCGGCGAGCCAGGTGTCGTTGTAGTCGAGCCAGCGGATCATGGTGCCGATGTTGTGGGCGGCTTGTATCGGATCAAGTTCATGTGTTGTGCCGGGCACACGTGCGCCGTTAGGCAGTACGGCGCCTGGCACAACCGGGCCGAGGTGACGTTGGCACTCCGGTTCATGCAGCGCCAGCATGGCGCAGCCAAGGGCATCCATCAGACAGTAGCGGGCAGTGTCGAGCGCCTCGGCGCTGGCGCTGTCGTAGCGGTAGGCGTAGTCGGCCAGCGTTACCAGCAGGGTGTCGAAGGGGGGGCGTTCATTATCATTGATGTTGTGCATCTCAGTGGCTCCTGGGATAGGGGCGTGGCGCCGGGCCAATGTACTCTGCCGTCGGACGGATCAATCTGTTATCACCGCGCTGCTCGATGATGTGCGCTGCCCAACCGCTGGTGCGGGCGATCACAAAAATGGGGGTGAAGAGTGAGGTCGGAATGCCACAGAAGTGATAGGCCGAGGCGCTGTAAAAATCGAGATTGGGGAATATCTTTTTCTCGCGCATCATCACCTGTTCGATCCGTTCGGACATCTCAAACAGTGTTGCACCATGGTGGTGGTCGGCCAGTTTTTGTGACCACCCCTTGATGATGGGGGAGCGTGGATCACCGTATTTGTAGACACGGTGGCCAAAGCCCATCACCAGCTGATGGCGCTCCAGCATTTTCATGATCCCCTGTTCCGCCTCATCCGCATCTTTGAAACGGCTGAGCAGTTCCATCGCCGCCTCGTTGGCGCCGCCGTGTAGTGGTCCACGGAGTGTGCCGATGGCGCTGCAGATGGCCGAATAGAAATCGGAGAGTGTTGCGGTGGTAACTCGTGCTGCAAAAGTAGATGCGTTGAATTCATGTTCGGCATACAGGATCAGCGATACATCCACGGCGCGCTGCTGCTCTTCATCATCATTATCATCATTATCATCATGGGACTGTGCGTTGTGAAGCAGATGTAGAAAGTGACCGGCAATGCTCTCTTCATTGTTAGTGACATGAATTCGCTCACCACTCTGATGGAAGTGATACCAGTAGAGCAGCATCGAGCCGAAACAGGCGATCAGACGGTCAGCAATCTCTGCGGCAGGATTGGCATTTGTCTCCGGCTCCAGCGTGCCGAGCATGGAGCAGCCGCTGCGCATAACATCCATGGGGTGGGCATTGGCGGGAATCTCTTCGAGCATGATCTTGAGCGCACCTGGCAACTCGCGCAGGGAGTGGAGTTTTTGCTTATATATTTTTAATTCATTGCTGTCGGGTAGTCTGCCGTGGATCAGCAGATGGGCTACCTCTTCAAAACTGGCATATTCGGCCAAGTCATTAATGGCGTAGCCGCGATAGTAGAGGCCGCTGCCGGCAGCCTCTACTGTTGATATGGACGTTTGACCAGCAACGATACCCGCCAGACCTCTATGTTCATTTTCCATCATCCAGCTCCCTGTCCAATTGCTGTTCATAGCGGTAGTAGTCGAGATGGTGATAGAGCTCTTCGCGGGTCTGCATCTTGTCGAGTAGCGTTTTTTGCGTGCCAGTGGTGCGCAGCGTGGTATAGGCATCCAGCGCGGCGGTGCTCATGGTGCGGAAGGCGGTGAGTGGGTAGAGGGCGATATCAACACCGGCGCTGTGCAGCTCATCCACGGTGAAGAGTGGTGTCTTGCCAAACTCGGTGATGTTGGCGAGTAGCGGCACATTGATGGCGCTGCGAATCTGTTGATATTGCACCAGCTCTGTCAGCGCCTCGGGGAAGATCATGTCAGCCCCGGCATCAACATAATGTTGGATACGTTGCAGTGCCGACGCCATGCCTTCTACTGCCAGGGCATCGGTACGCGCCATGATGACAAAATCGGGATCACCGCGTGCCGATACAGCAGCGTGGATGCGGTCACACATCTCATCACAGCTCACCAGTTTTTTATTGGGGCGGTGGCCGCAACGCTTCTGTGCCACCTGGTCTTCGATATGGAACCCTGCCGCACCGGCGGCAATAAAATGTTCAATGGTAGTGGCGACGTCATCGAATCCGGTGTCGGCATCGACCAACAGTGGTAGCTGTGTGGCGCTGCTGATGCGGTGAATATCCTCGACCACATTATCAAGTGTGGTAAAACCAAGATCGGGTAGGCCGTAAGAGGCGTTGGCAACCCCTGCGCCAGAGAGGTAAAGCGCCTTGAAACCGGCGTGCTCGGCGAGCAGGGCGCAGTAGGCGTTGATCGCCCCCGCCATCTGCAGCGGCTGTTCCTGGCTAAGGGCGTTACGAAGACGTCGTCCTGGTGAGGTGGTGTTCATGTTCCATCCCCTTTATCGGTTTAATCTGTTGCGATATCTTTTATCTTACTCAGCCTTTTCCAGATCCTTTATCACTACCATCAAAAAACGTGCAGCCTCGCCACCCGTAACCGCACGATGATCAACCGTGAGTGACAGCGGTATGATGCGATGAATCACGATCTCGCCATTGTAGGCCACTACCTCATCACGCATGCGCCCGGCACCGAGTATCGCCACGGTGGGTGGCACCACAATCGGATCGGCATAACGGCCACCAAAGGTGCCGAAGTTGGAGAGGGTGATGGTGTAACCACGCATCTCCTCGGGTGGAATGGCGCGGGTTTTGACGTCAGTCTTGATTTTGTTGAGTGCGTCACGCAGATCGGCATTGGTACGTTTGGCAACGTTGCGCAACACCGGCACAAAAAGTCCCTCTTCGGTATCAACGGCGACGCCGATGTCGACATGTTTGAGTAGACGACGCCCCATCTCCTTGCTGTCGAACCAGGCGTTGAGTGAGGGTTCGACCTTGCAGGCGATGACCATGGCGCGGATCAATCGTAACGTGGCATCTGTTCCCGCTTGCCAGGCATTGATGTCGGCGTCATCGACGATGGTGACATCGGCCACCTCGGCGTGGGCCTGGGCCATGATGTGGGCCATGGCGCGACGCACACCGCGCATCGGTTCGAGTGGTCCGGCCTGTTCCAATGTCTTGGCGGCGCGTTGCACGTCGGCAGAGAGGATGACGCCATCGGCGCCCGTGGGTGTGACAATGGTGAGATCGACATTCAGGCGGTGGGCGAGCGCACGTACTGCCGGTGTTGCCTTGATGCCGCTACCCGCGCTGTTGGCCTTGCCAACGACAGCAGCGGCTTCTTTAACTACCCCTTTGTTGACCTCCATCTGGCCAACGACGGTGCCGGTATCGGTGTTCTCTTCAGCCACGGCGAGCGATTCAAATTCAATCAGCGGCGCACCGACCTTGGGGATGTCACCGGCCTTCACAAAGAGTTTTTTAACACGTCCTTTTTCTGGGCTGGGCACATCAACAATCGCCTTGGCAGTTTCGACCGAGAGGATCGGTTGATCAATTACTACCTCATCACCCTCTTTGACCAGCCATTCGACAATCTCGGCCTCTTGCAGACCTTCGCCAAGGTCGGGGAGATTAAATATTGTCATGATGCCTCCAGTGTCTTTTTGACTGCTGCAATGATGCGTTCAGGGCTGGGGATGTACTGCCTCTCCAACCGGAAGAGCGGCATGATGGTGTCGTAACCGGTAACACGTTGCACTGGCGCAAAGAGTGAGAGCAGGCCACGTTCGGCCAATTGCGCTGCAATCTCGGCGCCGATGCCGCAGGTACGTGCTGCTTCGTGCACAATGACGCAACGACCGGTCTTGGCCACTGAGGTGAGGATGGTCTCCATGTCGAGTGGTTTGAGCGTGGCGACGTCGATCACCTCGGTGCTGATCCCTTCGGCGGCAAGCTGTTCCGCCGCCTGCATGGTTTCGTGCACCATGGCGCCCCAGGTGACAAGGGTGACATCGCCGCCATCACGTAGTTGGAAACAGACATCGAGTGGTAACGCTTCACCATCGTCGTTCACCTCCTCTTTCATCAGACGATAGAGGCGTGATGGTTCGAGAAATATTACCGGATCGGGATCCCGTATCGCCGCCAGCAGCAGACCATAGGCACGTTGTGGCGAGGAGGGGATCACCACGCGCAACCCCGGCATGTGGGCAAACATTGATTCGGTACTTTCAGAGTGGTGTTCCGGTGCGTGAATGCCACCACCGTGTGGGGTGCGCAGCACCATCGGACAGGTGAGACGGCCACGGGTGCGGTTACGCATACGCGAGGCGTGGTTGATGATCTGATCGACGGCAGAGTAGATAAAACCCATGAACTGGATTTCAATGACCGGTTTTATTCCCTGTGTTGCCATGCCCACTGCCATGCCGGCAATGGCCGTCTCGGCCAGTGGTGCATCGAGCACCCGTTCACGGCCAAACTTTTTTTGCAGGCCGATCGTGGCGCGGAAGACGCCGCCGTTGACACCGACATCCTCACCAAAGACCACCACGTCTGGATCGTCTGCCAGTGATCGGGCCAATGCCAGGTTGATCGCCTCTACCATAGTGATCTCAGCCATGATCTTTTCCTCCGTTCTGCATTACTTCGTCACGCTGCTCTTTGTAGATGGCGGGCAGGGTTTCGTAGAGGTGATCAAACATGCTTTCGGGTGGCAGTGGTGGTGTGTCGAGATAACGTTTTACTGCGGCTTCGATCTCGGCGCTGCACTCAGCCTGCAACGCCTGTTCTTTTGTATCGTCCCAGTCAACGTTGTGAGTGAGATAGTTTTTCAGTCGCATGATTGGATCGAGCTGGCGCTGTTGCTCCACCTCAGCGGGTGAGCGGTAACGGCTGGCATCATCAGCGGTGGTGTGGTCGCTGATGCGATAGGTGAGCGCCTCGATCAGTGTTGGGCCACCACCATTGCGGGCTTTTTCTAGCGCCCGTTCCATGACGTAGCGCATGGCAATAATGTCGTTGCCATCGACCTGTTCGCAAGGGACGCCAGCAGCGATGCCCTTCTGCGCCAGGGTGGCGGCGTGGCTCTGTTCGTGTCGTGGCAGTGAGATGGCCCACTGGTTGTTGACGATCACAATCACCACCGGCAGTTGCCAGGCGCCAGCGATGTTAAGCGCCTCGTAGAAGTCACCTTTTGATGAGGCGCCGTCACCGAGCACACCGACGCTGACACGCGGCTGCTGGCGCAGTTTGAAGGCGAAGGCGGCACCGACAGCGTGAGGGATCTGGCTG
Source organism: Tenderia sp. (SeqCode) (assembly GCA_043779675.1). GTDB lineage: Bacteria > Pseudomonadota > Gammaproteobacteria > Tenderiales > Tenderiaceae > JAKFXL01. The sequence goes on from JAYWDX010000169.1 coordinate 14,301, forward strand.
GCGATAGGCACGGAGATGGGAAAGTCCTGGCGTTGCTGGGCGTAGTTCATGCCACGCTCGTCGCCGCCCCAGTAGAGCAGGATCTCGTGCATGGCGACGCCACGCATGAACTGTGTACCGTATTCACGATAGACGGGGGCAAACACATCACATGGCTGCATGGCGCTACCCATACCGACCGAGACACCCTCCTGGCCGTGGGATGAGGAGTAGGTGCCCATCTTGCCGGTGCGTTGCAAAGCAATTGCCTTGTTGTCGAAGAGGCGGGTGAGCACCATGGCGCGATAGAGTCGGATTAGCTCAGTGGGGTCTTTGGCAAATTCGGGAAGTGGGCCGAGCGTGGTGCCGAGGTGATCGAGAAACTGGGTGTGGCTGATTTCGAAACGGGCGACACAGGTTTTGTTGCCGAGGTGGCTGCCCTCTTGGGTCGATCTCTCTGTAGGTTCCATCGTACTCTCCTCCCTGCTCATACCTGCTGTGCAAAGATAGTTTTGTTGATTACCCATCACCCTGTTTATTCATGTAACGCGCTTTTTATATATCGGTTTATATATCGGCATGGTGGGTGCTTTGTTTATCACCTGCACTATTTGTAATCGTTCAGGCCGCGCTGCACGATCCCTTGATTCAATGCACTGTAATCCCCCTTGATGGCGTGCAGACCTAGCGCCTCGCCGTGGTGATCATCGTTGCGCAGCAGCTCTTTAAGCGTAGTGCAGATCAGTTTTTTGCTAACACGAAACTGCTCGTCGGCCAGCTGCCAGGCGTACTCCTGATTGATCTGTTGCGCATGCAGGGTGGTGGCGATGAGGGTGAAAAGTTCTTCACCCACGATGTCGATACGGTTCTGGCGTCCCTGGTCATCACGCATCGCCTCGCGGCAGATGAGCATAGCGTAGAAGATGTGGCGCGACAGGGTGCGGCTGGTGCGTTCTACGTACTCAAGCTTTTTGTGCACGTTGGGGTGGTTGAATTCGGGGCGACTGGGCACGTCACGTTTTTGCCACTGACGCAGATACCAGGGGACATAAAATCGCACTAGCCGCGGCAGGGCGCCGACCTTGATGCCGTCATCCATCGCATCCTTAATTTGTTCAAGGTGGGTGTTGAGTCCTTCACGCGCGACAAACGGACGCAGGATGTCGGTAGCCCCTTCGCCGATACGGTACATGGTGGCGTCGCGCACCAGCTGTTCGAGACCGAAGGCCGGTTCGCCACGCACACGCTTGGAGTCGGCGGTCTCGTAACCCATGCCGCCGAAGATCACCTGGGCGTCGTTGAGGAACTGGATGGTCTGTTCGGAGCAGATGATCTTGGTGAGCGCCGCTTCGATACGTACGTCGTACTGTTTTTGATCGGCCATCTGCCACGCCAGCTCACATAACGCCTCCATGGCAAAGAGGTGAGTGGCCATCTTGCCGATACGGACCTGCTGGGTCTGGCGTGCCGCCAGCGGTTTGCCGAAGGTGATGCGGCTGTTGGCGCGGTCCAGTGTGGGTTGCCATGCCTGTTTGGCCATGCCAAGGCAGATGGCGGGCACACTCACGGCGCGGCCAATGTTCAAAATCGAGAGCGCATATTTGAGGCCACTGCCGATCTCACCAATGACGCAGTCGGCCGGAACCTGCACGTTGGTGTAGGTCATAAAACCATTTTCGATACCGCGGCACCCTTCAAACTCGCACCGTTGATTGACTACGACGCCGGGCGTTTGCATGTCAAGGATGAGGGCGGTGTGAACCTTTGATTCGGCTTTCTCGCCATTTGGCACCGCCACCCAATGGCCATTTTCCTTGCGGGCAGGTACACGGGCGATCAAAGTCAGGTAACGGGCGATGGGGCTGTTGGTGCACCATTGTTTGTTGCCGTTGATGGTGAAGTGGCTGCCGTCGCTGCTCAATATCGCTTCTGTTTGAACGTTGGCGGCATCGGAGCCGGTGCTCGGTTCAGTGAGGGCAAAGGCAGAAATGGCATGGCGGGCGACGATGGGCAGGTACTTATCCTTTTGCTGCTGGTTGCCGTAGAGCATGATTGGCATGGCGATGCCGATGGATTGGGGCACGGCGACGGTGAGTGAGAGAATGTTGCTCCAGCTGGCGATCAGCGTCAGCACCCGGCCATAATTGGTGTGGGAGAAGCCGAGGCCGCCATACTCCGTGGGGATCTTCATGCCGAAGGCACCCATCGCCAGCAGTCCATTCAACACCGATTCGGGGATCTTGCCGCTACGCTCGATCGCGTCGGCATCCACGTGGTTGATGAGAAATGCCTCGATCTCCTTGCAATAGGCCGCGCCGATGGCCTTCTCTGCGGCAGATTCTGGGGGCGTTAGTAGCAGGTTAAAGTCGGGTTGGCCGGTGAAAATGCCGGACATGAAGCTGGAACCTCGGATCTGCTCGCGTGCCTCTTCGATACGTTCAAGCCCTTCAAACAGTTTCGTCATGGCCGCTCCCTTCTTATTTGTGAATATTCTGGGGTCTGTTCTGGTTATCGACCCAATGGCGGGTAAAGCTGAGTCTCAGCCGGGGGTCGTCAGCGATGCGGCTGTTTCTTTAATGGCAGGCCCAAAGTGGTGGCATCGGTGAGTTTTTGCTAGCGGTTATGGTTATAAAGAGAATATTGGCGCTATATAAGCAGGCCATGATTGACTAATATAGTCGGCCGGGGGCGTTTCTAGAACTGCTGTAAATGGGGAGATATTGAGTGCGTAATACTAAAAACAATAAAAAAAATAAAGGCTTAGGGCTGGCGATGTTGCCGTTTGTGGCCACTGCGCTGCATGCCGGCGAGATGGAACCACCTTTGTCTGAGCAGGCATTTTGGGGAGAGGTGCCGGTGGTAATGTCGGCGACCCGTATGTCGCAGCCCGTGGTCGATGCACCAGTGGCGGTGACGGTCATCGACCGGCGCATGATTGAGGCGTCGGGGGCGCGCGAAATTCCGGAACTGTTCCGGTTGGTGCCGGGTTTTATGGTGGGTTATCACGATGGCGCTACCGCCTCGGTGAGTTATCACCTCTCCGAAGACAGATATGCCCGTCAAATGCAGGTGATGGTCGATGGACGCTCTGTTTATACAACTGCTATCGGTGGCATCGGCTGGTCGGCATTGCCGATCACTATCGATGATATTGACCGGATCGAGGTGGTACGTGGCCCCAACTCTGCCAGTTATGGCGCCAACTCATTCCTGGGCGTGATTAATATCATCACCCGTCATGTGGTATTGGATCGAGGAGCCTCGGTGAAGATCAATCTCGGGGATGAGGGGGTGCGTGAGGTTTTTCTGCGTCATGGCGGTACCGCTGGCAAACTTGACTACCGGGTAACGGCTGGTTTTGTTGGAGATGACGGTTTTCAGAACAGGTTCGATTACAAACGGACCCGGACAGCATCTATCAGAGGTGATTACACTATTAATAACACTGACATACTCGCGTTTGATGCCGGTATTGGTACGGGGCCGCGCGGAGTGGAAAATTTTACTGATATCAAGGCGCTGATTCCTAGGCATGAAAGAACCGAGTTACACCATCACCAGCAACTCAAGTGGGAGCGTAACCTGGGATTGGGGGAGGGTGTGACGGTGCAGTTCTATCATATCTATCAGCGTAATTTTGAAACATTCCAGACGTCGCCATTTACGCTGGCCTCGTCCGGTGGTCTTGATTGGGTGGTGGAGCCGATGGCGGTTGATTTCGGCTTGTATACTCACCGTTATGATCTTGAGCTGCAACATAACGTCAATATTGCCGAGGGGCTGCGCGCTGCCTGGGGAGGCGGGTTGCGTGATGATCAGGTGTGGGGGGCGCAGAACCTAATGGCCAATACTGAGGTCCACAACCATCTCAAACACGCCTTTATGAATCTGGAATGGGATACGGACAGCCCCTGGTTGGTCAATGCGGGCGCTATGGCTGAGGATTACAGCACTACTGGCACGAACATCTCGCCGCGTGCCGGGGTGAACTACCGTTTTTCGACAGTGCAGAGTGTGCGCTTGACCGGCTCTAAGGCGATCCGTACTCCCTCGATGTATGAATATGCCGCAAAATACGCCTATTTTGGTCCAACAAATTATTACAGTGGTTCTACAGTCGTTGCGCCTGGTCCTGATATTTATCAGGGATATGACGTTGGTACCTACAATGCCGGTGTGGAAAAGATCACCTCATATGAGCTGGGCTACCACGGCATGCCCGTGCGGGGCAGGATCGAGCTAGATGTTAAGGTTTTCCACGATGATCTCAATGATTTGCTGGGTACGCGTAAAGTCAAACCGGTGCCGGGTGATCTGGATAATAGTAATTCTCCTATTGTTAATCGCAATATCTTTTTCATCAGGGGGGGGGAGATTGAGTCCAAGTTTACCTTTGACAATAACTCTGATCTTTACTTCGGTTATGCCCGTATCAAAAATGACAGGATATTGAAAAATCCTGTCACGGGTAATGTCGATGCAACAGAAAATTCCCGACGCGCGCCGAAGCACTCGTTTAGCCTGCTTTATATGAAGAATTTCAGTCAGGGTTATAGCGCCGGTGTTGGTTATTACTTTACCGGTAAAGTGCAGAGCTGGGATTCTGGCAGTCCTGACAGGGTGCGTGATCCGGTGCGGCGTCTTGACCTGACACTAGCAAGGAAGTTTGAGATGTTCAGTGATGAGGTTGAGGTGGCCCTGGCGGCGAGAAATGTGCTCGGTAAATACGAGGAGATGGAGGTCTTGCGTCCCAAGACTAAGTATGCGGCGTTAAATGAGGTCTATCCTTCGGTATATCTGAGCGTGAAGGTGAAGTTGGACTGAGTAGGTGGTTAAAGCCGTGGGGGCGGTTTAAGTGTAGGCGGGTAAATAGTCGATGTGGTTATTGCGAGTCATATTGTGGGTGACTTTGGCGCTGTTAATTAGTGCCAATGCCCACGCTCGTCTATTATTAATCACCAGTCAGGATAGCCCGGTTTATCAGGAGTTTCAGAGGGGTGTGTTGGGGGCGCTGGCCAAGGGCGTGGTAGAGGAGATGGACATCCGCCTAGCGGATGAGATTGCTGTGCTGGATTTGACCCAGTACAGCGCAATCATTGTTGCTGGTATTGACGCCGCCAAGGCGTTGGCGGGGCGGGGCGCTCTGAGTAAACCGTTGATCTACACCATGTTGCCACTTAGCAATTATGAATGGCTGGGTGATAACGGCATGTTGATCTCTCAACACAAGCTACTTTATATAGATCAGCCCCCCAGTCGTTATGTTCAGCTGCTGCGTGCTGCCATGCCGGAGGCGGCAGCGATAGGTTATTTGTATGGCGAAATTTCTGCTGCCTACATCGATGAGATTAAAAAGATCGTTGATGCGGCCAAACTTGGTGTTGTCCAGGCAGATCTCGTGGGCAGTGACAAACTTTCGAACTTGCTCAAGAGTGTATTTACCAGCAGTGATGCGGTACTGCTTTTACCGGACCCGTTTTTCTATAATCGTCGTGTGGTGCAGGAGGTGTTGCTCGCCAGCTTTCGTTATAAACGGCCGTTGGTGGTCTATTCGGAGTCATTCTTAAAGGCCGGGGCGATGTTAGCGCTTTTCTCTACGCCGGAACAGATCGGGCGCCAGACTGCGGAGGTGTTTAATTGCTTGGGGCGGCCATGTTATAGCGCTGTCACGCAACGCTCTGCACCAAAATATTTCTCCGTCATGGTGAATGAAGTGGTCGCCCGCCAAATGGGGATTAAAAGTAAGGGTGCAGAGGAGTTGCAGATATACCTGGAGTCTGTCGAGGCTACATGGCCGCGTTAGTTACAAAGCAGCTCCGCGCCCCCCTTGTAATTCATTATCTTTTTACTATGTTACTAATGGGTGTTGTTGGTGGGTGTTGTTGGCTGTGCCCAGATAACGACGGCGGTTCTCAATTTTTATACTCTTAGGAGATATATTATGGTTGGACAGCGTAGCGCAGGCGACGATGACATTATCATTGTTGTGGGGGCATCGGTAATCTTGCTTATTGTGGGGGTGCTTGGCAGCATGTTGATGTAGCTTTGATGTATCGTTTGACGTTTTTTTATTGATAAGTGATTTTTGAAGGGCCACCTTGGTGGCCCTTCGTTTTTGATGGAGTTCCGGATTGCACTACAATTTTAATACTATTGGCATTGTTCACTCCTGTTTTAAAGACAAGTTTGGGGTGCCACGTCAGCCGGGGTTGGTGAAGGGCGCGCGTGGTGAAATTGAACTTTTTCCTCCCTACGATCGTGCCGAGGCCGTTGTCGGTCTTGAGGCGTTTTCGCACCTCTGGATTACCTTTGTCTTTCATCACTGTCTTGAGGATAATGTGCGTCTGGCTGTGCGACCACCGCGCTTGGGCGGCAATAAAAAGCTCGGGGTATTTGCCACTCGCGCGACACATCGACCCAATCCCATTGGTTTGTCGGTAGTGGCACTGGAGGAGGTTTTTCAGCATGAGGGGCGCACCCGCCTGCGGCTCTCGGGGTTGGACTTGGTTGAGGGAACCCCAGTGTTGGATATTAAGCCCTATCTACCTTATGCAGACGCCGTACCTGGCGCTAATGCTGGCTACGCCCAGGAAGCCCCAGTGGCGACGTTGAAGGTCTCTTTCAGCCCTGCTGCCCAAGCGGCTTGCCATCAACATGAACAGCGCTGGCCAGAATTGGCCGATCTGATCGATTCCGTGATCAGTCTTGACCCCCGTCCGGCTTACAGGCGCGGCGCTGAGCACGAGAGGATATTTGGCATCTGTTTGTATGATCTTGATGTGCGCTGGCGAGTGCAGAAAGAGGGATGTGCCGAGGTGATAGAGTTGTGTGAAACGTCTAGATAGAGAATGTTGTATTTTTGTAACCTGTTGTATTTTTGATCATTTTGCTCATTAATAAGGTTTCTGTTAATGTGCGCCTTGCCAAATGGGCGTTTCTGTTACCATTTGCGGTCATTTAA
>JAYWDX010000170.1:0-1748 GCA_043779675.1 Tenderia sp. (SeqCode)
AACATCGAAGAGGAGCGGCGTCTCGCCTACGTCGGCATCACCCGCGCCCAGCGCACACTCACCTTTACCCTGTGTGCGCGCCGCAAACGCGCCGGTGAATTGGTGGCAACCGAGCCATCGCGTTTTCTCAGCGAGCTGCCGCAGGAGGATCTTGAGTGGCGCGGTGTTGGTCACAAGGTGAATCCGGAAGAGAGCAAGCAGCGTGGCAATGCCCACCTGGCCAACCTGCGCGGCATGCTGAGTGGTAGCAAAGAGTGACTGTTGGCGGCCACTGCCATCACTTACTGAAGAATTTTTGCATATGTGCTGCAAGAGCGAAGCACTACTAAACTAAAACCCACGCAACACCAATCGCTCCAGCGCCAATGGGTTGTGTGCATCAGCGCCAAAAAATGCGGTGTTGATTGAGTTTTGATCCATGCCATCGGGCAGTAATAACAAAATTTTACCTTTCAAAGCCTCACCCTCACGTGTCTCCCACATGTCTAAAAATTGCTGCCGGGTAAAACGGCGATTGCCCCACGACGAGTCCGCCAGCTGTACGCTGCCATCGGCAGCGATGCCACGGATCACGGAAAAGTGATCATCATCGCGGTAACGTAGATAGGCGATGGCAGGTGTTTTGAGTTTTTTGAGCTGCTCGAAGTTGAGCGCCACCCCAACACCCTTGAGGCCATAGCCACGAACCGCCTCGGCCATGTCGTTAAAGGATGCAGCGCCGTCTTTGGCCATCGTCTCCAGCAGCGTCGCTTCTGTCACAGTGATGTTATAAAAACCATTCATGATCGTCGCCACTGATGCTGCGCCGCAGGAGTAGTCCAGATCCTGTTTGACGACGTTGGCATCACGCAGCTCCTTCCAGCTCGTGACCGCGACTGCGCCCTTGAGCGTGGCGGTGCTGATCAGCGCCTCGGTTGCTGTTGCGATACCGACATGCACGCCCAACAGGCAGGTGATGACGATTTTGTTAAAGCGCATTATTGGCCTTGAGGTTCTGGCCGATGTGGTCGGCAACCTCGATGCTGATGTTGTCGAAGAGGTTCAATGTGGCATCACGAAACAGGGCGGTTAAATATTGTCCGGTATCCGATTCGACAAGCCGGACGTATTCCTCCAGTTCACTGTCCGATACAGAACGATACGTATAGACCGTGCTGAGTTGAGCAAATTGACGGGCCTGGGGCAGGGACTGCTCGCGCATCTGCGCCAGCATCTGCACTATCTCATCATCAGCCATCTTTTTATCCGCCGGTACAATCCGGTTCATGTTTTTCATCATGGCGCTGGGCATCATCATCTGTATTTCGACCATGCTTTCAGTCGCCTGCTGCGCCTTATCGAGCCGCTCGACCAGCGCCAGTCGCTGCGGCGACGGCTGCGACAGCATGGAGTTGGCAAACTGCATCATCTCCTGCTGTGCCTCCGGCGTGCTCGCCTGCAGCTCCAGCGCTGTCATTTTTTTGGAGAGTGGTGTATTCAGCAGCGCCGCGACCTCCGCGTAGCGCTGCGCGTCATAACGCTTTTCAATAAAACGGACCAGCACTGGTTTGGTCTTGGCCGGGTCAACCGATTGCAACATAGTGGCTCTAAATTTGTAGAACGCCTCCTGTTCGACAGGCGGTGGCGGCTGCTGGTCAAACCCCATCGCCACTATGGCAGGCAGTTGTTCGAAAAACTCGTCCATGCTTGATGCAGCCACGATTTGCGCAATCACTGCTGATCGGGCTTGTTTATCGGCACTGTTTTCT
>JAYWDX010000171.1:0-17472 GCA_043779675.1 Tenderia sp. (SeqCode)
TTTTAAACTCGGCGGCTCCAGATCGTGCGGCGTCGTGCAGTGTTGTGGAGTTAACATGTCCTATTTCAAACATCACGTCTTTTTTTGCACCAACCAGCGCGAGGATGGCTCCGCCTGTTGCCAGAATCACAATGCCCAGGCAATGCGCGAACACGCCAAACAGCGCATCAAGGCGTTGGGTTTGAGCGGCAAGGATGGTGTGCGCATTAATGGCGCCGGTTGTCTGGACCGTTGTAGTGAAGGGCCAGTGATGGTAGTTTACCCGGATGAAACTTGGTACACCTATGTGGATCAAGAGGATGTGGATGAAATCATCGACGAACACTTGGCCAATGGTCGGCCCGTGGCGCGGTTGAAAATTTAGCCGTCTGATTTATCTTGTGCTGGGACTTGTCTGATGGGTGGCGCTCGTGTAAGATTCGCCGTCTTTCTGGAAGTGATCCAAAGATTTGGGGTTTACCTGATGAAAACGTTTAGTGCAAAGCCTGCCACCGTCAAGCGCGACTGGTTTATTGTTGACGCCGATGGCAAAACTCTTGGCCGTTTGGCCAGTGAAATTGCGAGCCGCCTGCGCGGTAAGCATAAAGCCGAATATACGCCGCACGTAGATACTGGTGATTACATTGTTGTGGTCAACGTTGAAAAGGTTGCTGTTACCGGCAACAAACGTACTGACAAAATGTATCACCACCACACTGGCTACGTCGGTAACTTGAAGTCCATTAGCTTCGAGAAGCTGCTGGTTAAAAAGCCTGAGCAGATTCTTCAGCTGGCGGTTAAAGGCATGCTGCCGAAAAACCCGCTGGGTCGTGCAATGCTGCGCAAGCTCAAGATTTATGCTGGTGCCCAGCACAACCACACCGCCCAGCAGCCGAAGCCGCTGGAAATTTAAACAGAGCAACAGGAATCTGAAGCATGGCAGACACGAATCAACTGAGCACCGGCCGACGTAAAACCGCATCGGCACGTGTGTATGTTAAGCCAGGTACTGGCAATATCACTGTAAACAAACTCAGCATCGAGCAATACTTTCCTCGTGAAACTGCGCGCATGATTGTGCGTCAGCCGCTGGAAGCTGCCTTGCTGTCTGACAAGCTGGATGTGTTTGTTACCGTCGCCGGTGGTGGCGCAAGCGGCCAAGCAGGCGCCATTCGTCATGGCCTGGCCCGCGCCCTGGTTGTGCAGGATGAAGAGCTGCGTCCGGTTATGCGCCGTTCAGGCTTCCTGACCCGTGATGCCCGTGAGGTTGAGCGTAAGAAAGTTGGTCTGCACAAAGCGCGTAAACGTCCACAATTCTCCAAGCGTTAAGATCTGGCTTGTGTTTGTTCGAGTGTCAGCGCATAAATTATGCGCTGGCATTTTCATCCTGCTTCCCTCTGTTTGAGGGGGTTGAAGGGTGAGGCGCTAGGTTTTAGTTGCAATATAGTCATTGGGGGATCGTCCAACGGCAGGACTACGGCCTCTGACGCCGTCAATCTAGGTTCGAATCCTAGTCCCCCAGCCAAATTTTTAAAAAAGCCCCGTCACTCAATTTGGTGACGGGGCTTTTTTGTTTGGCCGCCGTAAAAATCTTTCAAAAAAACATGGGCGGCCCACTAAAGTTGATGTAATTTCTGCCGACAGTTGACCAGGTTGCATTTGTAGTGTAACTTTTTCGTCGCTTGTGGCGCTTGTGCCACATATCTTGGGAGGATTTTTTATGCAGAAGAAAATAATTGCGTTAGCGGTAGCGGGTATTTTGGCAGCTCCTGTGGCAGCACAGGCAGGAGTTGAGGTCTATGGTCAGGCTCGTCTGTCGGCAGGTCTTATCAGCAATGATGATGCCAGCGTAAACAAGGAAGATAGCAAACTGAATATCAACAGCCACAACTCACGTCTCGGCTTTAAGGGAACTGAGGACCTGGGTAATGGCCTGAAGGCCCTGTGGCAGATCGAGCGTGGTATTGATTTTTCTGAGAAGAGTGGCACCTCGACTAACGGCAACGACTTTACTGCACGTAACACCTTTGTTGGCCTGGCGGGTGGCTTCGGTACCGTGCTGCTGGGTACACATGACACCCCTTACAAGATGGCTACCGGTAGCCTGGACGTGTTTGTTGACACCTTCGCCGATTACAATGCCGTGGTCGATGCTGACAATGATGCCCGTTCCAAGAACGTTTTGGCCTATCTTTCACCAGACATGAGTGGCTTTACCGTGGCTGCGGCATTCATAACCGATTTTGCCGATGACAACCTGGTTGATACAAGCACCTCTACAGCGATTGGCGGTACCACTCGTGAGCAGGGCGCGATCAGTCTGGCCGGTATGTACAAAAATGGCCCGTTGGATGCCAGTCTTGCTTACCAAAATATCAGTGAAACCGGCGACGATATGGGCGGCTCCACGTATGAAGATCTGACCGCCGTTAAGTTGGGCGTGGGTTATGCCGTAGCTGCTGCAACCAAGTTGGGTTTTGTCTATGAAAATGTAGATTTTGGCGGCAATAACAATGACCAGTCAAACATCTACCTGAGTGCTGCTCATGGCCTGGGCAATGGTCTGACTGTAAAGGCTGCTTTTGGTCAGAAGGATGATGTAGGTAGTAACGTAGGTAGTAACGCTGACACTGGCGCTACCTTCTTTGCCCTGGGCGTAAACAAGGCGCTGTCTGACAAGACTGAGGTCTATGCGCTGTATACCCAGATAGACAATGACAAGATGGCTGATTATGGTCTGGGCGTGAACAAGCCGCTTCTTGGTGCGGGGGGCGATGATACTGAGGCATCAGCCTCGGCCTTGGTTGCGGGTATCAACATCAAATTCTCTTCCATGTAATGTAAGTTGTAGCAATTTGATGAGTAAAAAAGCGGGCGCCTTTGGGCGCCCGTTTTTTTGTGGCGCGCCAAAAGAGGGGGAATGCAGTTAGTGGTTTGACAGTCTCCTTCGGGGCGTGTTAGAAAACTGCAATACGTGGAGAAGTGTGTTGATGACTATTAATCGCCGACAGATGGCGGTCCTGGCGGGGGGGGGGCTGCTGCTGTTGATTGCTGCTGGCACACAGGCTGGAGTTTTCAACAGTAAACATAATTTAGGGGCCACCGGCCTGAATGCGGCGAGCACCTTTGACGGCACCCGTGAGGTCTGTGTCTTTTGCCATACGCCTCATGGTGGCGATGGCCAGGCGGCGGCGCCGTTATGGAACCGCAATCTCGATCCACGTGGTTTTGCCACCTATGACCAGATGGGCACAACCACGCTTGATGCGGCGGTGGAGCCGGTGGGGTCGGTATCGCTGGCTTGTCTCTCCTGTCATGATGGTACTCAAGCGATGGATTCAATGCTGAATGAGCCTGGTTCTGGACGTGATGTGCCGGGCTTTTCCCGTGGCCTCTGGAGTGGGCAAGCAGCCGCGGTAGAGGGGCGCATCGGTTCGCCGACAGTGGTGACTAATCTGGGTAAAGATTTGACCAATGATCATCCGGTAGGAATTCAGTATGCTGGGGGTGGTTACGCACTCTCTAATCCCGCCGGTCCTGGTTATGACAAAGATTTTCATCCGGCCTCATCGGAGATTGCGGGGGTGGGCCGTAACTGGTGGGTCGATACGGCGGGTGGCACGGCGAGCTTTGAGCGTACCGACATGAAGTTGTATACCCGTACGGCAACTAAAGGAGGGTTTGTGGGTGAGCCACAGCCCTATGTGGAATGTGCTTCGTGCCATGATCCGCACGTGGATTACAACCCAACCTTTTTGCGCATCGATCCGGCAGGCAGTCAGGTTTGCCTGACCTGCCATAACAAATGATTAGCTTGTTGAGGGTGAGGCGCTGGCTGGCTGGTTTTGTTGCGCTATTTGTGGGGCTATCACCGACGGTCGTGAGTGGCGAGTCACAGCTCTCTCTGTTTGCCAAGGTGGCGGGCGAAGCGATTACCCGAGTTGAGTATGATACGGCGGTGAATGCGGCGCAGCGACAACGGTTTTATCATGGCCGTGTTGATGATGCGCGTCTGGCTGAGCTGCGCCATCAGGTGGCGGGGGAGTTGATCGATCGGGTGCTGGTGCGGCAAGAGGCGTTACGTCAGGGGTTGAAAGTGGATCCGGCCGCAATTGATAAACAAGTTACGCAAGACCTTGGCCGCTATCGTCTGCAGGCGGTAACACATGAGCAGTTGCAACATCTGGATCAGATGTTGCGTCGGCTGGCTACGGAGCGGCTCTTGCGGCAGGGTCTTGAACAGAAGGTAAAAGCGGTTGCTGAGCCTTCAGAGTCCGAGGTGCGGGCCTATTATGTCCAGCATTTGGATAAATTTACCACGCCGTCGCAGGTGCGGGTGGCGCTGATTTTGTTGAAGGTGGCTCCCTCCGCGCCAGCGGAGAGTTGGGCTGCGGCGCAGCAAGAGGCATTGCGGTTGCAGCAAAAACTGGCGGCGGGCGCGGATTTTGCCGAGTTGGCGCTTTTGCATTCCAGTGATGCTTCGGCGGAGCGTGGCGGTGATTTGGGGTTTGTACACCAGGGAATGTTGGCAGTAGAGGCTCAGGGCGTGGTGGATGCACTTAAAATTGGTGAGGTATCCGCCCCTGTTGGTCTGTTGCAAGGGTTGGCGTTGTTTAAACTGCTGGAACGCCAGTCTGAGGTTGTAAATCCCTTTGGGATAGTGAACGTGCGCGCTGCCGGATTATTGCAAAGGGAGTTGTCTGAGCAAGCTTGGGAGGGCGTGTTGCGGACCTTACGCATTAATGCGCAGCTTGAAATCTACGATAAAGAGATAACAACAAAGAAGATTTGGCCGAATGCACAGGCGGCAAGACGATAATTGGGTATTGGGTATTGGGTATTGGGGAGTGGGTTTGATCGGCTGTCATAAAGTAGCTCAGGTTGCTGTTGCTTCCTGCCTGGTCTTGGCTGTGACGGCGGGGGGCAGTATTGCTGCGCCTGTGATTGGCCCAGTCGATCTGTCGGGCGGATTGGGCTACAGCTACCGCGCCTTGAGTGAGGGTGGCGACCGTGAAGATAGCAGTCACCAGTTGCTGGCAAGTTTGAATGCTACGAACTATTTTTGGGAGCCGTGGCTGGCCACAAGCCGTCTTTCCCTGACATTTGCGAGCGACTCTTCAGAGAGTAGAGACGCTGCTTCGACGGCGACTACCGATGCGCGACTCGTCACTGGCGATTGGAGTCTGGCTCTTATTCCTGATAGCAAAACCCCGTTCAATCTGCAGTATCAACGCTCTGATAGCCGGATAGATCGTGTCGGCACTGGCGAGATACCCATTACCTTTGTGGGGGAAGATTACTCTTCCAGTTATTTGGGGCTGCGTCAGTCTTACATTACCGATAATGGCGGCCGTTACCAGGCTCGTATTGACCTGCGGAGCTGGGATTCTCGGCTTAGTGGTGGTTATGACGATACGTTGATTGGCGTTGAGGCTGATTTGCGGCTGCCGAAAAATCACTTTATCGCACGTAGTAGCTACCAGACAAATGAGCATTCCTTGGTGGAGCGTACTAACAAGAGCATGATCCTTGATCTGAGCGACTATTATTATCCTGTGCGCGGGCTAAGAGTGGATAGTCGGGCGAGTCTTTATGATTCTGATCGTTCATTTCTTGATCCGACCAGCAGTGATACTCGTCTTACAACAACCAATATTGCGCAGGCTTCCAGTTTTCTTTTCTGGCGCCCTGAAAACTCGCCGCTCTCGGTCAGTGGTGGTGTGCGGGTCTTGACGCTGGACGGTGCCCAGGGCGGCGTGGCGGCAAACGATCAAATGCAAACCGCGGTGAATGCAGGGGCCTTCTATTTTTATAATAATAATATTCGCTTTGATGCTAGCTTGACCTCAACATTTAGAAAAACTGCTGATCTGCAGGAGGGTTTTCACCGCCAGCATATTGCCACTCTGTATCAGACGGATTGGTACGAAATAGCTGGGTTTATGTATCAAGCGTACGCTAATGCGGCCATAGATCGGGTGGCTGAACCCGAGGATGATTATGGCGATTTTCAGGGTATGGCAGGACACAATCTGAGCACCACTTGGTGGTTGGGTGAGCGTACTTCGCCCACTTCGGTGCGACTCAGCCTTAATGAGGCGTTGCGCTATCAAAATAGCGGTGCCGTTACTAGTATCGCCGGGGCTCGCCAGTACTTTGATAATTCGGCGACCGTTTCATTTAATCAGCGTGTCTGGGGCGGCGATACCTTGGCGTTGTTGACGCTATCCGACTCGCGGGAGCTGGGTGGCGCAGATACGCAGCAGATGGTGCATCTACAGTTGAGTCGCGGACAGGATTTGGGGCGGCGCAGTTCAATAACCGGTGATGTGACGCTGCAGTATGTAGGTAGTGAGTTTGATAACGGCCTAGGTGTGAGCACGACGGACACCACAACATCGACGGCGCGGGTCTCATTCTCGCATTCGCAGCTATTGGGCGTGCCACGTCTTGGATTTACGTCGGACTATATGATTTCAAAGATTTCTACTGAAGGTGCGATTGACCGCCAAGATTGGGATAATCGTGTTATTTATACCATTGGCAAGCTTGATACCAGCATGAGTTATCGTTTGACTGAGACTGACATGCGCAATTATGATCTGGTATACTTCAGAGTTATGCGCCGCTTTTGAAACGGACATGCTCATAATAATAATGTTTTAAATAATTTCATTTAATCTAGTCTGAGGAGAGCGTTCACTATGTCTAGCAAGATCAAGCATAGTAAGTGGAAGTATGTCCTGCTTGGGGCGGCAGCGTGGGTGTCCGCGTTTCTGCTGCCTCAGGTGGCGCATGCAGAGTATGCGGATGTGGTTATCAATAACTACGCTGATGCTGCGGGGATCCGCCCCGTGGTATTTCCGCATTGGTTTCATCGTATACGTTTTGCATGTAAGGTTTGTCATGCTGATCTTGGTTTTGAGTTCAAAGCCGGTGGTAACAAGATCACCATGGCTAAAATTATCGATGGTAAATTCTGCGGTGCCTGTCACAACGGTGAAATTGCATGGTCAGTTGAAAACTGCGCTATGTGTCATTCTGCTATCCCAGGTACTCCCACTCACTTCCACGGCAGTACGG
The DNA here is from genome assembly GCA_043779675.1 of Tenderia sp. (SeqCode). Taxonomy (GTDB): domain Bacteria; phylum Pseudomonadota; class Gammaproteobacteria; order Tenderiales; family Tenderiaceae; genus JAKFXL01. Next base: position 7,063 of record JAYWDX010000171.1, read on the forward strand.
TTCAGCGTTTGATTGCGCCAGCCTATAAGCCCGTAGAACAGAAAAAATAAGGGGAGGATCAATGATGAAATTGCGTAGCAAAAGCGTGGCTTTTTCCTTTGTTCTGGCGTTGACAGTTGCTGGCCCGGCTTGTTCCCAAGGATATATTGAGATTCACTCTGGTGGCGTTGATGTCAAGCCTTTGAGTTATGCGCCGGCCTATGCGCCTGTGAATGAGGTTGCTCAGTCAGACCAGCAAGTTCTGCACGTGGCTCAGGTGGCGGGTGTTAACACTTTTAATCGTAATTTAAAAGTGGACAAGATGAAAAATGCGCCACCCTCAGAGGATGGAATTCATGACACCGAAAATGAAGGTACATTTGTACTCCAGCCGCCGCTGGAGGCATATCAGGGGCTGCCTACCTCGGAGTTTGGCAACTATATTGACTGGGTGAAGGCGATTGATGAGAAGAAAATTGCTCCGCGTTGGGATCGTGTTGACTCTAGCGAGGAACCTTTTGTCATGGATATGGATATCGTGCGCGAAGTGAAGGCCTCTGTGCCTGATGTGATATTCCCGCATCGTCAGCATACTGAGTGGCTGGCTTGCCAGAACTGCCATCCTGCAATCTTTATCCCGCAGAAGGGCGCCAATCAGATCAATATGTCGGCAATTTTGCTGGGGCAGAAGTGTGGTGTGTGTCACGGCAAGGTCTCCTTCCCGATCACCACCAAGTCTTGTAAAAAGTGTCATTCAAAGCCAAAGCCTGCTGATTGGCAGCCGCCTTTGAGCGACGCAACTCTCAAGAATCCTTGGAGATAACCGATAAGTTTCTTGAAATGATGAGATGGCCGCCTCTGGGCGGCCTTCTTCATCCTGGGGATTGAAAAAACACCGGGCCATTACTGAGGTTGTGGCTTGGGGAGCTGGGTTAACAGGCATGGTTGGGAGTGTTGATAATGGAATCAAGAAATAAGCTATTGTCATTTGCGATTGCAGCGATACTGGCAGGGTGTGGTTCGTCGCCAGTAAAGCAGTTGAGCGATTCGGGTGTGGAATCTGGAAAAGATGCGTCTCAGCAAGTGGTGCTGGCGTCGGCTGTCAAGGCTGACTCTGCGCCTGAGTCGATAGCGCCGGCAGAGGTTGCTCCAGTTGCGGTGGCGCCAGCTAAGCAGGCTCCCGCGCAGGCCGTGTCGGCGGCCCCTGCGCTAGAGAGCAAGACAGTGCATAAAATTCCCGCCGAGGCCAATACGTTCCTAGTTGGGTCTGAGCGCAAGTCGCGAGCTCATCCGGACTTTGGGCATGGCCAAGATGTCGGCTTCGTTGTTAACGGCGTAGAGGGTAAAGAGCTGGCAGTGGTTCGTGGCGAGAAATATAAGTTTATTGTTGATACGGGAGTACAGCACGACTTTTATCTGACAACCTCTGCGGCTGGCAGGGGTGCGGGTACTTACACCGAGGGCGTCGAGGGGCAGTTTATTTATCGTGGAGATGTCAGCTTTGCACCTGGAGCAAACACCCCAGATAGCCTCTATTATCAGTGCCAAAATCACAAGTACATGGGTGGCAAGATCCACGTGCTGAATAAGGGGGATGATCTTGCCAAGGTGAAGGCGGCGATGGCCGCTCAAGGTGGTGGTGATGCGCGGGCTGTTAAGACGAGCGTTACGGTTACTGAAAGCGCAGTGAAGCAGAAGCTTGGTTATGCGCAGATGGTTATTGGTTCTGCGAGCGCTAAACGTATTGAAGCGAGTGGTGATGCAGGCGCTATTTCCAAGCTCGGTGAAGCACGTGTGCAGGTTGAGTTGGCCAAGACCACGCTTGCTGCGGGCAATGCCGCGTCGGCAATGGATCAGGTAAATGAGGGTTTGCGTTTGATGACAGCAGCCTCCGTGGTGATCACTACTGAAAGTGATATGGCAGCGGTGAATCATAAGACTAAATATGATGAGTTGATTAGCACTCTTCATACTTATGATGGTTCATATAAGCGTAATGTGGAACGTGCGGCCAAAGTAAAACAGCCGCTTAAAAGCAAGCTTGACGAAGTGGCGTATGGTCGTCTGATGCAAGAGGGGCGGACCTTGGGCACCAAGGAAGATTATATATCTGCTAATAAGTCACTTGAAAAGGCACAGGTGCTGATCACCACTGTGTTGACTGAAATGTTGCACGCTCAAACAGTCGTTTACGATACTAACTTTGAGACGCCAAAAGAGGAGTATGAATACGAGCTGGCGCGTGAAGAAAATTATGAAGAGCTGGTGCCATTGGCGATTGAGCAGAGGCAGCCTGGTGAAAATAGCCTGAAAATGATTGACGAGATTGTTAAAAAAGCAGCTCAGATTAAGGTGGAAGGGGAGTCGATTGCGGCTAAGGGAGATTATAAAATGGCAATTTTAGCCATTCAAGCGGCTACATCGAATCTGCAGCGGGCATTACGTCTTGCCGGGGTGAATTAATGTTGTCACTCAATGGCACGGGGTGTCTGCTTTGTGTATAGTCTTATGCGACCACCCTTAGATCGGGGTGGTTGAATTTTTTAACACTTCTAAGAATGCGGCATATGCTCGGTCTGAAATATTATAAGTTGTTGATGGCAGCGGTGGCGAGTGTGATGCTGCTGATGTCTGGTCTTGGTTCTGCGCAAGAGAAGAGAAGTGGTGAATTCTGGAATGCCGGAGAACACTATCAGCTCGATGGCAAGGCCGTTCCTGTTGAAGACGACGGGATTCATGACTCTACAAATGATGCGGTAAGGGTGCTGCAAGAGCCTGCTGATGCGATGCGGGGGTTTCCTCGCGATAACTCGGGGGTGATTGACTGGGTTAAAGTGCTAGAAAACGGCTTGATAGACCCACGAAAAGGTCTTCTCGATAACGATGAGATGCATACAGTAGATTTTGATGTCATTTTCAAGAACACAGGTTCAATGCCATTTGTACGATATCCGCATCGCCAACATACGGAGTGGTTAACCTGTAAAGACTGTCATCCAAGAATTTTCCTACCGCAAAAGGGTGGCAATCCTGTCACTATGTCCGGCATCATGCAGGGCAACTATTGTGGAGTCTGCCACGGTAAAGTGGCGTTTCCTCCAACCAAGAATTGTGGCCGATGTCATTCAGTACCGCGCGATACCGTTGGCTTAAGGTAGCTGTCCTCCTCTCTGGCGGACACTTGCTGGCAGGTTGTGCGGGATCGCAGCAGGCTGTTGTTCCTGTTGTGGGTGATCGCTCCGCTGCGGAGCTGGTGGCGCTGTTTGAAGACACTGATTCAAACAGTCGAAAAACTTCTGCTCCACCCATCCCCGAGCAACAGTTTTCTCCGTTTACTGAAGACTTCTTGGCGCTGCCAGACCGCGCTTTTTCACCTTTGGCGACTATGGATACGTCAGTTGACGTTTATCATTGGGATGTGATTACTGGCGGAATTGTGGGTAATGTTGTTACCGGGGTGGTGGAATTTCGACTGAAACGCCCGGTAGCGGTGGCCGCACGTGGTGACTACATCTATATCGTTGATGCGGGCTTGGAAGCTGTGTTGCGTTATGATCAGGCGAGTGGCCGTATAAGTTCTGTTCTCGACCTGAAGGCTGCGGTTAAGGGGGGAGTGGCGGATATCTACGTTACGGAGGATCACGCCTTTTATATTACGGACACCGATGGTGGTCGTGTTTTGCAGTACGATCAGCGTGGTCGTTTAACTCAAGTGTTTAGTAATCATTTTAATCTAACCAAGCCGGTGGCGATTAATGTCCTGGCAGGTGGTGATCTGGTAGTCGCTGATGGTTATTTTGATCACATTCTCCAATTTGATAGTGCCGGTGAGCTATTGGCTACTTACGGTGGCCGTGGTGAAGGGGCCGCACAATTCATTAATATTATGTGCATGACAACAGGGCCGGATGGCTTCTATATAGGGGCGCGTGTTGGGCGCCGCGTTCAGTCGATGTCATTGCAGGGGGATTATAATTATTCCTTCGAGGAGGCGCGCGTGGTCTTCCCAACGGCGATTGTGGTAGATCGCAATAACCGTGGCTATGTGGCTGATATGATGGACAACGAAATTAAGGTATTTGATCGTGGCCGTATGGTGGCGACAATCGGCGGTGCAGGAGCCGAGCCAGGAAAGTTTATGCGTATCACGGATATGTGGCTGGACGAGCGCTTCCTTTATATTGTTGATAGCCTGAATGCGCGCATTCAGGTGGCGCGGTTGGTACCAGAAGGGCTTCCTGGAGCGGTGACGGAGCCAATTCCCCGGCAATGAAATCTGTGCGTTATTTTTTTGTGGCGCTCCTGTTGACGTTTGTCTTTCAAGGTTGCGCGCAGATACCGGCCCAGTTTCGCTATGAAGCGACAGGGGAGGCTTCTGCAATCGTTTGGCCGGCACCACCTGAAGCTGCGCGTTATGGTTATGTTGGCCAGCTGACAGGTGAGGAGAATTTTTATCGGCCAGGTGCTAAGGCCGCCAATGTGGGGCTCCGGTTTCTGCGTTGGGTAGTTGGGCTGACAGGTCACCCCCCCCATCCTGTGATATTGCAGCGTCCGCAGGCGGTAACCGGCTCGGCGGATGGTCGCCTCTATGTCAGTGATGTTAGTCGTCAGGCGGTGTTTATGTTTGACACCGTCCAGGGGCGCTTAGAGGTGTGGGAGTGGGCGGGCGAAGGAGTGCGCTTTACATTGCCTATAGGTGTTGCGGTGGGACCTAATGGTGAGCTGTTGGTGGCTGATGCGGCGCTGCGATTTGTGGCACGTCTGGGGCCTGATGGTCGTCCTCTTGGTCGTATCGGTGAGGGGCTGCTCAAACATCCTGCTGGCGTGGTCAGGGATCCTCTGCGTGGACGCATTTATGTGGCTGATCGTGGCGAGAATCTTATTAGGGTGTTTGATGATGCCGGGGTGCTTGTAACTACGTTGGGTGAGTTTGGCGACGGGCCTGGGCAGTTTAATGCGCCCACTTATTTGGACTGGCGCTCTGATAAGCTCTATGTCACGGACACCCTCAACTCACGTATTCAGATTTTTTCACCTGAGGGTGAGCTGGTTTCAATGTTCGGGCGCAGTGGCCTCTATCTTGGCGAGTTACCACGTCCGAAAGGGGTGACGGTCGATTCGCGTGGCAACATCTACGTGGTGGAATCGTATTACGATTATTTGTTAGTATTTAACCGTAACGGTGAGTTATTGTTGCCCATTGGCGGAACCGGCCATGAGTTGGGCCAGTTTTTCTTACCAGCGGGTGTCTGGGCTGATAGTAGTGATCGTATTTATGTCGCGGATACATTTAATGGCCGCGTAGTAATTTTTAAATATATTGGAGATGGGGATGGGGTTGATCCGGTGGAGAGCGGCAGCGTTGCTGTGCGGGGCGCTACTATCCAATAGTCTCCTGGTCAATAGCGCGCGGGCTGAAGTTATTTCGGATATTCGTAATACCAAGCACAACTTCTCTGCAATGGTAGTTCCGGGCCTGCCCGCTGATAGTAGCCGTACCGTACAGGCTACCAATGAATCGCAGATCTGCGCTTTCTGCCATACGCCGCACAAGGCGACGCAACAGGGGATGGTGCCGCTCTGGAATCGTAAGCTCAGTGGCCAGACCTATGCGCCGTACAACTCAACTTCTATGGATGCACTAGATATTGGTCAGCCTAACACCAAATCAAAGCTCTGCCTCTCCTGTCATGATGGCACTCTAGCTATCGGTTCTGTTAATGTCCTGAATCGCCAGGAAAACCCGTCCGTTACGATGGTTGGTACCAGTGCTGATGGCACTATGCCCGCAGGGTTGGGGGGGCGTACCGGCTTTACTCGCCGCCTTGGCACAGACCTGACGAATGATCATCCGATCTCCTTTACCTATGACAGCAGTCAGGCCGTGCGTGATGGTGAGTTGCGTGATCCTTCGGCGGAGACATTCCTTGGCGAGCGTCATGCGGGAGGAGGTAAACCAACGATCCCGCTAGATAACAATCAGATGGAGTGTGTCTCCTGTCACGACCCTCATGTACGTAGTACCAGTGGTGAAAATATTAAGTTCTTGAGGGCGAACCGTTTCCAGCAGGCGCAGCCGGTTGAGGGCACCTTTGATCAGGCCAATGACATCATCTGTCTTGCTTGCCATGAGAAATCGGGTTGGGCCAATTCGGCGCATGCCAATCCAGCGGTGGCCAATGAGCGTTATACCGACGGTGCAGCACAGCTGCGCGAGTTCCCGAAAAATTTCCAGGTCTGGCAGGCGGCTTGCCTCAATTGCCACGATCCGCACTCTGTGCAGGGTTCGCGGCGTTTGTTGCGTGAAGGGACTGATGATGATGGTCAGATGAGTAGTACGGGTCTGCGTGTCAAACAAGGTGGCAAACCTGCGATTGAGGAGACGTGTTACGCCTGTCACTCAGCCGATGGTGGTGTATTGCAGGGGCAGGGCAATCGTCCTGGTTTTGAGGTGCCGGACGTTAAGACCGACTTCACCACCATGCGTATTCACATGCCGATTGCCAGTAACGACCAGGCGGCCCAGGAGGAGCGCCACTCGATTGGTACGGCGACAGGAGTGGCCCAGAATGGTAAAGACTTTATGGAGTCGCAGCAGCGTCTCGGCAAGGGCGATCTTTCCAATCGGCATGCTGAATGTACTGACTGCCATAATCCACACCGTGTCATCAAAAATCGTCGCTTTAATGATGATCCAATGATTCCGGCAACTGAGGGTACTCATAATCATACTGCCTCGCAGATTGCCGGCACACCTGAGGGGATTCATACCAATATCGCCTCCGGAGTACTGCGTGGTGCCTGGGGTGTGGAGCCGAAGGGTTGGACTTCAACTGAATTTAGCAGTGAGCCAACAATTTTTGACGTCAAAAAAGGGGATAACAGCCCAGGGACAGATACCTCTGTCAGCTCAAGCTATGTTACCCGCGAATATCAGATCTGTATGAAGTGCCACACCAACTACGCTTATGATTCACCACCGCCGTTGGGAACTAACAATTCTGGTGGTACACCGGCGGGGACCAATAGCCTCTTTAACTACACTAACCAAGGTATGGAATTTCAGTCACCCGATGATCATAGGGGTGGAGGGACGTCAGGTTCGCCAACGGGTGCTTACGATGGTAGTGTTAATAGCTGTGCCCAGATCAATACCGGCACCCTTCTGAATCCGATGATCGAGCCTGGCTATAAAGACCCGTATGGTAACTGTGTTGATTATGTCAGCGATAACCATCGGGCTTGGCATCCAGTCATGAAGGAGACAGGTCGTACCGCTGATCCGTCACCAGGCGGTGGCGGTGTGCGTAAGGCCAGTGCCAACGACTGGATTACCCCCTTCAATGCCGCTGTGGGTGTGCAGACGATGTACTGCAGTGATTGTCATGGTTCTGATACCGAACCAGGAACTGCTGTGCCGCGTGGGGGTGAGCAGGGCAATGTCTGGGGACCACACGGTTCTAACAACGACTTTCTGTTGAAAGGGGCATGGAGTGACGAGACTGGTCAAAACACCCCTGAGGGACTCTGCTTCAAGTGCCATAACTATAACTTCTATGGCAAGAAATTTGCCTCCGGGCCAATTCCTTTAGGCCAGACCTCCAAGAGTGGTTTCAGCCGCAATACGGGGGGAGGGAGTTGTCTGTCGGTCGCCAATTACAATCTTCATACGGGGCACGCTCAGGATAATCAGGTGTTGAACTTCCGCTGCAACTACTGCCATATCGCGATTCCGCACGGCTGGAAGAATAAAAACTTCCTCGTCAATCTCAACGATGTGGGCAAAGAGGTGGGGCTGCCCAGTGGCGGTAATCAAGTCCGTAACAAGACTACCGCACGTTACTATCGTGGTCCTTATTACAACGGCACGGTGCTCAAGGTGGTGCGCTTCCGCCAGAGCGGTGAGTGGACCCACGCCAGTTGTGGTTCTGCTGGCCCCCCGGGGAATGGCTGGGTCGGCGGCAATAACAACGACGGTAACATCCCATGGATGACGCGTCAGGGCGCGGGCGGCGAGGCATGTAATCTGTTGCCATGATTGTAAAGGTACAGCGTTACGGGCGAGTGCTGGCTTCGACTCGCCTAACCCTGGTAGGTATGGTGCTGTTGGCAATCGGCGCCGGGTTGAGTTATGGCAACCCGGTGTCCACCTCGGTCTGGGTGCTGGTTGTGCCGTTGGGGATTCTCTCCCTTAATCTCTTTGCCGCAATCCTGTTTCAACCGCGCATCAATCGCCGCGGTGGCCTGCTGATGTTTCACATTGGCCTGCTCTCCGTTGTGATTCTGTCGGCCATCGGCCGCCTTACCTATTATGAAGCGCATGTCGAACTGCTGGCTGGAGAACCCTTTGACCCCGCCAGTGTCCTCGGGCCGCGCCAGGGGCTCTGGCACAGCGGTGAACTGGCGGCGGTCGAGTTTGTCCAAGGGCCGTATACCGTGGAATATGGGGCTTCACTGAAGCGCGGTCGGACCCGTAGCCAGGTGGTGATCCCGGATGGCAAGGGCGGGTGGCGAGAAGAGGTGGTGGGTGACGATACCCCATTGATTCTCAAGGGCTACCGTTTTTATACCAGTTTCAATAAAGGGTTTGCGCCGATCCTGACCTGGACAGCTACGGGCGGTGCGCCGGTCACTGGCACGGTGCACATGCCCTCATACCCGCTTTTCGAATATAAACAGGATAATAACTGGACACCGCCGGGCAGCAATGAAATAAAATTCTGGCTGCGGTTGGATACCGGCTACGAGGCCGATGCCCCCTGGGTGCTGGATGGTCGTAAGGCAACCGGGATATTGGTGGTTAACAGCGGAGAGCAGCGCTTGGAGCTGCAACCCGGTGATGAGGTTGAATTGGCAGGTGGGCGGTTGCGTTACGAATCGCTCAACAGCTGGCTTGGCTACAAGATTTTTTATGACCCGACCCTGAAGTGGCTTTTTTTCGCCGCCATTTTCGGTGTGGTTGGTCTGACGCGTCACTACTGGAGTAAGTTTGATGCGTTGCCGATGGTGCCGCAGCATGACGTCCCTCCAGCAATAGACAAGGTAGTAGATAGATGATGAGTGAAGCAACAGAACTGCCCTGGATCTGGGCCGGATTGAGTGCCTACGCGCTGGCTACCGTGCTGGCATTTCGCAGCGTGGTAGTGATGGCAAGGCGTGGCGCGATCAGTGCGCCGGTGCGCAGCAACGAACATTTGTTGCTGTTGTTCCTGGTCACGGGTGTGCTGCTGCTCGCGATCGCCCTTGGGGTGCGTTGGGAGCGTATTGGCCACGGTCCCTTTATTAACCTCTATGAGTTGCTGACCAGCCAGCTCTTTAGTCTGGGCCTGATTTTTTCCTTGGTTTATTGGCGGATGCCGAATCTGCGTACCAGTGCCGTGGTGGTGATGCCACTGATCTGGGTGCTGGGGTCGTGGGTATTGATGCTTGAGCCTAGCGACAGCCATTTCCCCCCTACCTACAGTAATGACTGGCTCTGGGCCCATGTTGGTTTCGGCAAGATTTTCCTCTCTTTCTGTCTGGTGGCAGGGGGGTTGGCCGGTATCATCCTGCTGCGCGGCATTCCCGGTCTCAGCCGTTGGTTTGCACACATGAGTGATGCGGCGTTGGACCAGATGGCGTGGCGATTCATGATGCTGGCGCTGGTCTTCGACAGTCTGATGCTGATTGCCGGCGCGGTCTGGGCGCAGGATGCCTGGGGCCGTTACTGGCAGTGGGACGCGCTGGAGACTTCCGCCTTCATGACGTGGTTATCCATCGGTGCCGGTATTCATGTTCGATTGAGTTACAAAATGCCCGTGCGGATAGGTGCGCTGGTCATTCTTGCCATCCTTGGTCTGGCCTTTGTTACCTATTTTGGTACGCCCTATTTCAGTGAAGCGGCCCACAAAGGGGTGCTGTAGTCATGAGCAGTGCAGCTGAGACGGCAATGGATAGAGCGGGCGTCGCGACAACGCTGTTGCTGTTGGCGACGATGGTGGCAATGGTGGCCGGTTTTGCCAATCGCCCTCAATTTGAGTACACACGCCCGGGGGCTGAGAAGATGGCAGACGCTACCAGCGACCCCAAGGGCCACGCCCGGGAGTATCGCGAAAAAGAGCTTGATGAACGCTTTCAGCAAGCGGTCGCCATGCTGCACGCCAAACAGTATGACTTTGCCATCAAGGCACTGCACAGGGTGATTGAGTTGGCGCCAAAGATGCCCGAGGCCTATGTCAACATGGGGTTTGCGCTCATCGGCAAGGAAAACTACAAGGCAGCGGCTGATTTCTTCAACAGTGCCATTGAGATCAAACCCTACCAGGCCAACGCCTACTGGGGTTTGGCCATCTCACTAGAGCAGCTAGGTGATCTCGAAGGGGCGCTTGGCGCCATGCGTACCTTTATTCACCTCTCTCCCCCCAACGACCCCTTTGTGCGCAAGGCCCGTTC
>JAYWDX010000172.1:0-22019 GCA_043779675.1 Tenderia sp. (SeqCode)
CAGGCCGTTGACCGCGAGGTTCATCTTGGCAAGGTTGACGGTGTCGCGCGTTTTTTCCTGGCCGCAGACATACACGCCGCTCTCCGAGCCTTTCAGTTCTTTGCGGTGTTCTTCGATGAACTGGGCAGACTGCACAAACATGCCGCCGGAACCGCAAGCGGGGTCGAACACTTTGCCGCCGTGTGGCTCGATGATCTCGACCATCAGGCGCACCACGGAACGCGGGGTGAAAAACTCGCCGCCCTTTTGGCCTTCGCTGCGCGCAAATTCGGACAGGAAGTATTCATAAATCTGCCCGAATAAATCGCCGGTGGCATTGGCGGGAATGTCGGCAAAGGTGCGCAGCAACTGCTGCGGGATGGTCTTGTCCGTGCGCGTCAATGCGGCATATTCGTCCTTGGGCAGCACGCCTTCGAGTTCAGGCTTGTATTCCTCAATGGCATTCATCGCCTCCTTGAGCGCCTTGGCGATATTCTTCTCTTCCGGCAGATTCAGCAGGTGCTCGTAACGCGCATGGTCGGGCAGGTAGAACCCGCATTTCTCAATGGCGATGTCGGAGATTTTCTTCTCGCGCCGGGTGCCTTTGAGCTTTGTGTATTCGGCGTGTATTTCGGTCTCATAGCGGCGGTAGTTGTTATCGGCAAACTTGAGGAAGATCAACCCCAGCACCGGGGTAGCGTATTCACTGGACTTCAGATCGGAATTGGCACGCAGCTTGTCGGCGGCACTCCACAGGTCGGCTTCGAGTTTTTTTAGTTGCTCTTTGTTCATAGATCCAATTTCTTACTTTTAGTCTGCGGGCGTATGCACAATAGTACATTCAAATGATGCCTTTCATCCCCCTATTAAAGGAGGTGAGATTTGAGCCCTGTTTCGCTGGCGGGTGCATCAATGCACGCAATTCCTCGACGCATTGAGTCTTCGCTGATGATCTTGTTCATCTTCAGCATTTCCGGACTCACACCATCGCTGCGCAATGCGGTGATGTCTTGCACCGTACCCACCATATGTACCGGCTCGCCCACAGCATTGCGTACCACCTCGGCCCGTTCAATCACCACCCGCTCCGTACCATCAGGACACACCACCCGGTACTGCTCCCCGTAACAACTGGTAGGATTCTCAAGCGCCAGCCGCACACACTCCTCCACATTGGCGCGATCATCGGGATGAATGATGCTAAGAAAGGCGGCGTGGCTGGCCTCAAACTGCTGCCGGGCAAAACCAAAGATGCGATAAATTTCGTCCGACCACCACCATTCATCGCTGGCAATATTCCAATCCCAACTGCCCAGATGGGAGATCTGTTGAACCTTGGTCAGACTCTCCTGCTTTCTCAAGAGCGCATGATTTTGCTCCTGGATTCTGGCATCTAACACCACAGCACCCTCTGCCACTCCATGACCACGAGGGCGGTCTGTCACTTTCGCCAACGGCGATACAGGCATCACCCTCGGATGAGTCCATTCCTCTCTGGCAAGTGGAGATAGTAGTTATCGAGCGCGCCATCGAGATCTGCGGCGGCAATATCAACCGCGCCACTATTTACCGCTGGAGGCCTGACGGGCAGGATTAGCTCAGGAGGGGCAGCGCCGTGAGCGCCACGCACGGTATCGTGCCCCAGCCAGCAAGACCAGCAGCAGCAGCTCTTCAAAGAGGGCGCCACCGGAGCCAAAGCTGTCACTCGCGGGCACCGGATCAACCGTCAGGCCGATGGCCAGCGAATCAACGATCACACCATTGGCAACGCCATCCTCATCAAACTCACCACCATCCACTAGGGTCAGTTTAATGGCATTGCTGTTTTCAACCCTTGCCCATTTTTCCGCAGCAATCTTGGTGTATTTACCTTCGCTGTCGACCTTATAAAGCACCAATCGGTCGGACCAGGGGGTGGCCGGGGTGATTGTGACCACCACACTATCGGCAACCCTGTTAGGGATAACGCGATAGTTGAAGAGCCCGGCTGCAAACGCTACATTTTCCGGTCCGTTTAACGCCTCTTCAACCTTAAAGCCATATAGGGCGCCGCCCGTGACCTCAATGTCCATCAGTGCGCCTGAAAGCACCGCAAGCCCATCAATCTTGCTGGCATTGGCGGCACTACTGACCGCCTCACGGCTATCAGCAATACCATCGCCATCGCTATCCTGTTCAAAGCAGGGGGCAGGTGTACAGCTGGTTTTAAGGGTAACCAGCGAGGTGAGTTCGATGTCAACCTTAATGGGAACAGCCACATTCTCTTCATTGTTTTGGGTATTGCTACTGCCGCTAGACTCACCACTGGTGCCGGTTGTAACAACGGGCGCTACCTTTTCGTATATCCGGAGGCCGACGATGTCATCGCCAATGGTTGATGATGACGTTGCTGGCACAGTGACGTTGACGGTGATAATTTTTGACAGTTTTGGCCCAATCATACCGGTGGTGGTCGGCGCAACTACCTGCCAACGGCTGCCCGGCAACACCTCGATGGTGAAATCGGTAGCGACATCCTTGCCGTTGACCACCTCAACCTGATAGCTCACCACCTGACCATAACTGCCGCTCTGCTGCTGCGGACCGGCAGGGATACCGATATAGCCATATTTGATTGGGGCCATCCCGATCGCCAGCCGATCTGTCAGCAGTGGCTGGCTGGCCGAATAATTGATGCCAACGCTATCACTGCCCTGAATACCGGCTGTCGCGCTGGCGCCATGGCTCAACGCACTATCGCCAACATTGGTCTGGTTGTACTGGAACAGTATCCGGTTGGTTCCCTGGTAAAGCACCGCCTCAAACTCGACGAGCTTTGTCGCCTGGCCATCATGGTGGGCAACGCGCCACTGCACCACCACCTGGCGATTGGGGGACTTTCCCTGCACCTCGAAATAGACAGCGCCGCCGGCCGATGGATTAAGATCATCAAACCAGGGGGCAATGAAGGGCGACGTCTGCCAGCCAGGTGTGCTAGCGAGTTGGGGAATGGCCAAACCAGCAGGGTTGTAACCGTTACCACTGTTACCAAAGGAGATATAGCCGTTGGCCGAAACAGAGGCGGTGTAGTAGGTCTTGCCATAGAACTCAAAGCCAAAACCAAAACGGATCTCGGCGCTACCATCATCCGTAAGAACCAGGCGTTCGCCGGTCCCGCTGATGTCGATGAATTTGTATACGGGGCCATAACGTTCAGCCGAATCGATCAGCTGATACCCCTGAGCATCCGGTGCCAGCGTCAGCCGCGCCTGGAGCGGTGCGCAATACAGGAACGCAGCCATAATGGCGACAGCTGCTATACCTTTATTCATGCGTTTGATCCACATACAGTCCGCTCTGACTCCTGATACACAACCACGCCCGCTATCCTTTAATAGTTATCGTCGCTAGTCACCATAAAGTTCAGCGGCCATCCAAAATCACGTCGGCCAACCCAGCGGGAACCCAACTGTGTTGATTATACGACCACCTGGCGGTGGCGGCCTAGACGCCACGCCAGCCCCAACAAAAACAGCATCAGCGTAACAATCAGCCAGTTACCCATGATGGCGTAAGGGGTCATGCCGCTGCGCGGCTGAATGGTGGCGGTGGCAACGGCGATCTCAAACTGCGGCACCTTTGTCACTATCCGCCCCTTAGCGTCGATGATGGAGGTGATGCCAGTGTTGGTGCCGCGCAGCAGCGGTCGCTCGGTCTCCAGCGCCCGCATGCGCGCCATCTGCATGTGCTGCGGCGGCGCCCAGGTATCGTCAAACCAGGCATCATTACTGACATTCACCAGGAAGGTCGCCTCCGGCAGGGCGCGAATGACCTCTTCACCAAAGGCATCCTCATAACAGATCGAGATACCGGCGCGTTGCCCGGCCACCGCGAGCGGCTTCTGCACCGGACCGCCACGACTGAAGTCTGACATCGGCACCTGCATGAAGTCGACCAGCCCGCCCAGTAGCCACTTGAGTGGCAGATATTCGGTAAAGGGCACCAGATGGTTTTTATGATACATACCACGATCCGCGCCAGAACCGAGGCTGAGCATGGTGTTGTAGTAGCTATACCCATCCGCGCCATAGCTGAGCAGACCAATCAACAGATCGGCACCGTGCTGGCGCGCCTCCGACTCCAGGTCATCCAGGAACGGCTCCACCTCATGGTAAAAGGCAGGCAGCGCGGTCTCCGGCCAGACAATCAGATCAGCATCCCAGTGCTGTCGGGTCAGTTCAGTGTAAAGTTCGATGGTGGAGCGGCGACTATCGGGACTCCACTTCACATCCTGCCCAATATTGCCCTGTAACAACGCCACTTTGATAGGGGCACCGTGCGGCTCGGTCAAATACACCTCACGCATTGGCCACGCCAGCGCCCAGATACCAAGCAGCGCCAGGGAGTAATAGAGACGGCCGCTCCGGTCCAGCAGCAGCGCCACCAGCAGCGCCGCATTCAGCGCCACGATCCAGGAGAGTCCAAAGACCCCGACCCATGCCGCCCACCCCGCCAACAGCGTATCGGTCTGACTGTAACCGAGGCTGATCCAGGGGAAACCGGTCATGAACCAACCACGCACCCACTCCACCAGGACCCAGGCGGCAGGCATCACCAAAAGCAGTTTGAGGCGGGTATAACGTTTTTCGAAACGGGGTGGGAAAAAACGTGCGATCAGATATCCGAGCAGCGCCGGAAAGAGCGCCATCACCAATACCAACAACACAGTCAAGAACAGAGAGAGTGGCAGGCTGACGTAGCCGTGGTAGTGAATACTGACAAAGACCCAGCTGATGCCAACCCCAAAAAAGCCGATGCCAAACAGACCACCACGGCGACTGGCACCACGCACATCGGCAAAGAGCCAGAGGGTAAACAGCAGGGCCGGGCAGAGGATTGCCAACGGCCACCAACCCAATGGCGCAAAGGCTAGTGGCATAGCGGCACCGGCCAGCAGGGCCAGCAGGTCAGCGCGCCAGCCTGAGCTATAACGCTGCAACATAGGGAGGGATTGAATCACGATGACTGAGTTACGCCTTAGCGGCCCTCATCATCAATGGCGAGGTTAGCTGCGTCCTCAGCCACCAGGCTCACCTCCAGCAGGTGGATGCGACGGCTGTCGGCGCTCAGCACCCTCATGTGATAACAGCCGATGGTGATCTCCTCACCCCGTTCAGGCATGTGGCTAAGCGCCTGCATCACCAGACCGCCAATGGTATCGAACTCGTCATCACTGAAATCGGCCTTGAAGTAGTCGTTAAACTCCTCAATTGGCGTCAGCGCCTTGATAATAAAATGGTTGTCGTTCTGTTTTTTGATGAATATATCCTCATCGATATCGTGTTCATCTTCGATCTCGCCGACGATCTGCTCCACCACATCTTCAACGGTCACCAGCCCCGCAACGCTGCCAAACTCATCGACAACAATCGCCATATGGTTGCGATTGGCGCGAAAATCCTTAAGCAGGATGTTAAGGCGTTTGCTCTCCGGCACAAACACTGCCGGGCGCAAGACGTCGCGAACATTAAACGCTTTGCGCCGATCGCCAATAAAATAGGGCAACAGATCTTTGGCCAGGATCAGCCCCACCACCTCATCGATATCCTCGCCGATGACAGGAAAACGGGAGTGGCCCGACTCAGCAATCACCGGCAACAGTTCATCCAGGGTGGAATTCTGCTGCAATACTGCCAACTGCGCCCGCGGGATCATGATGTCACGCACCTGCATCTCAGAGACCTGCATCACCCCCTCGATCATCATCAGCGCATCCATCTCCAGCAGATCGCGCTGCTGCGCATCGCGCAACAACTCCAGCAGTTCGCTCTTATCTCTGGGCTCGCCGCCCGACAGCACATGGCTCAAACGCTCCCGCCAGGAACGCGGGGTAGCACCATTGCTCGTTCGATCTTCGCTCATTGCTCCGCTATCCTTTGGTTTCTATTCTTTCAGACGTCAGCTCTGCGTAAGGGTTTTCCATGCCCAGCTGCGCCAGAATTTCGATTTCAATGCCCTCCATCTCATCAGCCTCGTCGTCATCGATATGATCATAACCAAGCAGGTGCAAGACACCGTGCACCACCATGTGGGCCCAATGCGATGTTGCCGGTTTACCCTGCTCCAGCGCCTCCTCCTCCACCACGGCGGCGCAGATCACCACATCGCCTAGCAGCGGCAACTCAACGCCGGGCGGTGCCTCAAAGGGAAACGAGAGCACGTTGGTGGCTTTATCCTGATGGCGATAGTTGCGGTTGAGCTGCTGGATCTCGGCACGGCTAACGATACGCACGGTCAGCTCCGCCGTCTCGACAAAACCAGCCAGCGCTGCATCGACCCAGCGCTTTATCGTCTCAACCGTTGGCAGTGGCGCAGCCGCGCCAGCCTCGGTGGCGTACTGCACATCCAGATCAACCTTCATGGCTGCCGTTTGCCAACATGCTGGCTCGACGTTATGCCACTTTCAACCTCGGCCTCATGCTTTTCATAGGCCGTGACAATGCGCTGCACCAACGGGTGGCGCACCACATCTTTGGCAGTAAAAAAGGTGAAGCTGATGCCGTTTACATCGCGCAAAATGTCGATGACATGACGCAGCCCTGAGTCGCGACTGCTGGGCAGATCAACCTGGGTGACATCACCGGTGACAATCGCCCGCGAGTTAAAACCGATGCGGGTCAGGAACATCTTCATCTGCTCTTTGGTGGTGTTCTGCGCCTCGTCGAGGATGATAAAGGCGTCACTCAAGGTGCGGCCACGCATGTAGGCGAGCGGCGCAATCTCAATCACCTGCCGCTCCATCAACTTCACTACCCGCTCAAAACCGAGCATCTCGTGCAGGGCGTCGTAGAGTGGGCGCAGATAGGGATCAATTTTTTGGACCAGGTCACCCGGCAGAAAACCAAGCCGTTCACCCGCCTCCACCGCTGGGCGGGTCAGGATGATACGCTGAACCTTACCCTGTTCCAGCGCCTCAACGGCGCAGGCAACCGCAAGATAGGTCTTGCCGGTGCCGGCCGGGCCAACACCAAAACTCAGGTCATGGCTGCGGACCGCCTGCAGATAGAGCACCTGGTTGGCACCGCGGCCTTTGACAAAACCGTGGCGGGTCTTGATCACGGCTAGCTCGACCGCCACGTCTGTTTTGACAGGAGGTTCGCCGATCTCACCGATCCGCTGTTGCAGCAGCATGTGTACTGCTTCAGCGGTCACCGGCTCGCGGTCGGCGGCGGCGTAGAGTGTCTTGATGACTGTTGTGGCAATCTCGATCCGCACTTTATCGTCACCGATAATACGAAAGACGTTGGCGCGGTTGTTGATTTCAACCCCTAAACGCAGCTCCATTAACCGCAGATGGTCATCAAACTGACCACAGAGGTTAGCCAGACGCTGGTTGTTGGCAGGTTCGAGAATAAAGTCGGAAGTTGTTGGTTGACCGTTCAATGTGGCTGCAAATCAGTATGGAGTGGTTGGAATTGAAACACACTCTGCCGCCAAAGACTAGCGGCGGCTCGTGACAAACAAGTTAACCCATTAGTTTTATTCAACAAGCTCTCCACGCAGGGAGTTGGGCTGGGCCTCAACAATGCGCACAATCACAAATTGCCCAATCATTTTGGCAGCATCGCCGCCCTGACAACTGAAGTTGACCACGCGGCTGTTCTCGGTACGCCCCGCCAGCTCGGATACATCACGGGTCGAGGGGCGCTCCACCAGTATCCGTTGCAGTGTACCCACCATCTGTTCGCTGATGGCCATCGTCATCTCATTGATACGCGCCTGGAGACGCACAAGGCGGGCCTGTTTCACTTCCAGTGGCACATCGTCCAGCAAGGCAGAGGCGGGAGTGCCGGGGCGCTGACTATAAATGAAGCTGAATGATCGATCGTAGCCAACATCTTCAATCAGCTGCATGGTGGCCTCAAAATCGGCGTCGGTCTCACCGGGAAAGCCGATAATAAAGTCAGATGACATCGCGATATCGGGGCGCACCTCACGCAGGCGGCGGACGATCGCCTTGTACTCCAGCGCCGTATGGCCACGTTTCATCATCGCCAAAATGCGGTCGGAGCCGCTCTGTATCGGCAGATGCAGATGGCTCACCAGCTCAGGTACCTCGGCATAGGCGCGAATCAGACTATCGTTCATCTCAATCGGGTGGGAGGTGGTAAAACGGATACGTTCGATACCCTTGATGGCGGCGACATAGTGGATCAGCAGGCCAAGGTCAGCGATCTCGCCATCGTGCATCACGCCGCGATAGGCGTTAACGTTCTGCCCCAGCAGATTGACCTCGCGCACCCCCAGAGCGGCCAGCTTAGCCACCTCGGCCAGCACATCATCAAACGGACGGTTGATCTCTTCGCCGCGTGTATAGGGGACAACACAGAAGGTGCAGTATTTGGAACACCCCTCCATGATCGAGACGTAGGCCATTGGGCCGTCGGCACGTGGCTCCGGCAAGCGATCAAACTTCTCGATCTCCGGGAAGGAGATGTCGATCACCGGTGCGTTTTTAAGGCGCGCCTCACGGATCAGCTGTGGCAAGCGGTGCAGGGTTTGGGGGCCAAAGATCACGTCGACATACGGGGCGCGAACGCGAATCGCCTCACCCTCCTGACTGGCGACACAGCCACCCACACCAATCACCAGATTGGGCCGTTTTTTCTTCCACTCACGCCACCGCCCCAGCTGCGAGAAGACCTTTTCCTGCGCCTTTTCACGCACCGAACAGGTATTAAGCAGCAGGACATCGGCCAGCTCGGCCTCTGTGGTCAACTCCATACCATGGGACTCATTGAGCAGATCCGCCATCTTGGAGGAGTCGTACTCATTCATCTGACAACCGAAGGTTTTGATAAACAGTTTCTGGGCCATAAAAACTCAGGTCTAACGCGGGAAAAAGGAGGCAAAGCATACCATTTTTCAATCCTGGCCGCCAAAGCAGCCACTCACCTGCCCCGCCCTTTTTGAGTCAAACATCAGGGCGAGGTGTAGTCGTTGGCACTCCAGTAGTTATTAGTGTGGCTGGCAGGGGCCAGCCAGCCTGCGGCAATAAGCTCTCTGGCGATGAGCCTATTCATAATGCCGTGCCCCACCAGCAGCACTGGCCCTTTTTCCGCCAGAGTCATCAGTTTTTGGGCAGCAGCCTTGGCACGGATTCCTGTCTTCTGGATTGAGTCAGCGTTGCGCGAAAAACCGCAGAGCCATAGCAGACGGAAAAGCGCCACCCAAACGGCAGCCGGCAAACGCAAAAATCGCCACGGCGCAAACGGCAATTGTGCTTCGCAGAAGAGAGCATAGGCAACCGCAGTGTCACACCCCAGCGCCTACGCTGACGATACAGCCCGCGCCGTGGTACTGGTGACAATGGTGGTGACAGCGCTGGCCAAACTCACATTGAGATGTGGTGCGCTATCAACTGCCACCACGGATTGGTTGTACTGATCGATCCACCGCCCCATCTGCGCCGCTGTAATCCAATCCGTCTGGGACAGAAGCGGCTTGCCATGACGCATAAGGATGATTTTCATCGCCAAAAACCCTGCAACATGAAACTGAAGAGAACGGCACGGGGCGCTGCGGCCCCGCCATCCAGGAAGTTAGTCGCGCTGTGGTGTAGAGGCTATTTTATGGATACTGAGATCGGCCCCTTCGTACTCCTCCTCCTGAGTCAGGCGCAACCCAACCACCTTTTTGAGGATGCCGTAGACAACAAGCCCGCCACCAAAGGCGATCACCACACCGATCAAGGTGCCAAGCAGTTGCGACATAAAACTGATACCACCCATGCCACCAAACATCTCCAATCCAAAGATACCGGCGGCGATGCCGCCCCAGACGCCACAGAGGCCGTGCAGCGGCCAGACACCGAGCACGTCGTCGATCTTCCAACGGTTCTGTGTCAGGGTGAAGGCCCAAACAAACAGTGCGCCCGCCACCAGACCGGTGAAGAGCGCGCCGATGGGGTGCATCAGATCGGAACCGGCGCAGACCGCCACCAGACCAGCAAGCGGGCCGTTGTGCACAAAGCCGGGGTCGTTGCGTCCCATCACCAGCGCCGCCAGCACCCCGCCAACCATCGCCATCAACGAGTTGACCGCCACCAGACCACTGATGCCAACCACCGACTGCGCCGACATAACGTTAAAGCCAAACCAGCCAACTGTCAGTATCCAGGCACCCAACGACAGGAACGGAATGCTGGAAGGTGGATGGGCGTACATCACGCCATCCTTGCCGTAGCGGCCGTGGCGCGGCCCCAGCAGCAGTACCGCAGCCAGCGCGATCCAGCCGCCGACCGCGTGTACCACAATGGAACCGGCAAAGTCGTGAAACTTGGCGCCAAAGGTCGCCTCCAGCCACACCTGCATGCCGAAATTGCCGTTCCAGGCCATGCCTTCAAAGAGTGGGTAGATCAGCCCCACCAGCGCAAAGGTGGCGGCCAGCTGTGGATTAAACTTGGCACGCTCGGCAATGCCGCCGGAGACGATGGCAGGGATGGCGGCAGCGAAGGTGAGCAGGAAGAAAAACTTCACCAGCGCCAGGCCGTTCTGCTCTGCCAACACCGGCGCTGTTTCGAAAAACGAAACACCATAGGCGACGCTGTAACCGATAAAAAAATAGGCGATGGTGGAGACCGCAAAGTCAGCCAGGATCTTCACTAGGGCGTTGACCTGATTTTTGTGGCGCACCGTGCCCATCTCAAGGAAGGCGAAACCGGCGTGCATCGCCAGCACCATGATCGCTCCCAGCAACAGCAAGAGAACATCACTACCCGACTGTAAAGCTTCCATAACAACTCCTAATGATGACTGCTGTTTTGATGTGGCGCAGCTTAGATACAAAACATTCCCACTGGGGTCGCATCAAAAAACCGAGTAAGTTAACCGACTACAACCGTGACTTCAATACCACCGCCCGCTCAAGCTCCAGCCATTTAGGCCGTGATAGTTGAGGTAACGCCGTTACCGAGATTACCCATGAACATCCACGACCTGCAAAATTCGATATCGACCACGTTGCGCCTCACCACCATCCGCTACCTGATGGAATTTGGCGAGAAGATCTCGTTTGAGATCGGCGAGATGGTATTTCGCGAGGGCACCCCCTGTCAGCAGGTCTACATCATCCTCAGCGGCGAGGCCAACATCATCAAGGACGATGTCTATGGCAACGGCGTTATCATCGCCACCGCACAACAGGGGTCGGTCTTTGGCGAAATGGGCATGTTTCTTGATCTGCGCCGCTCCGGCAGCGTTGTGGCCAAGACCCCGCTGACCGCGATGGCGCTGAAAAACGACGATTTCATCGGTGCGCTGCAACGGTTCCCGGACCTGAGCCTGCGGCTGTTTAAGTCGCTTTCACTCAAACTCGACTCCGCCAATGCCAAGTTTTCCAGTCTCAGCAACTCTATGGGCATGATCCAACTAGGCGCCTACCTCCTGGAAAAGCCGGTTGATGACGACGGCATGCAGCACCACGAGTTTTACGCCATCATGACCGGCAGCGAGCTGAAGCGACACGAAATCATCAGTCTCCTGACCAACTACAAACAGCTGGCCATCATCGACAAACTCCAATTCAGCGACGATGGCGGCATCATCTTCCAGCCCGACCTGTGCCAGCTGCGCCACTACCTGCAACACATCTCGCTCGACTCAGCCTAGGCATAACCAGCGCCACCCGATTGAGCAGCGTCAAAGAGCGTCCAAGCCCACCCCACCACCTGGCAATCAGCTACAATTCAGCAACTCCCAAACGTTTATTCAAGCCGCGCTGCGCAGGCCATCACTATGTTCCAAGTCCTAATTCAAATGGCCGCATTGATCCTCAGCGGCATCACCTGGCGCCTGGCCCGACCCATGGGCATCGATGCCGATGTGGCGCGCCATGTGCTCACCGGGCTGGTCTACTCACTGCTGCTGCCGGCACTGGTGCTGGTTGTTTTATGGCGCACACCGCTGGGCATCGATACTGGCCGCATCGCCCTGGCGGCCGCTGCCGGCGTGCTCGGCACCCTGGCGCTGGCGGTGTTGGCCTTTCGTCTGGCCAACACACCCAAACCACTCGCCGGGGCGCTGATTCTGGCCGCCTCTTTCCCCAACGCCACCTACATGGGGCTGCCGGTGCTGGAGTACCTGCTCGGTCCGACGGGACGCAGCATCGCCATCCAGTACGACCTGTTTGCCTGCACCCCGATCCTGCTCACTCTTGGCATCCTGCTGGCGGCGGCCTACGGCGAAAACAACGAGCAGGCCCATCCGCTCAAGGCGCTGCTTAAGGTGCCACCGTTGTGGGCGGCGCTCGTAGCGATCATTCTCAACCTCACTGGTGTGCCGATGCCAGCAGCCGTGGAAAGCTGGCTGCAGATGTTGGGCGGCGCGGTCATCCCGTTGATGCTGCTGTCGCTGGGCATGGGGTTACAGTGGTCAAACTGGAAAAACAGTTATCTGCCACTGCTGCTGCCAACACTAACGCTGCAACTGATGGTGATGCCCCTGATTGTCATGTATGTGGCGCAGTGGGTGGGCCTCAGTGGCGACTTGCTCCTCGGTGTCACCATGGAGGCGGCCATGCCGAGCATGGTGATCGGCCTGGTGCTGTGCGACCGTTACGGCCTCAATACCGGCGTCTACGCCATCGCCGTGACCCTGAGCACGGCGCTGACGCTGGTCACCCTGCCGCTCTGGCACGGCTGGCTCAGCTGATGCGGAAGGCGGCTGTTGTGCTGCTCTGCGGGCTTGCACTCTATAACAGCGTGGCGTGGGCAGAAGAGATCAGCCGCTTCGAACTCGAATTCAAACATGACCAGATTCCGCTCAGCGGCGGCAGCCGTCTCGACGTTGCTGGTTTGGGGGTCCGTTACAGCGAGGGCAGCGCAATATCACTGCCATTGGCACCCCGGCTGGCGCTGACGCTGGGGCGCGAAGCGGTGAGTCATGAAGGTGATCCCGCCTCACTCGGTTTTCAGCCCGATGGCTACGCTGTTGGCATCAATCTCAACGTCGCCGCACCGCGCTGGCACACACTCCAGATCGGCGCTGATCTTGGCTACAGCTATCACGCCGCCAAGCAGCAGTTCAATCTGCAACAGCTGGAGATCGACTGGCACCAGGCCGAGGCACGCGCTTGGCTGGCGCTGCATCTCAACGACGTGGTGAAGTTTTACGGCTGTCTGGTCGCCAGCAACATCGACGGCAGCCAGACCATCAACAGCGGCACACCTTCACAACTCGATTTTAAAAACAGACAGAACAGTGGTTACTGCGGTGGGATGACCGTTGAGGTGGGCAACGATGGCTACATCGGCATTGAAGCAGAGAGCCGCCACCAGCGCGGTGGACGGCTCTATTTTGGCAGACGCTACGGCTTTTAAAACGCCACGCCAAACTTGATGTTGTAGGAGGATACCCCGCCCACCGAGTCAGCCTCTACAGCCAGACTGACAATCCCCGGTGTAAACACAGCGCCGATAAAGGCTCGAGCTTCTGATGTATCCACCTTCTGCAGACCGCTAGCGTTCCCCTCTGGTGTATTGGTGGACCAGACCTGCCCCAGCCCCGCATAGGGCGTCAACATCGCAAAACCCTTGGAGATACTGACATCAACAGCCTGGGTCTTGAGCGTGAACTGATCGGCCCCAAACAACGATGTTGCCGAGGCACGCACCGCTACCGCTGGCAGCGCCATGCCGCCATCAATAATGGCGTATTTGATCTCAGCGCCCCACGCTTTGACATTAGAGCCGGGCACAGTGGTGAAGTAAGCACCCACATCAATATCAAAGGGCAGCCCCTTTTGCAGGTAGAGTTTAGGCACGATTAAAGCGTCCAAACCACCGCCAACCGCCTTATCCCACACCGCCTTATGATCAGCAAGATCGGTCACTGAAACCGCGACCCCCACATCAAAGCCAGTGGTCCCCAACGGCTCGGCAGCTGCGCCCGCCTTATAACTAAAGGCCGCTGCCAAATCCTCGCTCAGCAGCGCAAACTCACTCTGCGACAACGTGTTCACACCATCAATATTGCCCGCCAGACTCACTGCCGACCAACCACCCAATACCATCGCCATCCATACTCGGTTCATATTCCCACTCCCCTTATGATCTATGGTCATTCACAAATCACTACGTTAAGCTGCCCGGCACTATGCCACATCCACGCCACCACGGAGAACCGCTGATGCACTACTTCAAAGACAACTCAGACTCTATCGGCAATACGCCGTTAATCCTTATCAACCGGGTGCTCGGCACCCACAACGCCACGGTACTGGCCAAGATCGAAGGGCGCAATCCCGCCTACTCGGTAAAGTGCCGCATCGGTGCCGCCATGATCTGGGATGCCGAAAAGCGTGGCGCACTCAAACCCGGCATGCAGATTGTGGAACCCACCAGCGGCAATACCGGCATCGCCCTGGCCTTTGTGGCGGCGGCGCGTGGTTACCCCATCACGCTCACCATGCCAGAGACCATGAGCATCGAGCGGCGCAAGGTGATGAAGGCGCTTGGTGCCAACCTGCTGCTCACCGAAGGGGCCAAAGGCATGTCCGGCGCCATCGCCAAGGCTGAGGAGCTGCGGGCGCAAAACCCTGACGTCTACTTCATGCCACAACAGTTCAACAACCCCGCCAATCCCGCCATTCATGAAACAACCACCGGCCCCGAGATCTGGAACGATACCGATGGCCAGGTCGATGCCATCGTCGCCGGTGTCGGTACTGGCGGCACCATCACCGGCATCTCGCGCTACCTGAAACAGACCAAGGGCAAGGCGATCATCTCGGTGGCCGTCGAACCCGAAGCCAGCCCGGTGATCTCACAAACCCTGGCGGGCGAGGCCGTCCAACCCGCGCCGCACAAAATCCAGGGCATCGGCGCCGGTTTTGTGCCCCAGAATCTCGACCTGGCGCTGATCGACCGGGTCGAAAAAGTCAGCAATGAAGAGTCCATTGAGATGGCGCGCCGCCTCGCTGCCGAAGAGGGCATCCTCTGCGGCATCTCCAGCGGCGCCGCCATGGTCGCTGCCAAACGGCTCGCCAACGACCCCGCCTTCGCCGGCAAGATCATCGTTGTCATCCTGCCCGACTCCGGCGAACGTTACCTCTCCTCCATCCTGTTTGAAGATATTCCGGCGTAACCGTCCAAGGGCAAGGCAATAAAAAAGGGCTGGGGGAAAACCCAGCCCTTTTTTGTCTCCCGCCACGCAGCATCAGCCACTCATTTGGCGTGACGCACCAGCGGCTGAATCATCGCCCATGACTCGGCAAACATCGGCGCCGCCTCATCGGTGATTGTCGCCAACATCGACTCATCCAGCGCTGTCAGCTCCCATGCCAGAGGATCGACCTGGGGCAGTGGTCCTTCGTGGTCAGCAGGGAGTTCGGCGCGACTGGCGATGACATTGGCAAGATGCACGATGGCCGCATCCAGTCGCGCCTCTTCGGCAGCCGCAATGTTGTGATGACAGCCTACCGTCTCGCACAGCACCTCGGGCAGTTTCCACTGCTCCAACAGGATTCGACCAACGTCGGCATGGTCACACCCCAATACCTCTCGCTCGGCCTCGTAGAGCTCCTCATGGCCATCTTGGGCACGTTGCAGCGCCACGCTCGCCAAGTCCGGCACCCGCTGGAGGATGACGAGCTGTCCAATATCATGCAGCAGCCCGGCCACAAACAGCCGTTCGCTATGGAGCACGTGGCAGCGGTTGGCAATCAGCCGTGCCAGCACTGCGCAATAGACACCGTGGCGCCAGAAGGTGGCCATGTTGATCAATTCCATGGGAACGCTGGAAAAGGTGCGCACCGCCGAGAGCGCCAATACCAGATAGCGCAGTTCGCGCTCACCGATGACGGTGATCGCCCGCGAGATGGTGCTGATGTTGGAGGGAAAGTTATAGAACGAACTGTTGGCCAGCCGCAGCAACTGCGCTGTCAGCGCCGTGTCGCGACTGATCACCTTGCCAATCGCCGCCGCTGAGCAGCGCGGATCATCGACCATCTCATTGACCCGTACACAGACCTCGGGCAATGAGGCCAGCTTACCAACACCTTTTACCAGTTCACGCGCTTCGATGGGCATATCAGTTTCTCCTGAGCCAAGTGACAACTCCGTTTGTCATTCACTTATCAGGTATCGGCAGCTCGCCAGAAACTTTGACCCCGTTATTCAGCCACTGGCTTGACCAGACTGGCAGCACGCTTGGCGCGGTCACGCGCCTCGCTAACAGAGCCACCGCAAGCCAACGCCACGCCCATGCGGCGACGGTCGAAGGACTCGGGTTTGCCAAACAGACACACCTCACTCTCTGGCACCCGCAGCGCCTGATCCAGCCCCTCAAAGGCGATGCCGGCCTGCTCTATGTCACCATAGATGACGGCGCTGGCGCCTGGTGCGCGCAACCGCGCATCCACCGGCAGACCAAGGATGGCGCGGGCATGCAGGGCAAATTCGCTCTGATGCTGGCTGACCATGGTCACCATGCCGGTGTCGTGGGGACGCGGGCTGACCTCGCTGAACCAGACCTGATCGCCTTTCACAAACAACTCAACACCAAAGAGGCCACGACCACCAAGATTATCGGTGACGGCCTTGGCAATCTGCTGCGACCGCTGCAACGCTGCCGGGGTCATGCCCTGCGGCTGCCAGCTCTCAACATAGTCACCCTTCACCTGGAGATGGCCGATGGGATCGCAGAAGCTGGTCTGTACCGCACCATGCGCGTCGAGGGCGCGCACCGTCAGCAGGGTGATCTCAAAATCGAAGTCGATAAAGGCCTCGACGATCACCCGTCCGCCCTGCACCCGCCCACCACTCATGGCGCACTCCCAAGCGGCGACCACTTCATCCGGCCCGTTGATGAGTGACTGCCCCTTGCCGGAGGAGGACATCACCGGCTTGACCAGGCAAGGGTAGCCAACACCGCCGTCAATCGCCATCTGCAACTGCTTAAGGGTGTCGGCAAAGGCGTAGGCGGAGGTCGGCAGCTCCAGCTCTTCCGCCACCAGCCGGCGAATCCCCTCGCGGTCCATGGTGAGCTGGGCGGCGCGGGCGGTGGGGATCACCTCGGCCAGACCGTCGCGCTCGATCTCGGCCAGCATGTCGGTGGCGATTGCCTCGATCTCGGGCACGATCAGGTGCGGCCGCTCCTGCTCCACCAGACGCCGCAGCGCCGCGCCGTCGGTCATGTCGATCACATGGCTGCGATGGGCGACCTGATGGCCAGGGGCGTTGGGGTAACGATCCACGGCAATCACCTCCACACCCAGCCGTTGCAGGGCAATGATCACCTCTTTGCCCAACTCGCCGCTGCCCAGCAACATCACACGTGTGGCGCTGGCGGATAATGGGGTGCCTATCTTCATTGCTCTCTCTCCAAATGGCGGACAACCGGGCGACGGCGCTGGCCAGAGTCCAGGCGCACCCCAAAAAGTGTTTTAGATTATTGATATGTTAAGGCAGTGATTCAGCGAGCCCCAGCAGACCGTCCAGCACTCCACGCCGCTCCAGCTGGTAGAGCTCATCACAGCCACCGATGTGGCGATCAGCGATGAATATCTGCGGCACGCTACGACTACCGCCGGCACGTTCAACCATCAGCGGCGCCAGCTCCGGCTGATCGTCAACGTAATACTCCACATAGGGCACCGCTTTTCGATCCAGCAGCGCCTTGGCGCGCACACAATATCCACAGTAGTGGCTGGTATAAAGTTCTATCTTGACGGTGGTCGTTGGGATTGTTTGATTCATGGGGATCACCGCAGTTGGACTGATAGAGATTGTAACAGTGGCCGTTCTCTCAGCGAAATGCAGCGAGGGACTTTTCCGAAAAAGAGCCGTCCACGCCCACGCCGGTGCCGGTAAATATGGCCTACAGCAGCCGCAGGGCCGGTTCATCCAGCGCCCCCAGCTGTTCGCGCAACGCCAGGATCTGATCCTCCCAATAACGCGGTGTATTGAACCAGGGGAAGGCGGTGGTAAAGGCGGGGTCATGCCAACGCCGCGCCAACCAAGCGGAGTAGTGCATCATGCGCATGGTGCGCAGCGCCTCCACCAACAGCAGCTCGATCGGATCAAACTCAAAAAACTGCTCATAACCGCGCATCAGCACCGCCAGCTGATGTTCCATCTCGTCACGATCACCGGAGAGCAGCATCCAGAGATCCTGTACCGCCGGACCAGTGAGACAATCATCCAGATCGACAATCGCCGGTCCCGCATCGGTCCAGAGCACGTTACCGGCGTGGCAGTCGCCATGCAGACGTAGCGTCCGCAGCGGCCCCACCATCTCGAAACGGTACTTGACCGACTTCACCACATCCTCAGCGATGGTGCGATAGGCGAGCGCCAGCTCCTGAGGCACAAACCCCTGTTCCAGCAGATATTGGTAAGAGGCAACCGCCATGTTGTCGACATCAAGCCGCTGGCGGTGTTTGAATTTGTTACGGGCGCCCAGCGCATGGATACGCCCCAGGTAGCGTCCCA
Organism: Tenderia sp. (SeqCode); assembly: GCA_043779675.1. Lineage (GTDB taxonomy): Bacteria > Pseudomonadota > Gammaproteobacteria > Tenderiales > Tenderiaceae > JAKFXL01. The sequence goes on from JAYWDX010000172.1 coordinate 18,449, forward strand.
CCCACTCCATGTGTTCGTCGCGATCAAGCTCGGGATGGCGGCCACCGGCGCTACGGAACAGAGCGAAACGAAACCCTTTAAAATGGTGCAACGTCTCACCCTGCTCATTGGCCAACGGCGCAATGACGGGGATCTCCTGCTCCACCAGCTCGGCGGCAAAGGCGTGCTCCTCCAGGATCGCGGCGTCGCTCCAGCGTTGCGGCCGGTAGAATTTGGCGACCAGCGCCGGGGCTTCTTCAATGCCGATCTGATAGACCCGGTTTTCGTAACTATTAAGCGCCAGAAAACGGCCATTACAACGCCACCCCTGCGACTCAATGGCATCAAGTATCAGGTCTGGTCCCAGTGCTTCATAGGGTGGGGTTATTGGTGTATCCATGGTCTCAATGAACTCCCGGGGAAATAACGTGGAACAACTATCCATACTGCTGCGGTGGCCACCATATCACCCTTCCTGTCCGGCGGTTTGATCACCGCCCCTAAAGGATCGCCAGCACCTGCTGCGGCGGCCTACCGATGACAGCCTTGTCACCCTTGACCACGATCGGACGCTCAATCAGCTTTGGATAGGCCACCATCGCCTCCACCAGCTGTTCACGACTCAAAGTAGGATCATCGAGACCTAGCGCCCCATACTCCGGCTCCTGCTGACGCATCAGCTCCCGCGGCTGCAATCCCAGCATCTTCAGCAGCTGCTTGAGCTGACCCTTACTAGGCGGCACCTTCAGGTACTCCACCACCTCCAATTCGACCCCCTGCGCCTGCAACAGTTGCAAGGTCTCACGCGACTTTGAGCAGCGCGGATTATGATAAATAACTACACTCATCGGGTCTCTCCCGGCCATAGCCATGGCACACGGTTATTGACAATCAGCAACATCTATCTTCTTTATAAATAGTGTTATGGGAATTTTTGTAGATTAAGTATAATTTATTCCATGTCAGACAACAGCAAACAGATCCAGGTCGAAACTCAAACCTACTACCTGCCGGAGCAATCCGAGCCGGAAAGTAACCGTTATGTTTTTGGCTACACCATCACCATCCGCAATACCGGCACCGCTCCAGCCAAACTGACCCATCGCTACTGGCATATCACCGACGCCAACGGCAAAGTGGATGAGGTTCATGGTGAAGGGGTGATCGGCGAACAGCCCCAGGTCAATCCTGGTGATAGTTATGAATACAGCAGCGGGGTAATGCTTGAAACGCCGGTCGGCGCCATGCAGGGCCACTACGACATGCAGAGCCTGACGGGCGAACACTTTACCGCCAGAATAGCCCCCTTTGGACTGGCCGTGCCAGGCAGTCTGCACTAAAGCCTTAGTCCTCTCGGGGCGGCCGCCCCTCAATTGCTATCCATCATAAAAACTTCATCACGCTTAAACACAACTGCAACCGTAATTGACGATAAAGATGCAAACAGAGTGGAGAAAAAACCATGTTTGCATTCGTCGAGAGCGTCAAGAAACTTGATCTAATCACCTTCCAGTGGTGTATGCAACGCAAACACAGCGCCGATATCGCTGCCATCAGCCGCTGGATCTCGCGCCTAGGGGATGGCTACGGCTACCTGCTGCTGGCACTGCTACTGATTGCCCTTGAGGTGCATCACAGCGAGGAATTACTCATCACCGCCCTCATCGCCTTTACCATTGAGCTGCCGCTCTATCTGCTCTTCAAAAACACCATTCGCCGCAATCGACCCGCGGCAGCCATCGGCGGTTTTAACGCTTTTCTCGCCCCGGCAGATAAGTTCAGCTTCCCGTCTGGCCACACCGCTGCCGCCTTTCTGATGGCGACGCTGATCTCCACCTTCTATCCGGAATACACACTGTTAGGTTACAGCATTGCGGCGCTGATCGGCAGTTCACGTGTATTGCTGGGGGTGCATTTCCCGACCGACATCATCGCTGGCATTGTACTCGGTATCGGTTCCGCCATGCTGGCGCCATCGCTGCAGCGGCTGTTTTGATGCGGATTCTTATGGTGTCCAGGCCACCGGCAACGGCTATATCACCCACGCCATGGCGACAGCCTTTGTCGGCCGGACCTTCAGCTCTGACCATGGCCGTATCAGCTATTTAAAAACCATTACTGCCAGCAATCTGCCACGTTTTGTCCGCGACACACTACAATTGGATCTGGACAGTTACGATCTGATCATTACCGATTTCGAACCTATCACCCGCTGGGCTCACAGCTGTTGATGAACTGATTCGCGCAAGCGATTATCGAGCGCATAAAAAAACAGGATGATTGAACAAGGGCAGCAGTTAGCGAAACGCCTCTGGCGTGAGACTATCTGGAAGGGTTGTAGAGACGCCGCAATAATGGCAACAAAAGCAGCAGCTGCGCCAGGTCCAACGCCCCGCCGCCACCAGAACTGGTCGCGGCGGCTGTAGTAACCGTAAACGTATCAGCAACGCCACCTATATAAAGCGCCACATTCACCGCCTCGCCTTTGAGCGGCGCCGAGGTGATGCGCAACTGTACTGTATCGTTATTATTGACGTAACCAGGGGCTGAGGTAAACGCCCCGCCATTCACACTGTATAACCCTCCTACCACGCTGATAGCCACATCAATATCAATACCGGTAACCGTGATTATGTTAGAGCTGACGATGGTGTCTAGCGCCACACCCGTCTGATCCACAAAAAGAAAAGGATCGGCCACCGAATCACCAAAGGTTCTGATACTAAAGGTGTCCAGAACCCCGCCGATCATCACATCCACATCCACTCGGGTATACCCTTGCGCTGACGCGGTGACGCGCAATTTAACCTGATCACCCGCCGCCACTGCCATCGGTGAGCTGCTGGACCATGGCGACCACGTAAGACCGCTATCGGTAGAGACCGCGTACTCACCCTGGCTAACCGTAATCTGGCCCCAGCCAGTCATGCCAGTCAGCGTTATTACGTTGGACTCAACAACCGCATTCAGAGCAACATTCACCTGATCGGTGAACTGAAACGGTGATGGACGAAGATCGGTATCATTGATCAACAGGGACAAGTTGCTGGAGCCCGCATTGGCAACCAGCAGATCACTGGTGCCATCAACATCAAGGTCAGCAGCAACAATCGACACTGGCGTAGTCCCCACCGCCGCCATTTGACCAAGGGCAAAAGCGCCGTTGCGGTTATTCTCCAACAGCGACACTGTGCCCGAACCGGCGTTGGCAACCGCCAGATCACCATAACCATCACCATTCATATCAACAGCCACAACCACTTCCGGATTAACGCCCACACTGTAGGAGGCGGCAAAGGCAAAAATGCCACTACCATTATTACGCCACAATGAGAGTGTGGCTGTGCTGGAGTGAGTGATGGCAAGATCCATCGTACCGTTGCGGTCCATATCCAGTGCCGCAATAGCCAAGGGCGAACTGCCCACGGCATACGTTAAAGGTGCAGCAAACTGCCCGCCGCCATTATTCAATAACACCGAAACAGTGCTATCACCTTGATTGACAACCGCCAGATCCAAGGAGCCGTTACCATCAAAATCGGCCGCCACCACTGCCCGCGGCGAACTACCCACGCCATAACTGGCCATGACT
>JAYWDX010000173.1:0-3084 GCA_043779675.1 Tenderia sp. (SeqCode)
TCTCAGCTTTGACTTTGGCGCCACCTGGGTCAAGGCCAAACTGCACCGCCCCGTCAACGCCTTTGCCTGGCAACGCTGGGAAGCGGATCTGAAGTTCCCGGTCCCCGGCTATTACGAGGTGTGGGCACGGGCAACCGATAACAAAGGGCGCATGCAACCCATGGTAATGCCTGGCTGGAATCCCGAGGGTTATCTCAACAACGCCATGCACCGCATTGCGGTTTACGTGGCCTAGGTACAGCAGGCAAATGAGGTGAAGCATATGAATAGATCGAGGATCTCGCCGCCACTGTTTGCGCTGCTGGGAACTGGCTTGATGCTGTTGTCCGGCACCCAAGCTTCGGCCGAAGAGGTGTTTGGAGGTCTCCTCCCCCACACGGGGCGGGAGACCGTATTCGGAATTTGCACCCAGTGCCATAGCACCGCCATCATTCTGCAAAATCGAATGACACGCGAACGCTGGGATACGACTATCACCTGGATGCAGGAAAAGCAGGGGTTGTACTATCTGCCGCCCGATACCCGCAATGAGATCCTGGACTACCTCGCAGCGGTTCAGGGTGTACCTGCTACTACGGCCACCGCCCCTGTTGCCACCGCAGCGGCCAAGGAGAAGGGGGCTGAGAGCAAGCCGGCAAAAAGTGGCATGTACCAGTATGATTATCCGCCCAACCCCATCTGGGATTGGAAATAGTCCCCTGCAACCAACCAGACTGGTTTTTCCAGCACCTGACTGTGCCTCCTGTTAACAGGAGGCACAGTCTCTTTTGGGGGCGCAGGGGCGCACCAACTTATCGGTGTGCCATTTTGATGCCCTTGATTAACGGGCTGGTTACAATACGGGGCAGGTTTGCACCTGTTAAGGACCCATAATGTGAGCTCGGCGCCCTCAACGACGACATCAAACACTGTCTGCGTTGCGGCAAGTGCAAGCCCGTGTGCAACACCCACATCCCACGCGCCGGGCTGTTGTATTCACTGCGCAACAAGATTCTGATCCCATCAAGGTCAACGATGAGTCAGAGGCGGTCTTCTACTTCCCCGGCTACGGCTCGGCGCGGCTCTTCAGCGAGGTCGGCCTGGCGATTTTGGCGATGCTCTATCACAGCGGTGTGCAGACAGTGCTGCCGCCCGGTTATCTCTGCTGCGGCTATCAGCCCTTGACGCAGGGCTGCGTGCCTATTATCAAAGGTTGGGCAAGAAGTCGATAGGGTAGGTGATGCTGGTGACTTCGGCGTTTTTGGCGCCAAAGTCGATGCGTTTGATACGCAGTGCCAGCTTGCGCTCCAGATCGGGATCACCCAGTTCGGATGATATGACCGTGCAGTCTGTTACCTCGCCCGATGCGGCAATGGTGATCTTGACGACCACTTTGCCCTGCATGGCGGGGTTCTGCCGCAGTGCTCTCTGATAGATGCTGTAAAGCGCTCCTTTGTTGGCCTCCATCGTGCGCTGAATTTCAGCCTCTGAGCGACCACTGGTCTGTTTTGCCTCCTGCTCTTCACGCTTCTGTGCTTGGGCTGCGGGCAGGCTGTCGAGACGGCTGACCACTGTGGCAGTGTCGTGCCCAGCCAAGGCGGTTTTGCCACCCGTATCGCGGCTGAATTTTGAGGTGTCGATGCCGCCGCTGCCCTTGCTGGCCTTGGCGGTTAGGATTGAACGGCTGGGGGCGCTTGCCTCGCTGCCGCCGCTCTGAAGCTGCTGGGTTGATTGCTGTTGGATGGCCTGGGCAGGCTCAGACTCACGCATATCGGCGAGCATATCTTTCATAGCCAGCACACCTGAACTGGCGGCCTTCTGCCGTGCCGCTTCAACGTTTTTAACGCGTGGTTCCTCTGATTGGGGCTGTTGTGGTTGTGGCTGTGGCTGCGGTTCACTCACAACGGGTTCAGGTTTGGCCGTCACTGGCTTTGGTTGCGGCGTCTCCTCGGCCTTTTTGGATTCTTTTTTAATGTCTTCCGGCTTGAGTTTTTCCGGCTCCACCGGTTTGGGGCGTTCGATCTTGGGTGGTTCTTTTTTGCGCTCCATGATGATTTGGGCCAGGTGTGGTGGTATCACCTCATCGCGGCGCTCGGGGGCTGGGATATGGACCAGGTTGAGGGTTGCTCCCAGCAGCAGGGCCAGCAGGATGCTGATAATGCTGATGATGCGAAAACGGCGTTCATCGGCGTCATTTTGGTCCCAGCTCATCGGGGGGATTGGCATCGTCAATGTGGCACCCATTATTCTGCCTTCGTGCTCTTGGTGTTAACGGCCAGGGAGATCTTGCTGTACTCAGCTTGGGTGCTGCTCACTATGATCTTTTTCAGGAGTTCGTAGGGAATCGCCTGGTCACCCATGATGGTTACTTCGCCAGGTGATGCCGTCTTGCTCTTGCTGGCTTTGGTGCGTTGTGCCTGATAGCGTAGTTCGTCCACCAGTGCTGGGATCGACTCGCTCTGTGTCTTGATCACATCGGCAGTAGTTGCCACCTGACGTCCTTCGACGATGATCTCCTGGCGGGTGACAACGATCATAACGGTCTCCCTCGGGGCGACCTTGGCGCTCGATTCAGGCAGCTTCAGGCTCTTGGTGCTGGGGGTGTTCTGGACATCGCCAGCATTTACAATCAGGAAGAAGACCAATATTGTCAGCAGATCGATCATCGGCACCATACTGATGGTGGCTTCAGTCTTGCGGTGGTGGTGGCGGTCCATGCGCTTGGCGCGCCGCGACATCTTCATGGCTGCTTCCTTTCTGACGCATCACCCAGGGAGATCTCGGGAAACAGGTCGCCAAATCTGGCTGAACCGGCCGAGACGACACTGAAGGTGCGCGTGGCATCCATGGTGCTCACCAGTACCTGATACGGCGTGTCGGACTCGGAGAGAACAGTCGCATCCATTTTGTCTGGGAAGCGTACCTTGAGCTGTTTCAGTGTTTCGTTGAGCCCTTTGAAATTGTAGGTGCCATCCTTGTTGCTGATGCGCTGGATCAGGCCGCCACGACGGTCGCTGACATCAAGGGAATCCTTGCGGATGATCACCTCGAGTTGCAACGCCTCGCTTGGATTAGCTGCACCCGCGACGGCAGTAGGGATGTTCA
>JAYWDX010000174.1:0-3710 GCA_043779675.1 Tenderia sp. (SeqCode)
GGACATCGGCTACCGTCTCCGTCGCGACATCGATGTACTTGTACAGCGAATTTGCTATGGCATCGAGCATAAAACTGATGAACGGACGGCAATCCACCGCGCTAGTATGCGAATCTTGCAGCGCCTTGTAATACAGCGCCTGATTGTGGTGGACCAGGGTTTCGACCGGCATCCAGGCGAACAACGGATTCCACTGGGCAAGAACCAGCGTCTGCCACAGCCGCCCGATTCTGCCGTTGCCGTCACGGAAGGGATGGATGTATTCCAGCATGTAGTGAACAGCGGAACTCTTGATAAGAGGGTGCGCTTCGCTGGTCTTCCCCCAGTCCAGGAGCTGCGCAACCAGGTCGGGGACTTGAGCTGATCGCGCGCCGCGATGCAACAGCGTGCCATCGCTACCCACCACAGCCACACCGCCCGAACGGAACTGGCCCGATTCGCCGATTAGCGTATCGGTCAGGTGCGCGTGCGCCCGCAGCAAGTCGCTCACCGACCAAGGGTCATAGCCGGGCAACTCGTTGTAGGCATGCCAAGCGTTCTGCACCTCTTTGATGTCCTTCGGTGGCCCCCAGACCGGTTTGCCGTTGATGACATCGGTCACCTGACCCAAGGTGAGCTGGTTTCCTTCAATGGCGGTGGAGGCGTGCACCGAGAGAATGCGATTGAGCTTGCGCAGGTACAGCACATCGCCCGACTGCTCCTCGCTGATCTTGACGCGCTCCAGCAGGGCGTGAATGTCCCCGATCTTTTCGTGCCACCGGGGGTCTTCCGTATAAAACTTCTCAAGCGGTGTCACGTCCTGCTCCCGGGTGGCATGGGGGCTTTGCGCCGCAGGATCTGCACGAGAAAGTTGCCGTCCCCGCACGCCGGCTCCAGGAAGCGGGAGTCGATGCGTTCGGTCTCAGCCTTCACAAGATCGAGCATCGCCTCGACCATCCATGCCGGGGTGAAGACTTCGCCGTGGTCGGCGACGCGCTGTTTGGATTTGACGTAGGTCATGGGCCTATCCATTTCGGACGATGATTCATCTTGATCATTGCGGGTCACTGCGGGTTAACAGCATGGATCAGATAGTTGACCTGAATCTGCTTGCCAAGCGAGTAGCGACGGGTGAGCGGGTTGTAACTCATGCCACAGATATCCTGCATCTCCAGCCCGGCGCTGCGCATCCAGCTATCCATCTCATGGGGACGGATGAACTTGTGATAGTCATGGGTCCCTTTGGGCAGCATCTGCAACAGGTACTCAGCGCCGATGATGGCGAAGAGGTAGCCCTTGGGGGTGCGGTTGATGGTGGAGAAGAAGATGTGTCCACCCGGCTTCAGCAGCTGGGCGCAGGCGGCGATGACCGAGCCGGGGTCGGGTACATGCTCCAGCATCTCCATGCAGGTGACCACGTCGTAGCTGGCGGGCGCTTCTGCGGCCATATCCTCGGCGGTGATGTTGCGGTACTGGACCTGGATGCCGGACTCAAGGGCGTGCAGTTTTGCCACGGTCAGGGGGGCCTGCCCCGCATCGATACCGGTGACCTGCGCGCCACGCCGCGCCATGCTCTCGGCCAGAATGCCGCCACCACAGCCAACATCCAGCACCGTTTTGCCGGGGAGGTGGGCGCGTTCATCTATATAGTTGAGGCGCAGTGGGTTGATCTCATGCAGCGGCTTGAATTCGCTTTGTGGGTCCCACCAGCGCGAGGCGAGTGCTTCGAATTTGCTGACCTCGGCCTGATCGACATTGGCGCGTTGCTCTGTGCTAGACATGATGTTGTTCCTTAGCTTTTGTGGCTTAGCTTATGATCTGCCGCATTAATCTTCACTCCCCATTCACGGGCGCGGCGCTGGATGGCCGGGCCATCAAGGGTGGTGAGTGTACCATTCTTGACTACGTGCTTACCGCCCACCCAGACATCGCTGACCCGGTCGCGACCCGTGGCGTAAACCAGTTGCGAGATGGGATTGTAGACCGGCTGGCTCTCCAGCTGCCCCAGATCAACGGCGATGATATCGGCGGCCTTACCAACCAGCAGTGAACCGACCTCGGCATCGATCCCCAGTGCCCGGGCGCCGTTGATGGTGGCCATGCTCAGCGCGGTGGTGGCGGGCACGGCGCTGGCATCCTGGGCCACCGCCTTGGCGATGAGGGCGGCGGTACGCATCTCGCCAAACATGTCGAGGTCGTTATTACTGGCGGCGCCGTCGGTACCAATGGCGACGTTGATGCCTGCCTTGAGCAGCTTGGCCACCGGACAAAAGCCGCTGGCCAGCTTAAGATTAGACTCCGGGCAGTGCACTACGTGGCTACCGGCGCGGGCGAGGCTGGCAATCTCACCGTCCGTGAGCTGGGTCATGTGCACGGCCAGCAGTCGTGGCGAGAGCAGTCCGAGCTGCTCCAATCGTGCCAGGGGGCGCAGCTGGTGATGTTCAAGGCTTGAGTCAACCTCGCCGGCCGTCTCATGCAGATGTATATGGATGGGAATATCCAACTCCTCCGCCAACACCCTCACCCGCTCCAGCGGCGCGCTGGAGACGGTATAGGGGGCGTGCGGTGCAAAGGCAGTACGCACCAGTGGATGGTTGCGATACTCATCATGCAGCGCCAGCCCCTTGCGGATGTACTCATCGGCATTGCTGGCCCAGACCGTCGGGAAGTCGATCAGGATCATGCCGACCGTGGCACGGATGTGGGCCTCGGCGGCGACACGGGCGGTCTCATCAGGAAAAAAATACATGTCGTTGAAACAGGTGGTGCCACCACGCAACATCTCGGCAATCGCCAGACGGCTGCCGTCACGCACAAACTCGGGGCTGATCCAGGTCGCCTCGGCCGGCCAGATGTGGTTGTTGAGCCACTCCATCAACGGCAAGTCGTCGGCCAGACCACGAAACAGCGACATGGCGGCATGGGTATGGGCATTGATCAGACCGGGCAACAGGGCGTGGTTTTCCAGGTTCAGCGTGACGTCGGCCTGATACTTTTGCTGCGCCGCGGCCGTCGGCAGAAGCTCGATGATGCGACCATCACGGATGGCAACGGCGTGCTGTTCGTGCACAACCCCTTCTGGTTCCACCGGAATCACCCAGCGCGCCAAGAGCAGGGTATCGATCTTTTCCATAACTACCTCATTGTTGATATTGCTTGGTTATAAAAAGCCACTAACTCAATATTCTAAATTTTTACCGAGCAACAGACCACACCGGGTCTGGCCACGTATTAGAGACCAGAACTGTAATAAGTAATGGCTATTATCACAAAATAGATTGTGGCCTGTTGTTGTTTGTCATCAGCTCATGCTCTGCTGCGACATCTTGTCGCATTTTCAGTTGCCACATCAGCCGGTAAGCTTGCCCTATAAGAATTATTAATAGGGGCTTTGTAATGTTGATGTTGGGCAGGTTAACAGTGGTTGGGCTGGTTGCGAGTGTGACCGTGGCGGGTATGGTGATGGCAGGTGAAGTGACCACCTTGGGTGAAGTGACCGTAACCGGTACCCGTGAAGGGGAGGCGGTGGCAGAGACCTCGGCCTCGGTTGGCATTATCGATGCCAAGGCAATCAACGAGCTGAAGGCGAGTCATCCCAGCGAGATCCTCGGCAAGGTGCCAGGTGTCTACGTCAATATCACCGGCGGTGAAGGGCACATGACCGCCATCCGCCAGCCCATCACCACCAATCCGGTCTATCTCTATCTGGAAGATGGCATCCCGACCCGTTC
>JAYWDX010000175.1:0-3068 GCA_043779675.1 Tenderia sp. (SeqCode)
CGGTGAGGCGTTTAGACAAAGCGTTATCCGTCTCCTTGATGGGTTGCCGAATGCCCATAACAACCACCTGCTTGAATTGCTGTTCAGGGGCTGCATAGACACGGACGGTATGAAAATGCTTCGCTATCCAGGTTGAGAATTCCTTATCGAGACTGTACCTGGGCACGATCAGCGCCATCACACCACCATATTGCAACAGTCCTATTGTCCTGCGATAAAACAGCTTCTCAAGACGCTCTGACTTCGATGACAACTCCATTCTATCGGCGACCGTATCGCCATAAGGTGGGTTCAACAGCATAAAACCAAACTGTCGAAGACCCACGGCACAATCGTTGATATCCGCATGAATACAATGATTCAACAACTGCTTGGCATGCCAGGCACGTTCTTCGTTGTATTCAATACCGTAGGCAACGGTTCTATCCTCGCCAAGTGCATGTTTGCACTCCGCCAGAATCACACCCTCACCACAACAGGGATCAAAGATATTCATACGACCATGTTCCGACGCTTGGAGCGCACCGATAATCCGGCGTGTGGTCTCTGTGTCGGTTGGGTAATATCCGTTCTTTGCATAATTGCGGGCGAGCCGCTGGAACATTAAGGCCATAAGATATCCCCTTATTTTGACTTGAGTGCCATTTGGTAAGCCTCGTCCAGATCGCTCCAGTCGATACTCCCCAGAACGCCGCACGCCTCACCGCGCTGATAGGCTTCCACCAATAATCGTGCTGCCTGAAACGCCGCATTCTGCCGGCGCACCTGGATCACACTCGAATCCGGTGTGGGCCACTCCGATTCGCACTCACCCTCGATCGTAAAGTTAAGCGGTATCTCAGCGTTACTGGTCTCAACATAGTCATCAAAGAGCAGGGGCACTTCAGTTGTGTCCTGCCAGATATCGCCCTGGTCAAACAGCGCCTGTGCCTTGGCGATAGCTTCATCCTGACTCTCAGCCTCGATGCCAACCTGCACCAGATGTTCATAGGGCAGGGTGTATTGAACAATGTATTTCATGATGATCTCCTAATCGCAATAGAAAAGGAGACCGGTCCCCAACGGGGTGGTCTCCCTGTTGGGTGTGTAAAAAAGGCCATCCAGTGAGTGGATGGCCGGGGTAAGGGGGTTAGTCCTCGGTCGGTAACATGATAGTGATCACTGGATCACCGTCATCACCTGGACCGCAGACCAGTTTTAACGTGGTCAGCCGTGCCCTGGTTGCCCTGCCGCCACGCGGAACACGGTAGAGTTTGAAGCACAACTCAGATCCGCCCGCAGGTGCTACCCGAATAGCCACGAATGCCATCCAGACTACATCCCACAAACGACCCGATTGGTCCTGGTATGTTTGACGTTTCGAGTCCTTGTCATCCCAGGCCACACACTCTTCCCATGCAGCATGTGTCAGCGCAACCGGCCAACGGAATCCCACCTCTTTGGCAGTCTTGGAAACATCAATTAATGTGCTATCGTCGATGGCTTGGGCGCGGGTGTAACTATAGATAACTTCACCGAACAAATCGGTCAGTGAATTATTATCATTTTTGGCAGTTAGGGTGGTTCTGTTGTTTGTGTCAGTCATGGTGGTTCTCCTGATGATTAAAAAAGGGGAGACCACAACCCTGGTGGGGAGAGGTCTCCCCAGGGGATTAGAAAAATATGTGTGGTTAGATCACATCACCCACCATGCGTCGGGGAATGCGATAAAAAACACCTTCGTAAACCCCTTGTAAAGGACGTTGCGAGGTGATTACTACCCACGGTATGGATGCGCCAACAAGACTGATCTTCTGATCAATCTTGAGCGTCCGATTGTGTTTTTGATGATATTGCCGTACACCTTCACGCCATTCGGCGTTCAGTTCCGGTGCCATCTTCAAATACTTCAGAGGACAGGAATAGTAGTAGGGACCCATGGATTCATCCATATCCTTATAGCCCCATCCAAACCCGTCACTGTGAGACTCAAGCAAATGACAGGCAATAAAGCATCTGCTGGTCTGTTTCTGTTTATTTGTGACTTCCATCACAGACCAAAGTACCTTGCCACGCACGCTATGAGCCAATGTCTCCCAGCGCGTCTCTTCATTCTCTTCAGGTTTAATCAAATGTTGAATGAGAAGAGCTTTGTCATAACCTCTTTTAAACAACCATCCCATAATGTATTTCCTCCTAATTGAATGTCGGAGGAAGCACGCCCGTTGGGGAGTGTTTCCCCAGACGGGTTGAGTATAAGAATGAGCACCGGATCAAATGATCCGTCCCCGACCGCTGTGCTCACGCGGGGACTTAACAATGCCACTGATAGACCGCAGTGACGCCGGGTGAAACCGCCTTTCCGCAACACCCTCATGGATGTTCTGGAAAGGCCCCACACAGATGTGGGGCGGGCATGACATAAATTTTAATCAACCCAGATACGATCTATCTCGGGTGCTTTAAACTCAGAGAGGTAGCGTGCCAACTCCATGGCAGGAGGACAACATCCAGAAAAATGATTGTAAGCATTCTGAATTTTTCTATCCAGATGTTTTAGAGCATCGTTTAATATTGTTTCGTTAAATTGATTCGAAACATTCCACAATCGCTCACCCTGACGCCATGCTTCTAATTCGGCTTCGATCAGTGCCTTCGATGTTTCTTTAAAATTTACTAAAAAATTACGTTTATGACTTCCCATGCGTGTCTCCTTGATGTGTATTAATCAAACACAAAAGACGCACCTCCCCATCAAGGGTGGTGTGCCCTTGTGGGTTAATGGTGGATGCGGTTAATCAGTCAGTCTTTTGAAAGGCCCCGCAGACATGCGGGGCAGGGTGAAATAGATTTATAAATAGCCTCGCTCACTAAAGGAGACAAATTCGCCGCCGCCAACCACCAAGTGGTCAAGAACGCGAGTATCAACCAGAGACAGCGCCTCCTTTAAACGACTTGTTATCTTCTTGTCAGCTTCACTCGGTTCTGGCTCGCCTGAAGGGTGATTGTGATAAAAGATTACCGCAGCAGCATTGCGCTCCATTGCCCGTTGAACGACAACGCGTGGATATACTGACGCCGTATCAATT
>JAYWDX010000176.1:0-9308 GCA_043779675.1 Tenderia sp. (SeqCode)
TTTAGACAGCAGGTACTTCAACTCAACATTGAGTTTGCCCTTGTCAATTTTGTACCCGGCAAACTTGCCGGAATAGGATGAAAACGAGGACATCTCAATGCCACGGAAATCAAATTTCAGATCGGTGTAGGCATCGTCGCTAAGCGGATTGATCTTGCCGGTGATAGTGGCGGGGGCATAGCGGTCAACCTTGCCCTTGAGGTCGACATCGGCACGTTCCAGATCCTTGGAGGAGAGCCCACGAATCGTGCCATTGAGTTCTTGAATGCTGGTGGTAAAGCCAGGCTTGATCGACTGATCACTGAAGTTGAGCGCCCCATTGGCCACCCGCACCCGATCGACAGTGATCAGCATTGCTGTCTTGGCCGCAGTGGCAGTGGCAGTGGCAGCAGCAGGAGTAGGAGCAGGCGTCGCCAAAATTTTGCTGAGATTGGTGCTGGTATCGGGGGCAATGATAAAGCGCAGATAGGGATCAGCCAACTGCAGCTCTGCAATTGATAGCCGCGCGCTGCGACTGTCGTACTTCAACTCTTGGGCGCTGAGTTGCTCCCAGCGCAAAAACTCTTCACTGCGCAGTGCATCAACTGTATGTAACTGTCGCACCGTGACGTCACCGGCAAACTTGGTCGCCGACTCCTGCGGGCCCGACTCATACAGCAGTTTGCCCTCGACATCGAGCAACCCCCGGCGCAGTTGCAACTGCGCCGTGCTTTGCACGTAAGGTTGTGTGGCTGTCAGATCGAGTCCGGTCAACTTCATATCCAGGTTGGCGCCCAACGGCTCGAGTATCACAGCACCGCTCAATGTAGCGCTGCCAACACCATTGATGCCGGCATCCAAGTGCAGATCGATCGGTTTATCCGTACCGAGTTCGATGTTGTGCAGCGCCAGGCTGAATGGACTCAACTGCCACTGCGCCGCTGGTTGAGTGGTACGGTCGACGATCTGGAGGACAGCACCTTGCAGCTGCGCATTTGTCACCTTTACCTGCCACGGTTTACCCGCCTCCGTCTCCACTTCCTGATCCGCTTCCTGATCTGCTTCAGGTGCCTTGGCAAATAGCGCTTGCAGATCAATCTGACCATCGGCCTCACGCACCACCTGCAACTGCATCTCTTTAAGGGTGACATCGTTAATGGTCAAGGTACGGTGCGCCGAATCCAGACTCAACCCGGCCACATCAAGGTGTGGCAATACCATCACCGGATCGGCTGCCGCGCCACGGCGCAGCAGTTGCAGATCACGTAGCGCCACGTCCATATCATGCAGCTGAAACTCGGTTTCGGTGCCGCCAAGATCAACCAGGTAACGGGCGTTTAGATCGAGCAGGCCACGCTCGAGCTTAAATTTATAACCGGCGCCAACCCAGCTCCAGATCGTCTCAGCGCGAATATTACCCAGTTGCAGTTTGCCTTCGGAACGGAACGGTGTGGCCTGCAACGTACCCTGCCAGTCGAGCGTCTCGCCCAGATTGGTCGCCGCGTGTAAATTGTAATTACCCGCCACGTCGCGGCGAGTGGTGAAGTCGTGCAGCGTGAAGTCAAGGGTGGCAATGTGGGTATGGAACGGCACTGGCCGTGACTGGTCATCAAAGTCGATGGCGGCATGCAGCACCTCAAGAGATTGGATCACCACCACGGGTGGCGTGCCTTTTTCCTCACCCGTCTCATCCTTTTCGGCAGCCATCATCTCCTGAAAATTAAACCGCCCTTCGCGATCGATGGTGATAACCAACTGCGGCGCCTGGAGGCGAATCGCACTAAAGACATAGGCACCGCGCCAGATTGAGCTGCTGGAGAGGTTGATATAGATCTGCTCAAAACGGGCCAGCGGCTGCTCCGCCGTACCGACTTCAAGACCCCGCAGGGTGACTGAGAAGGCCAATGGATTGATCTTCAACTCTGTTAATTGCACCGGGCGGTGGGTCACATCCGCCAGTGTTTCGGTCAAGGTATTGTGAATCAAGCGTGGCAACAGCAGAAAGCCGAAAGCAACATAGAGAACAAAGAGGCCTACCACAACCAACACCGCCTTGAGCCAGCGCTGCGGGAAGCGAGTCAGGAGAGTCAGGAGAGTCATGGGTTAGACCTCAAAGAGAAAAATCAAATTACTTAAAACCACGCACTTCACGAATCCGTTCATAGGCGGTGCGGATCTCATGAGTCTTCTCCGCCGCCATTTTCATCATCTCCGGCGGCAAACCACTGGCGGCGAGTTTGTCGGGATGGTGTTGGCTGGTAAGACGACGATAGGCTTTTTTCACCTCGGCATCGCTAGCGCTTTCGTCAATACCAAGGATAGCGTAGGCATCCACCACGGACATGCCACGGGTACGTCCCGCTGCTGAACCACCGGATTGTCGGTTGTGGAGTTCGGCACGAATCGTGGCCTCGATGCGGTCAAACTCAGCCGCACTAAAGCCGAGTGTAGCGAAGATCTTCAGCAGGACCTCACGTTCGGCAGGTTTAAGGTCGCCATCGGCGTAACCAGCACTGAGCTGGATTTCAAGAAAGACCTGAATCAATTCACGACGGCGCAAAGTTGCGCGATGCAATCGCTGCAACATCGCATCCAAATCAAAGTCGGGCTCTTTACCCCGGCCAAACAGGGTGATAGCCTCGCGCTGCGCCGCTTCACTCAGCTGCATCCGCGCCATCACCTGGCGTGCCAGATGGATCTCCTGCTCCGACACCTGACCATCCGCCTTTGCCAGATAGCCCATCACCGAGAAGGTGGCTTCAAAAAAGGCGCGCTGTACCTCAATATGGTGTTTTGCCAGCACCTTGTTTAAAAGCTTAACCGCCCAGAGCGGCAGGTGACGATCAAACTGGTGGCCCAAAAACAGGCCAATCAATAGACCGGTAAAACCGCCACTCATGTAACCAATCACTGCACCGATAATCTTACCCAACAAAGCGCTCTCTCCCAGCCGATCCCAAGGTCGTAAATCCCAGGGACGTAAACCCCGGGGCCAGCATTTTACCCTTATAAACAGTGTCGGTGGTTTGAAAAAATGGTCGAGCCATACTTATCCCCAACCCCTCTCCATTCCACAACTCACGCATAACCCATTGATTTTACGCGCCGCGACGGCAGTGACTAAAAAAACAGCAGCTTCTTTAATGCCTTGCCACATCAGGGCTGGACACCACTGCACCCAATTCATACACATAGTTATCCACAAGAACTGTTGATAAAAAAGGGTTTGGCCAACTACCATTTTATATTACTGATGACACCAGAATTTTTATCACACACTCCAGACTCAGCCTGATATTTTTCCGACCAAACGCCTTAGCCAGTGCTTGATCAGTGAGTTTGAAGCGACACACAGTAGCGATAGCAAGATCATCCGATAGACCCACTGCCGCTTCACCTTGGCGACATGATCAACATCAAGCCAATCATCGCTGCTGACGGCAAGCCTCTCCAATGTGGCTAAGCCAATAAGCAGTGGCCAGAGCGCTGCCAACCGTAACCGCACACAACGACGCGGAATGGCGGTGACATACTGCGCCGCCGCCGCAAAATGGTCCAACGCCTGCTCGATACCCGCGTTTAGGAGTGGCCGTGCAGCCACGCTGTTGCGACGATCTAACAACATCTCAACGCTGAGACCATGCTGTTGCAACAGCGGCTGCGGCAAATAACAGCGCCCCAGCCGCAGATCACGCGGCAGATCACGCAAGATGTTGGTGAGCTGTAATCCCATGCCAAAACGGATGCCGAGTTGCGCATAGCACTGCCGCTGCCAATGGCGCAGTGGTGGCAGATGGGCGATGCTGATCTCGGTCCAGAACTCACCGACGCAACCGGCCACCAGGTAGGTATAGTGATCCAGCTCATCCCAGCTGCGTAGCGCCTGCACCTCGCCACTCTCTTCCATCGGGAAGGTGGTTAGGTCATAGATCATGCCGCTGCTGAGGGTGGTCACCACCTTTTCGATGAGCGCCCTATCCGCCGCACTTTGTTGCTCCAGCATGGCAAAAAGCTGCGGCAGTTGCTGCAACAGCAGCGCCTCGTCAGGACTCTGCAACTTACCCACCAGCTGCAACTTGATCTCTGCCAGCGCACCAGCATTGATGGTCCCGCCTAACTGCTGCTGCAAACAGTGCAGCGCCGCCAACCGCTGCTCCGCTGGCAGCACAGTGCTATCCGCCAGAGTATCCGCCGCCCGCGCCAGCAGGTAGGCCAAGCCGATCTGCTGGCGAATCGGCGCTGGCAATACCCGCAAGGTGAGATAAAAACTGCGCGAGACACCCCGCAGCAGATTATTTAACTGTTGCTGTGTCATGAAGCGCCGCCTCCAGCCGTTCACAAACGGTTTTAATCACCTCAATACGGGCAGCCAGTTTGTCATTGGCGGCGACCAGACTCCACGGCGCCTTGCCGGTACTGGTACGCAGGATCATCTCATTGACGGCAATTTTGTACGCGTCCCACTTATCACGGTTACGCCAATCATCAGCGGTGATCTTGTGCTGTTTCCAGGCGGTCTGCTCGCGCTCTTTAAAACGGGAGAGCTGCTCCTCCGGGGTGATGTGGAGCCAGAATTTGATCAATACAATGCCATGTTCGGTAATCTGTTCTTCAAATTCGTTGATCTCCTGATAGCCGCGCTGCCACTCGTGGGGCTTAGCAAAGTTTTCAACCCGTTCCACCAATACCCGACCGTACCAGGAGCGGTCGTAAAAGGTGGTGTAACCCGCCCGTGGAATCTGACGCCAAAAACGCCACAGATAGTGGTGGGCGGACTCCTCATCAGTCGGGGCCGCTACCGAAAAAACACGATAGAGACGGGAATCCATCGGTGTGGTCAGGCACCTGATCGCCCCGCCCTTGCCTGCCGCATCCCACCCCTCAAAGAGGATCACGCAGGAGCGTTTGGCATCGTAGGCCTGCCAGGTGAGTTTTCTAAGCCGGTCCTCATATTTTTTGAGCTGCTGTTTGTATTCATCTCGCGCCAGCGTGCGGCTATTATCCAGGGCATCCAGTATCGTACTGGCCGCCTCGATCGGCGCCGCTACCGTCGGGTGATGGCTAGCGCGACGATCAACAAACTCTTCCTCACTGAGTCGCTGTGTCAGAGTGGCTTCGAGGATACGCGCCACACTTGCATCACGAAAATTGGCATCATCCGCCTCAATCAAATGCCAGGGGTTCTCAGCAACATCGGTATGACGGATCACCCGCTCGGCCGAGACCTGAAAATGGCTATAGTGGCTGGAGAGTTTGCCGTTACCCGCCTGGGGCAGATGGCGTGTCACCTCGCGGCGGTGCTTCATCTGCTTTTCAAAACACTTTTTAGAGAGATGGAACCAGAGTTTGATAATCAGCAGACCATCCTGCTGCAACATGCATTCAATAGCCTTGATACAACTGCTGGCCTCATCCAGACCAGCGTCATCAATCTGGCCAGCTGCATGTTGATAGATCGGATCCCAATACCAACCGCCAAACATGATGCCAATGGAACCACGCGGCGGCAGCCGCCGCCAGTAACGCCAGGCGTCGGGGCGCTCGCGCTCCTCATCGGTCTCATCCCAGAAGGCATGGGTCTCAATGCCACGGCTGTCAAACCACTTGTTGAGGCCGTCCACCACATCGCCCTTACCGCCGCCCTCGACACCGGCCACGATAATCAAGGTGGCGATATTCGCCTCCGCCAGTTGGCGTTGCAGCTGCAACAGCTCAACCCGGAAACGCTCCTCTTCCATTTTGAACTCACTCTTTAGCAGTGTCCGCCCCAGCTCAATTGCTTCAAACATCGCGCCTCCTTTGCATAACATGTGTGAATTGGACAATTTTTATTATCACCACTCCAGCCCAAAGCTCAATCTGTTTTAATATGGCTGCCCCCTCCTCCTTCACCTGAGTAGCGGGCAGTGATAGGTCGTAGCGGTGATCACACCCCTAGCCACCCCAGCAGGAGAGCAGTATGAGCAACAAAAAAGAGCGTGTCGTGGTACTCGGCGCCAGTCAGAAACCTGAACGTTACTCCAACAAAGCAATCCACATGCTACTGGAGTATGGCCACGAAGTGATTCCCGTACACCCCAAACTGGATGAGGTCGAAGGGCTAAAAGTGGTACATGATCTGGCCGAGATCAGTACTGCAGTCGATACCCTGACACTCTATGTTGGCGCCGATGCCTCGAGCAGCGCTGCCGACGCCATCATCAAACTCCACCCTAAACGGGTCATCTTCAACCCCGGCGCTGAAAACCCAGATCTGGCCCTGCGCCTGCGCCAGGCAGGTATCAATTATGAACAGGCCTGCACCCTGGTGCTACTGCGCACAGGCCAGTTTTAATGAAAGCCGACCTGTTCAACATACTGCTGTTCGTCCTGTTTGCAGGATTTATAAGCTTCTGGTGGAATACGCTCGGCATCAAACCCATTGCCCTACGCGCTGCCCTGCGCCACTGTGACGAGATGGGGGTGCAACTACTTGATGAGAGCATTGTCCTGCGCCGCGCCAGACTCAAACGCGACCGCCAGGGGGCGATGCGGGCCTGGCGCAGTTTCAGTTTTGAATTTTCCACCACAGGTGACGCCCGCTATCGTGGCCGGGTTGAGGTACTAGGAAAGCATGTGATGGATGTGCAGCTGGAGCCACATCGTATTTAAAGACAGAGAGGATGAGTCTATATTGCCTAATCCACCCGTTTGTAACGGCCAATAACGAAGAAGCCCCATTTACTTGCCGCTGACATTGGCGCCAGCTGCCCCCACCGCAATAAAGACATTGTCCGGCGCAATAGAGTACAAATCAAGGGAGCTGGCGTTTGATACCGACCACGAACCATCAACACCTGTGGCGCTGTAGGAGAGTGTTCCCGTTGTACCCACTGCAATAAATTGCAGATCGGGACCGAAACAGAGGGAGTAAAAGCTTTCAGTGGTGGGGATAGTTTGTGATGTCCAGGCAGCAGCATCGGTACTGGAGACAATAGTCCCCGCATCACCCACCGCGACATAGGTGGCTGCTCCGTAGGCAACATGACGCAGGCTGTTACTGGTAACGGGGGTCTGCTCCGTCCAGCTAATACCATCCAAACTGGTTAACAGCGCGCCAACAGCACCTACCGCCACGAACCGGCCATTTACATAAGAGACACCGTAGAGATCCTTAACCGTACCCGAACTCATCGCCGTCCAGGCATTGGTGACACCACCGCTAGTATTCCTATAGATCGCACCGCCAGCGCCAACAGCGACATAGCCAAGCCCGGCAGCGTAAGCCAAGCCATTCATCGACGGGGCGCCGACAATCGCGGTGCGTGTTATCCAGTTGACCTGATCGCTGCTGCTGATAATTGAACCATCACGACCCAAAGCAACAAACTGCGAACCGTCATAAAGCACCGAACTGAGATCGGTACTGGCGCCGATCGGAGTTGTGGCTTGGCTCCAGGCGGTGACACCACCAACAGCGGTGTAGCTATATGGCGCGGTGAAAACCGTACCCGCATCACCAACCGCCACAAAATAGTTATTGTTAGAGACCACACTGTTGAGTGCGTTGCCGGAGAGTGGCGTACCCACCGTCCACGACACCGACGGGCCAAGCAGTCGCGGCGTGGCTGTGACTACTGACGTGGTCGGGCCGATCTTGCTGTTCTTGTTGCCGGCGGCAACAATAAAGGCGTATTGCGTACCGTTGATCAGACCTGAACCGGTGATAACAGCCGGTGAAGTCACCCCCTTACCGATATAGTCGTGATCGCTGGTGGTCACGTTGGAACCCGCCTTGTAATAGACCCAGTAGATCTGTCCTGGCAGAGCGTCCCAGCTTAAAACAACGCGGTTTTCACCGGCTGTCACAGTAAAGTTGGCCGGCACCGTTGTCGGCGGCGAAGGCTGCTCCTTGCAAGCAACAATTAGCAATGGAAGGAAAAGAAAAAAACGCGAAAAATTCGAAACACGGAGACACCTTTTCAACTTTCAGTATCATTTGGGGCAAACAATACCAGTGGAGAGCAAATTACCAAGGAAGATCCCAAACTGCAATCTACAGCAGCGGTCTCTGTTTTTTTAGCTTCATATCCCACTTGGCGCTAACAAGTATTTGAGTCAGCTTTTACCGTTCTATGCAACTCAATACCACTTGATTTTTACCGCAGTGTTTAGCCTCATACAGGGCATTGTCTGCCATCGCCATCAAACCTTCCATACTTGGCTGAGGTGGCGCCATGGCAATGCTGGCACTGAATGTAGCACTAAACTCCACACCTTTATGATTGAAGATGATTCGTGAAAAAGATTGACGCAGGTCATCAAGCAACGCCTCTGCTGCTTCAAGGGTTGTATCTGGCAGTGTCACAGCAAACTCTTCACCGCCGTACGAGCGGCAGTATCAGACTTACAGATCGTGTCGCCACCTCGTGACCAATTTATGGCATGGACGCCATAAACTGGTCACGAGGTAGCGACACGATCTTAAATTTATGTGAATTTTTCACCATCACAGCGTGAATTCCTTAACTGAAGCGAATCCCCAATCGCAGTAATTTAGTGGCGTGGATGAGGAAAACATTTCTCTCATCTACAGGAACGACGTAGGGGCAAAGGCATGAGCTTGGTGTGTATTACCGGCCTACCTGAGACCACGTCACACCGGATTATGCAGCGTGCTGTCCGGCATTTAACAACCTCTATATGGAGATAACATAATGTCTAAAAACAAGCTATTAATCACCGCCAGTCTGATCGGCGCACTCATCGCCGCACCCGCCTTCGCGAGTAAGGACAAAGATAAAGAGAGCGACGATAAGAGCGCTGGCCATATGGAAAACTACAAGGAGCACATGCAGCAGCGCCAACAGATGCACATGGATATGATACAAGCGATGGTTGATACCATGACCATTCTGCGCGACATCAACCACCAACCCAGCGCCGAAAAAAAGAAACACCTCAGCTATCTGATCAACCAGATGAACGACATGATGGCCAAGCACAAAAGCATGGATGAGAGTTCAATGAAATCCATAGACGACAAGATGGGCAAACACCCCATGGATGGAAAAACATCACAACAAACTTTAACCAATCACACCCCTCGGCCCAGCCGAGGAGGTACCCACCACCAATGACTGTGTGCAGTGTCAAATCTCGTTTGGCCGAAATCGACCAGTATCAAGACCATAAGATGCGCCCGTGAGATAGGATGTGCCGACGAAGGAGGCGCATCAATCGAGTTCGCGAGATCGTGTCGCTACCTCGTGAGCAATTTATGGCGTCCATGCCATAAATTGACTCGCTTACGCGACAGCTAATTCCTTTTGCCCGGACCGTCCTGCGTC
>JAYWDX010000177.1:0-8177 GCA_043779675.1 Tenderia sp. (SeqCode)
CGCGGGCGATGTCACTGCACCAACTTATGCCGATCTCTACGCCGCAAAATCACGATCCACTACATCTAGTGGGCGGGTGTGACAACCCGATAAGCACGGAACAAAGTTCAATATCAGGCAGATAGATATAAAAATACCCCGGCCGAAAAACAGTGTGACCGGGGCGCAAGACCTACATAGCGCTCTAACAAGAGTTATGTAGGATTACAGCCGCTGAGGGGGAGTCAACGGTGTAAACAGGGTGATGGCAATTCTATCATGCCATTTAGAATGGTTCAAAATCCGTTTGTGACCAATTGGATTATGGTCAGATTTTGGGCAAAAAAACCCCGGCTTCACTTTGGAGGGCGACCGGGGTAAAAGTTTCTTTCCCGGCTTGGGGAAACCGGGTTAGAGGGGTTCCCGCTCAAGGGAGGGAGAGCGGGTAAGCGCAAGGGGTGCGCTTACTTAGTAGATCGGCGCTTTTTCGGAAAGTTCAAGGGCTGAAGGAAAGTTTTTTCTAACCGGGGGGTGAGATGGGCTTGCGGGTGACCGCTAGTGCGCCTCATCCCAGTTGGAGCCGGTTCCCATATCCACCACCAGCGGCACAGCCAGTTCGGCGGCGCCGGTCATACATTTTTCAATCTCTGTCCTGGCTTCGCCCAGCCGCTCTGTACCAATCTCAAATACCAGTTCATCGTGAACCTGCATGATTATGCGGGCGTTGATGCCGCTCGTCTGTAGCCACTGATCGGTGCTGATCATGGCGCGTTTGATGATGTCAGCGGCGGTGCCCTGCATCGGCGCGTTGATGGCGGCCCGTTCGGCGTACTGGCGGCGCTGGGCGTTGCGCGAGTTTATATCAGCCAGATAGAGGCGGCGACCAAAGAGCGTCTCGACATAGCCCTTCTCGTGCGCCTCGGTGCGTGTCCGCTCCATGAACTCCTTCACCCCCGGATAGCGGGCGAAGTAGAGGTCGACATACTCCTGGGCGGCGCTACGGCCGATGCCAAGCTGTTTGGCCAGGCCAAAGGCGGACATGCCGTAGATCAGGCCGAAGTTGATAGCCTTGGCGCTGCGGCGCTGGTTGCTCTCCACCTGCTCCAGCGGTATACCGAAGATCTCGGCAGCGGTGGCGCTGTGGATGTCTTGCCCCTCCTGGAAGGCGCGCAGCAGCCCGGCATCGCCGGAGAGGTGGGCCATGATGCGCAGCTCGATCTGGGAGTAGTCGGCGGCCAGCATGGTATAGCCCTGCGCGGCGATGAAGGCCTGGCGAATGCGCCGTCCCTCTTCGCTGCGGATCGGGATATTTTGCAGATTTGGATCCGATGAAGAGAGTCGTCCGGTGGCCGCCACTGCCTGGTGGTAGCTGGTATGGACACGGCCACTGCGTGGGTCGATCTGTGTTGGCAGCTTGTCGGTATAGGTCGACTTGAGCTTGCTCAGCGAGCGGTGCTCCAGGATCAGTTTGGGCAGTGGATAATCGAGCGCCAGCTCCTGCAGTACCGGTTCGGCAGTGGAGGGCTGGCCGGTCGGGGTCTTCTCCAAGGTCGGTAGGCCGAGTTTGTCGAAGAGGATCGCCTGGATCTGTTTGGGCGAACTGAGGTTGAACTCTTCTCCGGCCTCTTTATAGGCGGCGAGGGTGATCTCCTCCATGCGTTGCGCCAGGTAGTGGCTCTGCTTGTGCAGCATCTCGCGGTCGATGAGCACGCCGGTGCGTTCGATGCGTGACAGCACCGGCACCAGTGGCATCTCGATCTCATCAAAGAGTTTTTTCAGTCCGGCATCGGCCTCCAGCCTGGGCCAGAGCGCCAGGTGCAGTCGCAGGGTGATGTCCGCATCCTCGGCGGCATAGGGGCCGGCCTGGTTGATGTCGATCTGGTTGAAGGTGAGCTGTTTCGCCCCTTTGCCGGCAATATCCTCGAAATGAATGGTCTGGTGGCCGAGGTGGGCCAGCGCCAGGGTGTCCATGTCGTGGCGCGAGGCGGTGCTGTTGAGCACATAGGATTCGAGCATGGTGTCGAAGCGGATGCCAGCCATGGTGATGTCGTGGTTGGCGAGCACACTCATGTCGTATTTGAGGTTCTGGCCGAGCTTGGCTTTATTGGGACCTTCCAGCAGCGGCTTGAGGGCGTTGAGCACGGCCTCGCGGTTGAGCTGCGCTGGCACCCCCATGTAATCGTGGGCCAGCGGCACGTAGGCGGCCTTGCCCGCCTCCACCGCAAACGAGACACCAACGATCTGCGCCTGCATGTAGTCGAGGCTGGTGGTCTCGGTGTCGAAGGCGAAGAGATCGGCCTGTTTGAGCTGCTCCAGCCAAGAGTCAAAGCGCTCCTGGGTGAAGATGGTCTCGTACTCGGTGGTGATGGCGACGGGTTTTGGCTCTTCAACAACTGCCATTGTCCCAGCCTCTTCGCGCAGCTGGTTGAGCCAGGTCTTAAATTCGAGCTGGGTGTAGAGCTCACGCAGGGCGGCAATATCGGGGGCGCGCAGATGCAGTTCGTCGGGGCGCAGCTCCAGCGCCACATCACATTTGATGGTGGCCAGCAGTCGCGACAGCGCCAACTGCTCCAGGTTACCACGTAGGTTTTCGCCGACCTTGCCACCAATCTCGGCGGCGTGGGCGACGATTTTATCTACGGAGCCAAATTCCAGCAGCCACTTTACCGCCGTCTTGGGGCCAACCTTGGGTACGCCGGGGATGTTGTCGGAGCTGTCACCCACCAGTGCCAGGTAGTCGACGATCTGCTCGGGGGGAATGCCAAACTTCTCGATCACCCCTTCGCGATCAAGCACCGTATTGGTCATGGTGTTGATGAGCGTCACCTGTTCGTCTACCAGCTGCGCCATATCCTTGTCGCCGGTGGAAATGATGGTCCTGATGCCGACAGCGCGGGCCTGAATCGCCAGGGTGCCGATGACGTCGTCGGCCTCGACGCCGTCGATGATCAACATCGGAATGCCAAGGGCGCGTACCAGGTTGTGCAGCGGTTCGATCTGGCTACGCATGTCGTCGGGCATCGGCGGGCGGTGTGATTTGTACTGTTCGAACAGCTCATCACGGAAGGTCTTGCCCTTGGCATCAAACACTACGGCCATCAGCTCTGGCTGGTAATCCTTCATCAACCGCTTGAGCATGTTGGCCACGCCGTAGACCGCGCCGCTCGGTTGGCCTTGCGCGGTGGTGAGTGGCGGCAGGGCGAAGAAGGCACGGTAGAGATAGGATGAGCCATCCACCAGGATGAGTGATTTTTGTGTTGGGTTGGGCATGGCGTTGTATCAACCGGCGCTGAAAATGGAGGCTGGTTATTATGCAACAGTTCGCCGCAGGCGTAGCGATAAAACGGCCGAATAGCCACGTGCAGGGGCCGGACTGCTGGCGAATAGGGCGCCATCACTGCACGATGGTTTTGTTGCCCCTCGGATGAGGCGGTTCCTAGTACAGTAGGTCTGTGGCAAGGAGAGCGAGGCGATTCGCCTAAAGAGGTGGTAGATGCTATCTTTAGCCATTGTGAAAAGCGAGGTTTTAAGGCCTCAGCCGAAGAACAAGAAGGTTAATGGATATAGCCCATGAAACGATTTTTGATGGTTTTAACGCTGTTATTGTTGCCGCAGAGCGTGGTGATAGCACAGGAGGCGACTGACGTAACGGAGCCTGAAGTGGTAATTACGCCGCGCGACGACAGCCGGGTCAAGGAGTACCGCGTCAACGGCCGGCTCTACATGGTGGAGATCACCCCAGCCAAAGGGCCGCATTATTTTCTCGTCGATAGTGATGGCGACGGTAGATTGGATACCCGCCAAAATGGCCCGTTAACGGGAGTCGAAGTCCCGCGATGGACCCTTTTGAAGTGGTAATTCGTGGTAATGGATAGCTCTGAATTGTTGCTATGGATTATCCAGGGTGGGGGCGCTGGCGGGGCGGCAAAGGTAACTTCATCCCGTTTGTTGCAGGCCTTATTTGTAAAGGTTTTGTGATATCTGGGCGCTAAGCTCCTGATACTATGCGACCGCACTGGGTTCTACAAAAGGGGTTGTAGACAAATCACCACCGACGATGCAACAACTCCAATGCAACAATCTGGCTATATAGATCAATATGATGGTGTACATTGCGCGGACTGGCGGGGAGATACATGGCGCGCTATACACAAACAGTTTGCGCCACCGCCAATCTATCAAGCAGCTTAAGACTATTATTACGGCCCTGAACTTGCTGGGGACGTTGTGAGCACGGGGGGTTAACCAGTAAGACTGGGATAGTGATGGTAATGGTTAACTGGAAAAAGGCGCTGGAGCTGGCCGCCAATCCCGGGCCGCGTCTGGTCGGCGCAGTTCAGGTGGTGCTGGTGCTGGCGCTGGCCTATAGTCTGGCGCAGGTGAGTTGGCGCTTTCTGCCGCCCGTCGAGGAAAATGGACAGCCCGCCTCCGGGATTTCGTCACTGCTAACCAGGATAACGCCAACAGCGCTAAGCACTGGGCAACAAATCCCGCAGTGGCACTTGTTTGGTCAGGCGGATACCGAAGTAGTTAGCGATGTGCCTGATGAGCTACCCGAAACCAACCTGCAGTTAACCCTGCGCGGCGTAATTGCCGCTCCGGATGTGGCGCTGGCGCGCGCCATCGTCGCCGATCCGGCGGGCAAGGATAATTTTTACAAGGTTGGCGATACCCTGCCAGGCAATGTCACACTCAGTGAGATTCATGGCGACCGCATTGTTATCCAGCGCGGCGGGGGTTACGAGACACTGACACTGCCCAAGACGTCGCTCAACATGGGTGGCAATGACCCGCTGGCATCCAGTGCCGGTGCCGCGCCAAAAAGCACCTATAATCTGCGCGAATATCGCAATGCCCTGTTAAACAATCCCAGCGAAGTGGTGGATCTGGTCCGCATCATGCCCAAAAACGAGGGCGGGAAATTCCTTGGCTATCAGCTGCAGCCGGGGCGCGACCCTGCGTTCATGGCCCGTTACGGGCTGATGCCGGGGGATGTGGTGACGGCAGTCAATGGCTTGGCGCTGGATAGCCCCGTCAAGGGGATGCAGGCGATGAAGGATCTAGCCAAGGTTGATACCCTCGACCTTGAGGTTGAACGTAATGGCATACGGCAGCGGTTTACCCTGCCTATCAATTAGTGCTGATCGGGAACAGAACGCATGATGTGGAATAACAAAAGCAGCAAAACAGCGGTGACGCCAGCGCGGCTGCGGCGACTGACACTGGCCATAACATTGACCGTTGTGGCGACAGTGGCGTCGCCATCAATGGCCAGAGAGGCGGCCAACATCACCTTTAGCCTCAAAGAGGCAGAGCTGGAGACGGTGGCCGCGACCGTGGCCGAATTTACCGGCAAGAATTTTATTATCGACCCGCGTGTTAAGGGCAAGGTGACGGTGATCTCCGCCAAGCCCATGACCCCGGATGAGGTCTACCAGACTTTCCTGTCGCTGCTGGAGGTGCATAACTTTGCCGCCGTGCGGATGGGCAACGTCATCAAGATCATCCCCTCGGTCAATGCCAAACAGCTGGGCGGTGCTGGTGGCAGTGGCGATGGCTCACGCCTCAACGACGAAATCGTCACCCAGGTGCTGGAGGTGAAAAATGTCTCCGCCAGCCAGCTGGTGCCAATTCTGCGGCCGCTGGTGCCGCAGGAGGGGCATATGGCCGCCTATGCGCCGACCAATGTCTTGATCGTCTCCGATCGCGCCGCTAACGTGCAGCGGTTGATTAAAATCATCGAGCGCATCGACGTCTCCAGCGCCACCGATATTGAGGTCTACACCTTGAAACACGCCGCCGCCGCCGAGGTGGTGCGCATTATGGAGGCACTGCGCCAGCGCGAAACACAGGCCGATCCTCAGGCGATGGGGGCTGGCGCCGCCGTGCTGGTGGCTGACGAACGTACTAACAGCATTTTGATCAGCGGTGATAAATCGGAACGCCTTGGAATCCGCGCCATCATTACCCACCTTGATACCCCGCTGGATACCGGCGGTAATACTCACGTGGTCTATCTGCGTTACGCCAAGGCCAAGGAGCTGGTGCCGGTGCTGACCGGGCTGGGCGAGAGCCTGGAGAAGGAGCAGCAGGGTGGCGCCGCCAAGGTGCCAGCACCACAGGTGGGGCGTTCCCCCATCACCATTCAGGCCCATGAAGATACCAATTCGCTGGTGATCACCGCGCCACCCGATCTGCTGCGCTCGCTGAAAGGGGTGATCACCCAGCTCGATATCCGCCGCGCCCAGGTGCAGGTAGAGGCGATCATTGCCGAAGTCACCGACGACAAGAGCGCCGAGCTGGGAGTGAGCTGGTTTGTGGATGGCTCGCCCGACGGTAAGGGGCCGATTGCTGGAACTGCATTTAAGAGTTTTAATGCTGCTGCCGCTGCTGATAGCTTCAAAGACAGCACTATTCCCGCCATTCCCACCCCACTCAGCTTCCTCGGTTTTGGCCGATTTAACAGTGGCAAAACCGACTTTATCGGCCTACTCAACGCCATTCAGGGCGACAGCCGCGCCAATGTGCTTTCACGCCCAACCATCATGACCCTCGATAACCAGGAGGCCGAGATCATCGTTGGACAGACCGTGCCGTTCCGCACCGGCAGCTATACCAGCACCGGCAGCGGCACCACCGCCTCAGTAACGGCGCCATTTACCACTATCAAACGTGAAAACGTTGGTATCACACTCAAGGTCAAGCCACAGATCAACGAAGGTGATGCGGTGAGGCTCGACATCGAACAGAAAGTTGAGAGTGTTGTGCCCTCCCCCGCTGGCGCAGCCGACCTGACCACCAATACCCGCTCCATCAAGACCTCGGTGTTGGTGGATGATGGCGGCACCATCGTGCTTGGCGGTCTGATCAAGGATGATGTGACAGAGTCGGTACAGAAGGTACCGCTGCTCGGCGATATCCCCTTCATTGGCGCGCTGTTTCGCAACAAGATCAGTACCAAGGTCAAGACCAATCTGATGGTATTCCTGAAGCCGACCATCGTCCGTGATGCCGCCGTCACCGCCAGGATGACCAGCGGTAAATATGACTACATGCGTGCTGAGCAGCTCGGTTTCCAGAAGAAGAAGGTCTTATTTGTTAAGAAGGAGGAGATCCCGCTGCTGCCAGAGTTTATCGATCTGCCGCCGTCGTTTGAGGAGATCAAGTCCCGTTCCAAGGCTGAGCAAACCGCTGTGCCGGCAAACCCACTGCCGACCGAAGCCCCTGCCAGCCCGCCAGGTCAAGCTATTAAGCCCGCCATACCCGCAGGAGATGGTAATGGCGCCCAGCAGTGATCCGCTGATGGCTGAAAGCGCTGTCACGCTGCCTAAACGCCTCGCCTTTGGTTTTGCCAAACGTCACGGCGCACTGCTCAGCGCTATTTCCGAACAGGAGGTGGTTTTGCAGTGCCGCGCCGGTATCTCGACCCTGAGTCTGGCGGAGCTGCGCCGTTACTTCGGTCTGCCGCTGAAGCTGGAGATGCTCACCAAAGAGGCGTTTGACCGGCTGCTGCAACAGGGCTACGAAACCGGCTCCAGCGAAGCCTACGAGATGATGGGCAGCCTCGGTGAGGAGAACGACCTGTCGCGCATCGCCGCCGAACTGCAGGAGCCGGAGGATCTGCTGGAGAGCGAGGATGACGCCCCCATCATCCGCCTGCTCAACGCCCTGCTGACCCAGGCGATCAAGGAGAACGCCTCCGATATCCACCTCGATACCTTCGAGGGACGTATGGTGGTGCGGCTGCGTGTCGACGGCGTGCTGCGTGAGGTGCTGCAACCACACAAGGCGCTGGCACCGCTGCTGGTATCACGCATCAAGGTAATGGCCAAACTCGACATCGCCGAAAAGCGGCTGCCGCAGGATGGTCGTATCTCGTTGCGTATCGCCGGTCGTCCCGTCGATGTCCGTGTCTCGACTCTGCCGGTCGGCCACGGCGGCGAGCGGGTGGTATTGCGTCTGCTCGACAAACAGGCCGGGCGTCTCAATCTCGAACACTTGGGCATGGAGCCTAAGTCGATGCTGCTGCTCGACGACCTGATCAACCGCCCGCACGGCATTCTGCTGGTCACCGGCCCGACCGGCTCTGGCAAGACCACCACCCTCTACGCCTCCCTGGCGCGGCTCAACGACTTCACACGCAACATCATGACGGTGGAGGATCCGATCGAGTACTACATCGATGGCATCAGCCAGAC
>JAYWDX010000178.1:0-12696 GCA_043779675.1 Tenderia sp. (SeqCode)
CGCCCGGCCTGATAGGCCGCGCTATCGCGCTCGACCACTGCCACCGCGCCATCCAGGCTGATACGGGCCAGGGTCTGGGGATCGCTGCGACCGTCATCGGCCTCGCTGAGCGCCAACGCAACACGGCCATCCGCCAACAGATTGCGGGTGTGTTTGGCCAAGCGACTTAGGTGCAACAGTAGCGCGCCATGTTCATCCACCGCATAGGCAACCCACGAGACAAACGGGCTACCCTCGTCGAGTGTGCCAAGAGAGGCCCAACGCTGTTCACACAGCAGGCGCCGCAGACGCCCCTCGTCGAGAGGTTTCATCCCTTTTTCCTGATTCATTAAACGTAGATATCCACTTGATGGGTTGGCCCACTGCTGGCAAAGCCATCCAGTTGGGCCGTAGTCTGATAGTGACGAATCGCGGGGTTGCTACTGAGTGTATTGGCTAACGGTGGCTGGGCGGCCCGTTGCTGTGCCGCCGACTCATCACCAGCGGTACCGCTTTGGTACTGTGCCTGCCGCTGCCGCTCCTCGTTAAGCAGCTCGCCTTCCAGCACCTGTTCGTTGAGCGGCGGCGACCGACTGGAGTGCTGAAGCTGCTGGGCAACCGCTTGCGACTGCGGCGCTGCCTGACGATCCAGGGCCAGCGCCGCATTGCCAACGTAATAGGCTGCTATTGAAGAACCAGAAACTTTCACCGCCGCTGCCCAGCACCCTATATTTATGCCATTAGAAGGACATCTTCAAACCAACGTGTGCGCCCTGGTCCAGATCGAAATCAAGTTTGTTGATCTCCATGCGCGCACCGACATCACGGTATCCCAGGTAGACAATGGCTGCTGGCAACACCTCAAACTCGACACGGGCATTAAAGTCCCACAGACGATCAGCATCACCAAAGGTGGTGATGTTCGGGGCATAATTCAACGCGCCGACCAGGCTAACCCGGTTCAAACCTGGCAGCTGATACTTAAGCATGCCACCAAGGGCCACAGCACCAATATCGGCACCATTGTCCATAGATACACCATAAAATTTAAAACCAACGCCACCATCCAGGCCTGGTACCTGGCTGCCAGCCTCACCACTCATGGCGATACCCGCCATCACCATCATGTCATTGTCCTCGGTGTAGAGCAGGCCAAAATCGGCATCGGTGCGGCCAGCGGCGCTGTAATTGATTGGCAGGGTGTAATTCAGCAGCGCCGTATCTTTGCTCAAACTCAAGTCAATCTGCTGAGCTGAAACAGCCATACTTGAGACGCACAAAAAGGCTGTCATGGTAGTTGTTTGAAACTTATTCATTTTATAATTCTCCAAAATTATCCATTCGAACCGGGCAGATAGCCACCCTCCGAATCCGCATATTAACACGAGCCAGATTGGCCCAAGCCACTAACAAGCAGCCATCCAACACCAGTCACCTATCCTCAATCTTTAAAAATGTAGCGATAGAATCGTCCCGATGTAGTACCAAGGTACAATTTCCCCCGCCGCTGACCGCCTTTACACTTGCTTCACGTTGAACAACTTGAAGGAAGATAAAAAATGATCAAACAAACCCTGCTTGGCCTGACCCTAGTGACCAGCTGCTCGTTAGCACAAGCTCTGCCCGTCGTTCAGTTTTCTGATTTCATCAACGATAGCCTGCGCAGTAACTTCAACGGCTTTGAAAGTATCCCGACTGACGGGACATATTATACCGGCGGTAACAGTGCATACACCGAAGATGGCATTACCGTTAAGCAGATCAATGGCGATGCCGGCAACGATATCTGGGTTACCTACAACTCAACACATCAGCAGGGCCAACGCAGCTGGTATCCAAATGGTGGTGATCGTGGCTACACCCAAATCTCTCTGAATAGTGGCCTGAACTTCGAAGATGTCGGTATGCAGATTGGCTCCGGATTTGGTCAAGCCACCAATGTTTTTTACGAGTTGATCGACGATGGCATCTCGATTCTGTCAGGGTATTTCACCCCTGCGTCCAATCAATATCTGGGATTTTCAAGTGGTGGCTTCGACAAGGTTCTGCTCTCTGACTGCTCGAACTGCAACTCGCTCACCACCTCAGTAACCGATGGCCACTACCAAGCACTGGCCCTGGATAGCATCGAAGTCTCAGGCAGCGTTCCAGAACCTACATCACTGGCATTACTGGCTGCTGGGTTGGTGGGGTTAGTCTGGCGCAAGCGCAAGTCAGTCAGCAGCAATGCACTTGTCAGCGCATAACAAATAACGGACAGAGATGATTGCTAAAGTTTAAAAAATAATAAGGGTGCCAAGGATTGGCCCCATTTACAATCTACTAAAATTGCCGACAAACAGTACGTTAATAACACAGCAGATCTTAAAAGCTATTTTTAAGCGTCATGGCCAGCATCAAGCGGTTATCAATTCCAAGTTTCTGAAAAATATTACCAAGATGGGCCTTGATGGTGCGCTCTGATACATCGAGTTGGCGGGCAATCAATTTGTTATTGAGTCCTTCGGTCACGAGTTTTGCCACTTCGCATTCACGAGGGGTGAGAGATGCCAAAGAGTCATCTTGCTTGAGCGGTACCGTAGCGGTCGCCGCATCAAAAATATTGGTGATGACCTTGGCAATGAGTCGTCGTGGCAGCCACGCTTCGCCCGTGAGCAACGTGGCCACCGCCTTATGTAACATATTCGCTTCAAGCATCAGCGGGCAGCAACCACGCACGCCGCAATAGATCCATTCAAGGTCGATTATTTCCGGATCATCCGCAACCATCATCAGGATAGGCATGCCGCCCGCCATCCGGCCAAGATCTGTAAGCAACGGGTCACGTCCAGGTTGAATCAATGCTTCATCGCATAAAACCAGAGATGGTTTGACAGCTGCATTCGCAACTGCATATTGCTCCAGCGCCACGCGGTCATTAATGAGACTCAGGGAATAACCCGATAAAGTGGCAGCCCAATGATCACGCACAGCTGCATTGGGGCTGGCCAAGACCACTGTGGTAACAGCCGATTGTTTGGTCTGATTCATTGGATAACATCATTCATCACTGGCTAGCCTTAGGCCTTTCGTCAACATACTATCGGCACACACTGGTGGCTATTTAGCACCGTTATTCCGGATAGCACTGAAGTACAATTGCCTTAATCAGCTTATGCGACTAGAGTTACTATCGATTCGATATGAATGGACCACAGCGATGAAAACCAAAGTTGTATGCCTAACTACCGACAGAGGACTTGAACAAGTCTTGCAGAGTCTTGGCGAGTTTGAATTGAACATCGGCTCGCAGCAAGAGGCCCGCGCCTTACTGAATTACAGCAACCCTGACGTGGTCGTGCTGGACATCCGTGGGCGTCATGAAGCCTTGGCCCTGGTGGAAGCGATGCGCCGCTGGCAACCGGGCGCTCGCATTCTTCTGTTTGTAGATGACAAAGAGGATGATCAGGTATTGCTGCGGTTCCTGTTTGCCGGCGCAATGGGCTACATTCATCAATCACACATTGCATCACGCTTACGTACGGCAATATTGGCCGTGCAACAAGATCAGGCGTGGGTGCCACGGCAAGTGATTTCGCACTTTATCGATACACTCGCGGCACTCAAACACAACAACGTAATCGGCTAGAATCTCCTACAGTTAACGAGACTCAACCATCCACCTAAACGTATTGCCCCGCACACCAACCCGACGCCCAGGCCCATTGAAAATTGTAGCCGCCTAACCAGCCAGTCACATCCAATACCTCACCAATAAAATAGAGTCCTGGCACATCATTAGCCGCAAGTGTTTTAGATGAGATGGCATCACAGTCGACACCGCCAGTGGTGACCTCCGCAGTGCGATAGCCTTCGGTCCCAGCAGGTTTAATCTGCCAGTTTTGCAATGTTTGGGCGATGGCCTCAAACTCTTTATGGGATGTATTGGCAAGCGTAGTCTCCAGCAGCGTTTCAGTGACAAAGGTACTCACAACACGCTTAGGTAGATAGCGGCAGATAATCGTTTTGACCTGCTGTTGCGGCGACTGCTGTTGCGCCTGTTTGAGTTCACTAACAAGATCATTATCTGGCAGCAGATTGATACTGATTGTTTCGCCAGGCTGCCAATAAGAGGATATCTGCAAGATCGCCGGGCCACTGAGACCACGGTGGGTAAAGAGGATATTTTCACGAAAACTGGCACGCTGGTTAGTCACGTTACTATCGATGGCGATACCGGTGAGTATGGAGTATTTCTCCTTATCGGCCGGTTGCAGGGTAAAAGGTACCAGGCCCGCGTGAGTGGGCCACACCTTGATACCAAACTGTTCTGCCACTTGATAGCCAAAGGGTGAAGCACCCATGGTCGGGATGGAGAGACCACCGGTTGCAATGACCAGTGACTGGCACAACAGATCCCCTTGCGAGGTTTTGAGGCTAAAGGCACCGTCATCCAATTGATGGATTTTCCCTATTTCGGTTTTCAGCTGAATTTGAACGCCCGCTTTTTCAGCCTCAGCCAGCAACATATTGAGAATATCTTTGGCGCTGTCGTCACAAAAAAGCTGACCATGATCACGTTCATGAAAGGGGATCTGATACGCATTCACCAGCGCTAGAAAGTCCCATTGACTAAAACGGCTCAACGCCGATTTACAAAAATGGGGATTGTGGCAGATAAAATTTTGCGGAGTGACGTCGTAATTGGTGAAGTTGCAACGGCCACCACCGGACATCAGAATTTTACGTCCTGCTTTATTACCCTGGTCCAGCACCAGTACGCTACGGCCGCGCTTGCCCGCCTCAATGGCACACATCAACCCAGCGGCACCCGCACCAATGACCACTACTTCGAGGTTGTTATTATCGTGTTTCATGTGTTGGCGAAGTACTTGTAGTTAGTTATTTGAACGACCTGTGCGAAAACGATAAAGAGCAGTCGCTAGCAATGACAGCTCATCAATAGTGTGGCGGCGGCGTTTCGTCCGACTGAGGACGCACAAACTCGGCACCCGAATCCATCTGCTGATTCATACGTGTCACCTCTATCAGCAACCGATCAATCTGGTCCTGCTGTTTGATCACCACCTGATTCAGCTCTTCAACCGTCTGTTCCAGGTAGACCATTCGTATCTCTACATCTTCAATTCGTTTTTCCATCGTTGCCTCGTTGTAACAATCTGGGAACAGCGGGTGAACTAAAGCCACCGCGCCTTTAATTTGGTTGTGAAGCGTCAGGTTTGCAATAGATAAATATCGAACCGTGTGCTCTTGCCCTCCATTACCAGGCTTGGTTTGGGTCCGGCAATAGCCTCCGCCTTACGTGGCCGCTTGACCACCACACGCTTGCGGGCAGCAGCAAGCGCCACCTGCAACAATTCGGCATCATCCTCATCACACCCCACCAGCTCGCGAAACAGGCGCATCTCCTTTTTTACCTCGGCGGCCTTGGTCCGTTCCGGGTGCATGGGATCAACGTAGACCACATCAGGCCGTTGCCCATCGGCCAATGTCAGCAACCACTGTTTGGCATCAGCCACCACCAACGACATCTGTTCGATGATTGCGGCGACCTCTGCATCATTCCGACCACGCGCCATGCCGTCACGCAGCAGTGCCGCAACCACCGGTGAGCGCTCGATCATCTGTACCTGACAGCCAAGCTGAGCCAGCACAAATGAGTCACGCCCCAAACCAGCCGTGGTATCAACAACCGTCGGCATAAAACCTTTTTTCATGCCGACCGCCTTTGCCACCAGCTGACCACGGCCACCGCCATAACGGCGACGATGGCCCATGGCGCCATCGATAAACTCAACATAGACCGGGCCGGGCGCATGGGGGCCAAGTTGCTGCAGCTGCAACCGTTCGGGGGTGAGTTGTAACAACAACTCACATGACACGGGGGCCAATGAAGGGTCCATCACCAGCGGCAAACTCAGCTCAGCCGCCAATACCTGCCCCTGTGGCAGACACATGACGTCACTCACCAGCACTGCCATCTTCTCTGTTGCTGTTGCTACCACTATTTTGCGCCCATATTCATCTATGCTTTATGCCAATCAATAGCTGTTATCACTAGAAAATGCTTGTCTCCATCACCCATACTGCCGACAATCAGAGCTCTGTCTTTAGAAGGTATTCCAGCCATGACCATCCATCAGGACCACATCAGCCGCAAGAGTCTACGCATTATCGAATACGGCGGCCTCTTCATCATCACCATCGCCACGCTGGTCGCCGGCGTTCAGGAGGTCATGCACATGATCAACGCCGGCAAGGTGACGCTGGCCGATCTGCTGCTGCTGTTTCTCTATCTTGAAGTGGTCGCCATGGTGAGTGTCTACCTGGAGTCCGGCAAACTGCCGATCCGGATGCCGATCTATATCGCCATTATTGCACTGTCCCGATATCTAACCCTCGACATCAAGGATATGGATAGCTGGAAGGTCATCGCCATCTCAGCCACCATTCTGCTGCTGACAGTGGCCGTCTTAGCGATCCGTTACGGCCACATGAAATTCCCCTACTCCGGCATGCCGAGTAACGAACACAAGGATTAAACAGGTAGCTCCCCAGGTAGGTAACGGCGCCAATCATGGCGACCATCACCAAAGGCCAGAAAGGGGGGATTGATCAACGAATCCTTGCGGTTGTAACGTAGCGGGTTAAGTTCCAGATCGGTAAGACTGCCGCCCGCCTCTTCCAGAATACATTGCGCCGCTGCGGTGTCCCACTCACCGGTTGGCCCGAGGCGGGCGTAGAGATCGGCGCTCCCTTCGGAGATGTAACAGGATTTAAGCGAGCTGCCCAACGTCAGTACATGGGGTTCGCTGAAGTTGGCCAACAGCTGCTTAAAACAGTCACTGTGATAAGAGCGGCTACCGGCAATGGTGATGTGACCACCATCCCAACGACGTACCCGAATCTGCTGCGCCACCCGTCCCTTAGGCTGTTTGTAGGCACCCCCACCCTGCGCCGCAAAATAACAATCCCCCGTCACCGGCACGTGGATCACGCCCAGCACTGGCTGGCCGGCGTCAATCAACGCAATATTAATGGTGAACTCACCGTTGCCTTTGATAAATTCGCGGGTGCCATCAAGCGGGTCCACCAGCCAGTAACGCCGCCACTGCTGGCGCTCTTCAAAGGGGATGTAATCACCCTCCTCCGACAGCACTGGCCACTCTGGCGTCAGTGCCGTCAACCCCTTCACAATCACCGCATTGGCGGCAAGGTCGGCCTCGGTCACCGGGCTATCATCAGCCTTATGTTCAACACAAAAGTTGCGACTGTAGACTGCCAAAATAGCGTCAGCGGCCACCTCGGCAATCGCCTGCACCTCGTTGATCAACGCTGAATATGCCCTCATATTGCCCCCCCGGACAGTAACTCACGCACCATAAAGAGCGCCGCAATACTGCGCGCCTCGGTGCAATCATCCCGTTGCAGTAGTACCGCCAGTTGTGACAACTTCCACGGCACCACCTCAATCTCCTCTGGCTCATCACCCTGCGCCGTCTGCACAAAGAGCTGCCGCGCCAGCACAATTTGAGTCTGGTGGCTCATGTAGGAGGGCGAAAGCGTCAGCGCCGTCAAATGCTCCAACGAATGGGCGCCATACCCCACCTCCTCCATCAACTCACGGTTGGCGGCCAGCAGCAGATCCTCACCGGGTTCGATCCGCCCCTTGGGCAACCCCAGTTCATAACGATGCACACCGGCAGAGTATTCACGGATCAGCAGCACCGTATCGTCATCCAGCATCGGCACTATCAGCACCGCCCCACCGGAACCACTACGCAGACGCTCGTACTGCACCTCAACCCCATTGGCAAAGCGCAGATCGACCGACTCAACATGGAAGAGGCGGGTGCGTGCGATGGTGGCGGTGGCTAGTATTTCGGGCTTTTTACGCATAATCTGTCGCCATTATACCCCGAGCGAGTCACGTAACGCCCCATGAAAAAGATAGCCTGGAATGAGATTACCACTGTCCTGCTCGACATGGACGGCACCCTGCTGGACCTGCACTACGACACCCAGTTCTGGCGTGAACAGGTACCCCAGCGCTACGCCCTCAACCGCGGCCTGGATATCGACACAGCCAAACAACTGTTGACACCCATCTTTGAAAAACATACCGGCACCTTAAATTGGTACTGCCTCGACTTCTGGAGCCGCGAGCTGGATCTGGATATTATCGAAATGAAGCGCGACGTCGCCCACCTGATCGCGATTAAGGAGGGAGCGCTGGAGTTTTTGGATCGACTGAAAAAGATGGGTAAACGCACCGTACTGGTCACCAACGCCCACCCCCACAGCCTGGGGTTAAAACTGGAACACACCCGGCTCGACAACCACCTCGACCACATCATCTCCGCCCATGAATTGGGACTGCCCAAAGAGAACCTGCTCTTCTGGGGCAAACTGCAACAGGTCGAACCCTACACCCCGCACCAAACCCTGCTGGTCGACGACAACCTGCATGCACTACGCTCAGCCCGTGACTTTGGTATCAAACATCTACTTGCCGCCTGCCATCCCGATAGTCAGCAACCTGCAAAACACACTGATGAGTTTCCGGGGTTTCACCAATTTAATGAGATCATGCCATAGCCACAGCCAACCAACTGAATCAGCTTGTACCCGTCAAACCGGATTAACCATTCGCTGTCTCTTTTGTGTAGATAAATCACCCCTCCGCCACCTGCTTCGACTTCCACTGATCCCATTTTTTGTAACGCTTTTTGCAGTAGGCCAGCAGTGACTCATAACCGTCGAAGTAGTGCTTAAACCCCTCTTCCGCCGGGGCGTCGTATTCGCAGTAGTCGTTGCTATGGGTGCGACAAACAGCGGGACGCACTTCATAGATGCCACAGCGGCCGTCGGGCTGTAGGTGGTTGCAGGCGTTATCGATCAACAGGAACCAGCCATCTTCATCTCTGTAGAGTCGCACATTTTTATGCGATACCTGCCACAGCAGGTGATCAAAGTCGGTCTTGCTGCGCGGCGTGTCGATCTTATGGGTGATGTAGCTACAGCATTTGCTACCGACGCAAAAGCTGCACTTATTCTCGGGAGTGATCTCAACTTTTGCTGCTTTAATGGGGATGGTTTTTTTCATTGGTCGACCTGATTAATTCATAAGCTGTAGAAAACTACCCGATACTCTACGGAACATTGATTATCGTTTCAATTCAGGCCGAACCCCGCCCGTCCCTGCAACCCACCCGAGTGTATCGCCAGCAGCGTTGTACCGCGTGCAAAGTGCTGTTGTTTGACCAGTGCATAGAGCGCAAAAAAGAGCTTGCCCGTATAGACAGGGTCAAGCGGGATGCCATGCGTCTGCTCAAAACGTTGCATGAGGGCCAACAGTTCTGGCGTGGTTTTGGCGTAACCACCGTGATGGTAATCACACTCGATCTGCCAGTTATCAAACTGCCTGCTGGTACTCTGTAACACCCATTGCTGCACCACGTCACGCAAAAACTCAGCGCCTTTCAACACCGCCACTCCCAGCGCTTGATGTTTGCCGTTGAGCGCCGCCACCACACCCGCGAAGCTGCCGCCGGTACCACAAGCACAAGCAACCAGATCAAACGGCTCCACCACATCGGCAAGCAGTTCACGACACCCCTGCACTGCCAGTCCATTGGTACCACCCTCGGGCAGAAGATAGAACTCACCAAAACGTTGCTGTAGCTGTTCAACAAGCTGCACCGACTCTTTCAATCGATAGTCGGCACGATTCAGGTAGTGCAGCTCCATGCCATGGTCGGCGGCAAACTGAAGGGTTGCATTGAGTGGTTTATACGCTTCACCACGGATAATACCGATGGTCCTGAAACCATACTCATCGCCCGCCGCCGCCAGCGCGTGAATGTGGTTGGAGTAAGCACCGCCAAAGCTGAGCAGTGTCTGGTAACCCTGCTGCCGCGCTGCCAGCAGGTTGTATTTGAGTTTGTACCACTTGTTACCGGAGATGGTGGGGTGTACCAGATCGCTGCGTTTGATCAGCAGCCGTATTCCGTAGTGATCCAGCAGCGGATCATAAATCTCCTGCACTGGAGTGGCTTGTGGTGTGAGCAACATATCAACAATACGATGACAGTTGGTCTAATGCTGACCGCGCCAACCACTGCTGAAACCGGGTAACAGAGCGCTTGGCGCGCATGCGTGGCGAGTGGTTGGCCTTGCTTGTGAGTTGATCAAACGGCTGGGCATCAAAGAGTTGCATAGGATCATGTCATAACAGGAAAACAGGCTGACATTCTAACGTGGATCAATCAACAGCGCGCAGTGCGCTATAACCCTTGCAGTTGTTCAATCAACGGACCGATATGTTGCTCATAATTGCGCCAACGTTGAACCGAGCGGTTGTAGATTGGCTGGCGTACCTGATCATGGCTGCTTGTCACAGTCACGCGGGGGTTCTCATAATGCCTCATGCAACTATCCTCCCAGGGCAGATCAAGAAACTCCAGCAACGCGGCGGTAGTCTGCGCCTGCTGATCTATGAAGGTTTCGTATTGCAGGGTAAAAAAGGGGAGATCAAGACTCTGCTTCCAGTGCTGCATCAGTTCATGATAGCTGCGGTAATAGCCTGCCAGCGCACCAAGATCATAAGAATAGTCGTGCCCCTGATTGAAGGATTGAAAATAACAGGAGAGGCAGACATCAACCGGATCGCGCATGCAGTGAATAATGCGGGCATCGGGAAAGAGGCGCGCAATCAGCCCCAGGTGCAGGAAGTTTTGCGGCATTTTGTCAGTGACATAACGTGCCGAACTATCAAGATTGGCAATCTTCTCCAGATACTGGCTGGCATAGTAACCAATCTCCGCCACTCCCAACCCTGCTACTGCTGCGCCATATGAACCACCTGGTGGCGTGATCTGCTGGGCAATCTGGTTGATGTAATAGCGCTCACCCGCACCAAAGACTTGTGAATGGCAATCCAGTATCTGTTCAACCAGACTGGTACCTGAACGTGGCATGCCAAGAATAAAGATTGGTCGTGCCGCCACCCCCATAGGTTTGTGTGCTGCTTCAAAAAATCCGCTGTTTAGCACACTAGTAATGTCATCAATGAAGTGTCGCTGATCATCCAGATCAAAACCGTGAAATTTATGACGATTGGCGTTTTGAAAATTAAAAAATGCCTTGTCGTAGTCTGCCTCGTGATCATGTAAACGGCCGAGATTGAAGTGGAGTTCGGCCAACTGATCGGGAGAGAACTGCGCCGCCTGAGTCAGCAATAGCGCCTCAATCATCTTGATCACCTTGTCATTAGCTTTGGCAGGGCGTGCAATCAGTGTGTAGGCCGCAGCCACATCGAAAGAGGGGCCATGCTTTGCCAGTAGTTCATCGAGGATCTTCTGCGCCACCTGCCACTCACCTTGGCGGGCATGCACCGCGGCCTCGATGGCATATGGCTTAGGATCATCGGGAAATTGTTTTTTAACGTAAACACAATACTCCAGCAACGCCTGATGGCGGTGAGTGTTGTAGAGTAACCGTCCTAAAGCCGCCAGGGCAGGAGCATCCATGGGTAATAACTGCAATATTTTCTGGTAGACGGCAATTGCCTCATCAAAACGTTCATCAGCCGCATAGGCCGCGGCGAGCTGAAACTTCGTCTCAGTATTGTCAGGATGGAGCACCGCCAGTTTCTGGTAATAGTACGCAGCCTCACTGTTATAACCTGCGTACAACAATGTTCCAGCAAGATTATTGAGCGCCTGCTCCCAGTCAGGCTTGAGTTCAACAGCTTTTTTTAAATTGCCGATGGCATTCCCTATCTGGCCAATTTTTTTCTGAATATTGGCCAGATTGTAGTAGCCCAGGGGGAAAGAGGCGTCAAGTTCGATCGCTTCCTGATAGAGGATGATGGCGTTATCATAGTCGCCATTCATGGCAAATTCTGTGCCTTGCCGCAATCTACGTAGCATTGCCAGCGTCCAGCGCGACTATCCGAGTATGGAGTTGCATCACTCTTGCGCCCCTCCCTATGAGCCAAAATGAAGATTTATCTACGGTTTCAGGATAAGCAATACCAAACTGTTCGCGTTCAGTGAACCCATCCTTATTTTATGTAACGGCAGGTCTATGGCTTTTATTAACACGCTCATAGAATAGATCACAGGCCAATATAAGATCGGCATCGGGGGATTAATGGAACAGCTCTGTAGCAGACCGTTTTGGTTAGTGACCAAGATAGGCCTGTTGCACCTGCGGGTTGTGCAGCAGATTGGCGGCGCTGTCGGCCAGCGTGATCAAACCATTCTCCATCACGTAACCGCGCTGACTCACCTCCAGCGCCAACCGTGCGTTCTGCTCCACCAGCAACAGCGTTACCCCTTCAGATGCAATCTGACGAATCGTCTCGAAGATCTTCTTCACCATTAGCGGCGCCAGCCCCATGCTCGGCTCATCGAGCAACAGCAGTTGCGGCCGACTCATCATCGCCCGCCCCAGCGCCAACATCTGCTGCTCACCGCCGGAGAGAGTACCCGCCTTTTGTGCACGCCGTTCCAGCAGGCGCGGAAAAATTTCATAGATGTGCGCCATATCCTGTTTGATAGCGCTGTGATCTTTGCGAATGTAGGCGCCCATCTGCAGGTTCTCTTCGACAGTCAGCCGCCCGAAAATGCCACGCCCCTCCGGCACCAGCACAATGCCTCTGCGCACCAGTGTGTGTGATGGCACGTTGGTGATCGGCTCACCCTGATAGAG
>JAYWDX010000179.1:0-4156 GCA_043779675.1 Tenderia sp. (SeqCode)
AAGGTCAACGATGTCAAAGACCAGCGGCGAGTTGGCAGCCAGTCGCGGGTGTAGGCCGAAGGTGGGTTGCCAGGCCTTGAAGCGCACACCGGCGACATACTCACCACTCACTGCGGTTTTTTGCAGCGGGACACGGCGGCCGTTGCAGGTGAGGCAATAACGCTCGGGGTTGAATCGTGTTAGCTTCATCTGTAGCCGTTCGACCGACGAATCGACAAAACGGGCCGTGCCCTGCGACGTGACCTCTTCACCCAGCACATGCCACGGTTCGATGGCGCTATGCAGCGTTAACTCCATGCCCTGTTTCCGAATATCGCCGCAGTGGGGGAAGCGGAATTCAAAGAAGGGGGCAAACCAGTCAGC
Source organism: Tenderia sp. (SeqCode) (assembly GCA_043779675.1). Lineage (GTDB taxonomy): Bacteria > Pseudomonadota > Gammaproteobacteria > Tenderiales > Tenderiaceae > JAKFXL01. The sequence goes on from JAYWDX010000179.1 coordinate 364, forward strand.
GTCAAAGTTGAAGCCAGCCTCGTTTAAATCCGCTATCACCTGATTGAAATCCTCCTGTAGATAGTGGGGCAGCATGAAGCGGTCATGTAGTGCTGTGCCCCAACGTGCGGGGCGGGCACGGAAAGGTTTGCGCCAGAAGCTGGCTATCAGGGCGCGTATCAACAGGATCTGTGTTGCGCTCATGCGCCAGTGAGGCGGCATCTCGAAGGCGCGGAATTCGAGAATTCCCAGACGTCCGGTCGGGCCGGTGGGGTTATAGAGCTTGTCGATGCAGAACTCGGAGCGATGGGTATTGCCGGTGATATCCACCAGGATATTGCGGAATAGGCGGTCGACCAGCCAAGGTTCGGTGACTTCGCCGAGGGCCAGCTGCTGCACCGCGATCTCCAGTTCATAGAGGGCATCGTCACGTGCCTCGTCGACACGTGGCGACTGCGAGGTCGGGCCGACAAAGAGCCCGGAGAAGAGATAGGAGAGCGACGGGTGGTGTTGCCAGTAGAGCAGCAGGCTTGCCAACAGGTCGGGGCGGCGCAGGAAGGGGCTGTCGGCCGGGTTTGCGGCCCCCAACGTCACATGGTTACCGCCGCCAGTGCCGGTGTGGCGGCCGTCGATCATGAATTTTTCTGTGCCCAGTCGGGTCAGACGTGCCTCTTCGTAGAGGATTTCGGTGTTCTCTACCAATTCGCGCCATCTGTCCGACGGGTGGATATTGACCTCGATCACGCCGGGGTCGGGGGTAACGGCCAGTTTGCGCAGGCGCGGGTCGTTCGGTGGTTCATAGCCTTCGATGTCGATGGCAATTTGGCACTCCCTGGCGGTCGCCTCCAGTGCGCCAACCAGATCAATCCAGTGTTCGAGGTGGGTCAGCGGCGGCAGGAATATCCACAGGCGGCCATCACGTGGTTCGATGCAGAGCGAAGTCTGGGGGACGATTTCATCCATGCCATCCTCATCCGCTGTCGGCTGTTCATGGGTCGGCTGGGGGGGGGCTGGTATCGGTTCAAACAGGCTGTAGCGACGTGCGATCTCGCTAGCCGATACCAACGGCGTGCGAGTCTCAAAGCTGTCGCGTGGTGGCTCAACTTTGCGGCGTGACTCGCGCGGCAGCGAGTCGAGTGGCAGACGAAAGCCCATAGGCGAGTCGCCAGGGAAGAGCACCAGCTGCTCCTTGCGCAGGGTCCAGAGAGCGCTGTGCCAGCTCTTTTTTTCAGAGGACCAGCTGAGCGGCAAGGCGTAGCCAGTGATCTCATTCAGCCCCTTGTCCAGTAACTTGGCCAGACGGCGCCGTTCAAGCGGGTCTTTGAGGTCGGCCTGGAGTGGGTCGATGTCCTCAGGCAGTGCGGATTCGGTGCGCAGGTAGTGGGCGGCGTCTTCATAGGCGGGAGCGATGTTGGCCTCGCTCAACCCTAATTTGCGCATCAGGCTTTGGGCAAAACGGCGTGCCTCGCCTATGCCTGTAGCGCCCGGTTTAGTCGGCGAGAGCAGCGCCAGATCGTGCCACAACGGTTCGTCGTCGCTACGAAAGAAGCAACTGTAGGACCAACGTGGCAACTGCTCTCCCGGATACCATTTGCCCTGGCCGTGGTGGAGCAGGGCGCCGGGGGCAAAACGATCACGCAGTCGTTGCAGCAGTTCGCGGGCGAGCCGCTCTTTGTGTGGTCCCAGCGCGGCGGTGTTCCACTCGGCGCCATCTATATCGTCGATGGAGACAAAGGTCGGTTCGCCACCCTGGGTCAGGCGTACGTCGTCTGCTTGCAGCTGTTGATCAACCTGATCGCCCAGTGCCAATATCCGTTGCCACGCCTCTTCGCTGTAGGGCTTGGTGACACGTGGGTCTTCATGGATGCGGGTGACGCTGTTTTCGAAATGGAGCGTGGTCTGGCACGGATCAACCAGGCCGGTGACCGGCGCGGCGGAGGCGGGGTCCGGCGTGCAAGACAAAGGGATGTGGCCCTCGCCGGCAAAGAGGCCGGAAGTAGGATCAAGGCCGATCCAGCCAGCACCAGGGATGAAGACTTCGGCCCAAGCGTGCAGGTCGGTGAAATCTTTTTCTGTGCCGGAGGGGCCGTCGAGCGCCTTGACGTCGGCGGTGAGCTGCACCAGATAGCCGGAGACAAAACGTGCCGCCAACCCCAGGTGGCGCATGATCTGCACCAGCAACCAGGCGCTGTCGCGGCATGAACCAGTGGTAGATTGCAGGGTCTCTTCACAGCTCTGCACACCTGCCTCCATGCGGATCAGATAGCTTAGCTCCTGTTGCAGGCGCTGGTTAAGGCTGACGATGAAGTTGGCTGTTGGGGTCGATTCACGTTTGACCGTTGATACCCAGTCGCGCAACAGTGGGCCATTGTCGCGGATTTTGAGATAGGGGGAGAGCTCGTGGGCCAGCTGGTTGTCGTACTCAAAAGGCCATGTTTCGGCGTACTCCTCGACAAAGAAGTCGAAGGGGTTGATCACCGTCATTTCGGCGATCAGCTCCACATCAATGCTGAGTCGAGTGATCTTGTCCGGGAAGATGTAGCGGCTGACGAAGTTACCGAAGGGGTCCTGCTGCCAGTTGACGAAATGTTTTTCCGGCGTGACTTTAAGGCTGTAGCTGTCAATTGGGGTACGGCAGTGGGCCGCTGGTCGCAAGCGTACCAAATGGGGGGATAGACTCACCGGTCGGTCGAACTCGTAAACTGTCTTGTGACGAATGGCGACACGGATCGACATGGTGGATTCTTCCAGATTGTTATTTGTTTATGTCGTGAATTATCGGCCGCACATTGGTGACGATATGACTACGTTTTTCCCATTCGAACTTGGGCAGCTCAGCGAAGGAGAGCTTGAGCGCCTCGTTCCAGGCCTGTCTGACGTCACGCAGGTACTGGTCGTCCTCTTCCAGGCGAATGTAATGGTCATTGTTGAAGATGCCGTTTTCGTAGATTAGCACCTCGATTGGCGGGCCGACAGTGGCGTTGGACTTGATGGTTGAATCCATCGAGACTACGGCGCAACGGGCGGCGTCTTCAAGCGAAGTCTTGCGTGTCACGATACGGTCGAGGATCGGTTTGCCGTATTTGCTCTCGCCGATCTGCATAAAGGGGTGTTCAGTGGAGTCGGTGATGAAGTTGCCGGCCGCATAGATCATGAAGATAGCCGGCCGCTGGCCCTTGATCTGGCCGCCGAAAATCAGCGAGCAGGAGGTGTCGACCTTGGAGGTTGCAGTCACTTCGTTGGCACTGCTCTGCTCTTCCCTGCTGACCTGGCTGACGTAACGTGCGGCGTCGACCATCTTTTTACAATTCAGCAGGCTATCGATGTCGAGGTCTTCGTGGTCGTGCTCGAGGCGACTGATGATTGCCTGAGTAGTAGCCAGATTGCCAGCGGTTAGCACCACAAACACCCGGTCTGGCGAAGGTTTGAAGATATGCATCTTGCTGTAGGTTGATATCATGTCCGGACCGGCATTGGTGCGCGAATCAGAACAAAAAACCAATCCATCGTCGACGGAGATAGCTACACAATAAGTCATATTGTCATTTCCAGGTTACAACGTCGGGACATTTTATCCGACTTCCACCGGTCATGATAAAGCATTTTAACGACGGGTGACGGCAAAACAGGCGATTTTCCGTACCTTCTTGCTGGATTGGCCGCATGGGTATAGACGGTTAAAACTGAGCTTTAACTCGCCGGGCTGCTTGGGGCAGTGCGGGATTAGGCATTTAGTGTGTGTCCTATTGCCGCTCTTTGCCGGTAAAGCTATTCAAGTTAATAAGCGTTTTGCCGATGCCTTAAATACCTAAAA
>JAYWDX010000180.1:0-10306 GCA_043779675.1 Tenderia sp. (SeqCode)
AGTATAGACTGACTGCTTCTCCACCGAATAACCTTCTCGCTCATATAATAAACGCACCTGATCACTATCACTGCTGTTAGTGTCGACACCAATTTTGATGTACTCTTTTGCCTCGACCGCCACAGGCAGGCCAAGCATAATCAATAACGCTGCAAAACCCAGACGACGCATTTTCACTCCTAACAATACTGAACGTTAACGCGCCCGCTTCAGGTCATCCACCTGAAAATCTCTTTCCACAAGCCCGGTATTAAAACGGTAGTTCTTCCACAAAATACGGGTTGTCTTGCCGTTCTGAATATTTTCCATAAACATCTCATCAGGACGCCACTGATGCTGCAGATATTTTTTATAGCCTTTGTTGATCAAGGTTTTGAGCAACGTATCTTTACGGTCATAAAAATCGGTCTTCAACGGTCGGTACTCAGCCTTATCCAACCAGACTACCTGGCGTTTATAACCGGAGTTTTCATCAGCCGGGGTGCGCTCCACCACAAAACAGTCCACCCCCTCAAAAACCTCGTCGCGCAGATATTTATAGGTATATTTTTCCAGCTCCTGCGAGGCGATATCCTCATAGGCAAACTCACTACCCATATACGGCCCCGACTTATTATCAGAGGCGATACGTTTGACCCGCTTCAATGCCGGCAGATAGAGCCACTGGTCATCCGGCTCGGTTTTGTGCGAATAGGTCAACATCGCTGTTCCCCTCACGTCAGCCGGTTCATCGAAGATCGATAGACTTTTGTCACCATCACCCGGAACCTCCAGGCCAAGGATTCGGATGTGCCGGGTATTGGTGTCGCCCTGGCGATTCTTGAGGATCATCTCCATTGTGGCGGTAAAATCACCAAAACCATTGCCCCGCAGCTCAGCCTCTTTGGCAATCTGCAAACCTTTATCGGCTGCCCCATCCGCCGCTGCCTGATGCACATTCATGGCCATTGCCATTACTACAGCGGCTGCTGCAACACGTAACCTGTTAAACATGGAATTATTTGGCATCTCGTTTTCCCTCCATAATAATCAACAGCGGCGGCATCAACATAAAATCCACCACCAGCGCGATCGTGATTGTCACGGCGGTCAATATTCCCAGCGACGAATTCAGCTCAAAGCCGGAAAGTCCCAGCACCAGGAACCCCGCCACCAGCACCACCGTCATATACCAGATAGCCGTACCCACTGTAGTGAATGCGTATCTTACTGCGTCCTCAGCGGACAACCCTTTTTTCTGCCGTGCATACTTAAACTTGGATAGGAAGTGAACTGTATCATCAATGATAATGCCCAAGGCGGCACTTGCCACTACTGAAGCCGCCAGGCTGATCTGCCCCACCAACAATCCCCAGACACCAAAGGCCATCAATATCGGCACGATGTTGGGGATCAGGCTGATGATCCCCAGTCGCACCGACCATAATGCAAAAATTACTACCACCGAGATCGCCAGCAGCGACCACATCGAACCCACCAACATGCTCTCGATGTTACGCATGCCAATGTAGGAGAACATAATAATCGGCCCGGTCCCTTCTGCCTTAATTGTAGGCGCATTGTGCTGCAACCATTGCTGCGCCCGCGCCTCCAGCGCCAGAATCTGTGAAGAGGTGAGATTCTTGATGCTGACGATCATACGTGTTGCCGATTTATCAATATTGATCTGATCATTGAGATCGAGCCCGAACGGTAGCGACATCTCATAGAGCAGCAGATACTGGGCCGACAGCTCACGATCTTCCGGCACCCGGTAGTAGGATTGATCCTCCTCATGCATATTTCTGTTCAGCCGCTTCATTATCTCTGTAAAGCTGGCCACATGCTGCACCTCTGGCTGCTGCCGGTACCACTCGGCAAACGACGCCAATGTCCGCAGATAGTCAGGATCGGTGACACCATTGGCACGGCCACTCTCCACCGAGTAAAAGAGCTGGTACATACCGGTAAGATTTGCAGTGCTGTAATCGGTATCACGGCGGAACTGGTATGAGTCGTCGAAATACTCCACAAAGTTATCATTCAGCTCATTCTTTGGGACAAAAGCGATAAGCACTGCCGCAATCAACGCAACTATCCACAACGAACGGTAACGATTGCGGATAATAAACTCAGCAAAACGACCCATCCGGGCAACGGTTTTATCACCCTCAGGGTTGACCCGGATCGGCAACATCACCATAAGCGCGGGCAGGAAGGTGATACAGAGCAGGTAGTTGGTCAGAACACCAATGCTCATAATATTGCCCAGATCGCGGAACGGCGGCGCCTCGCTGAAATTCATGGTGAGAAAACCGACCACCGTAGTGACATTGGTCAAGAAAAAGGCGTGAAAATTGACCTTTATGCTATCAACCATGGCCGCGCGCCGATCCATCCCTTGGTACATGGCATGCAGGTAGCTGGTGAGTAGGTGCATGCAGTTGGCCACCGAAAGCGTCATGATCACCACCGGCGCCGAGACACTTGGCGGTGTCAATACAATCCCCGCCCACCCCGCCAACCCCATGGCGCTGATAATGCTCATGGCAATTACCAGCACAGTACTCACAACACTGGCAGTAGTACGCAACGCCAGCGCCATCACCAGCACAATCACCAAAAACATCAGTGGCACCAGCGTTTGCAGATCATCACGGGCCGCCTCGGAGAAGGCGTTATTCATCATCACCGCACCGGTCAACCGCACCTCTAAATCAGGGTGTTGCGATTTAAAAGTAGTGACCAGCTGACGCAAATGGTTCACCACCTCCGGAACCTCTTTTTGCAGATCACGCTCTGGCAGCTGCACCGTGACATTGACCGCCGTCACCTGCCCATCCTTGGAGATGAGGCGCTGTGCCAGCAGCGGTTCCGCCAGCGCTATCGCCTTGATCTGTGATAACTCCGCTGTACCCAGCCCCATTGCATCCTTAACCAGATCGGCCACCACCAAGTCATCACCAACGCCACGGGTATGCTGAAAATTGGTTACCGAATCGACACGTGTCGAATAGGGAATTTGCCAGGCGGCATGGGTCAACGCTTCAATAGCATCAAGCGTCGAGACAGTAAACACATCCCCCTCCATAGGGGTGATTACAAGCAGCGCATTGTCACCTTTGTTATAGGTGTTCTGCAGCTTCTCGAACGCCAGCAGCTGGGGATTTTCTTTGGTGAAATAGACACGGTAGTCGTTGCTGAAGGTCAGAAAACGGGCGCCATAGGCAGCGGCAAGCAGCCACACCAGGGTCAGTATCACTACCGCCCAGCGCCAGCGAATTAACCACGTTGCATAACGTTCAACCATTAGCACTAAATTCCATTTTATATTGCAGTGCCCACAGCGCTTGCCCAAAACACTACGTGGGGCAGGCCCTCTCGGGGCAGACTCTAACTATCGGTTTTAACCGCAAAACCTAAAGGTCGCCTGGGTCCATCTAACCGTCAACGCCAACAACCCCTTTGCGTCACAGCGAACTCCACCCGCGTGGCGAAATATGCCAGAATGGCCGCCCATTTAGATCATCAAAATCCATAACAGATCAGCTTATGACACAGCAAACCGCCAATACCCTAGCCACCACCCACCACGACCCTTTCAGTCCACCCATGCCACGTACTCGCGGGCAGCGCACCACCTGGGCTAGACTCTATGGCAGTAGTTTTGGCATGGTGCTGGGCCAGGGGGCGCGGCAACACGACGGCCCGCTGGTCGTCATCACCGCCGACTCGCTGATGGCGACACGGCTGGAATATGAGCTGCGCTTCTATTTGGCCAACGAGGACGAGCTACCGGTCATCGCCTTTCCCGACTGGGAGACCCTACCCTACGACATCTTCTCGCCGCATCAGGACATCATCTCGCAGCGGCTCGAAGCGCTTTACCGACTGCCACAGATCACAAAAGGGGTGCTGATCATCCCCGCTGCCACCGCCATGAATCGCCTGGCGCCGCGCGAGTATATCGAAGCCCATAGCCTGATACTCGACATTGGCGACAAACTCAACATCGAAGCGCTGCGCATGCGGCTGGAGCGCAACGGCTACCGCTGCGTCTCGCAGGTGATGGAACATGGCGAGTTCGCGGTACGTGGCGCGCTGGTTGACCTGTTCCCCATGGGCAGCAAAATCCCCTACCGCATCGACCTCTTCGACGACGAGATCGAAACGATACGCAGTTTTGACCCCGAAACCCAGCTCTCCAAGGAAAGTGTCGCCAATGTGCGACTCTTGCCCGCGCGCGAGTTTCCGCTCACCAAAGAGGCGATCACCCAGTTCCGCCAGGCCTACCGCGCCGAGTTCGAGGGCGACCCGGCCCGCTCCAATATATATAAGGATGTCACCGAAGGGATCGCCGCCCCCGGCATCGAATACTATCTGCCGCTCTTTTTTGAACAGACCACCACCCTCTTCGACTACCTGCCCAAAAACACCGTGGTCGTTCTGGAAGAGGGCATAGCCGAGGCCGCCAGCGCCTTCTGGCACGAGGCCGAAGCGCGCTACGAGCAGCGCCGCTATGACAAGCAACGGCCGATCCTGGCACCGTCACGGGTCTTCCTCCAGAGCAGTGAACTGCTCAGTCGCATCGAAGCGTTCCCGCGCATCGATTGCCACCACTTCGAAGCCGAAGAGGCGCCCGGCGTCTACAACTTCGCCACCCAGATGGCGCCGCTGGTCAGCGTCAACGCCCGTGCCCCACAACCCCTGGCGGCGCTACGCGAGTTCATCAACGGCTTCAAAGGACGCATCCTCTTTGCCGCCGAGACCAGCGGTCGCCGCGAGGCACTACTAGAGCTGCTCAAGCGCGACGAAATCTACCCCCGCGCCTACCCCGACTGGCTCAGCTTTCTTGATGACGATGCCGCCCGCATCGGCATCACCATTGCACCGCTGGAAAAGGGGCTGCTGCTGCCTGAATCCGCTCATTCATCCGCCATCGCCATCATCAGTGAACCGCAGCTCTTCGGCGACACTGTCATGCAGCGCCGCCGCCGCAAGATCACCAAGCGCGATGATGACGCCATCGTCCGCAGCCTCACCGAACTGATGCCCGGCAGCCCGGTAGTGCATGAGGAGCACGGCGTCGGCCGCTACCTCGGCCTGCAAAGCCTCGACATCGGCGGTCTCACCACCGAATTTCTGGCGCTTGAATATGCCGGTGGCGACAAACTCTACGTGCCCGTCTCATCGCTACACCTAATCAGCCGCTTCACCGGCACCGCGCCAGAGAGCGCACCGCTGCACAAACTCGGCAGTGACCACTGGCAGAAAGTCAAACGCAAGGCCGCCGAACGGGCCCTCGACGTCGCGGCTGAACTGTTAGATATCTACGCCCGTCGCGCCGCCCGCCGTGGCCACGCCTATGCCGAACCGGACGAACACTACCGCGCCTTCGCCGCCGCCTTCCCCTTTGAAGAAACCCCCGATCAGGAAGAGGCGATTCACAACGTCATTAAAGACATGGTCAGCGACAAACCGATGGACCGCCTCGTCTGCGGCGATGTCGGTTTTGGCAAGACCGAAGTCGCGATGCGCGCCGCCTTCCTCGCCGTGCATGGCGGCAAACAGGTAGCAGTGCTGGTGCCCACCACCCTGTTGGCGCAACAGCACCACCAAAATTTCCGTGACCGTTTTGCCGACTGGCCGGTGCGCATCGAAGTGCTATCGCGTTTTCGTTCACAAAAGGAACAGAACGAAGTGCTTGAAGCCCTCGCCCAAGGCAAGGTCGACATCATCATCGGCACCCACAAACTGCTGCAGAGCAACGTCAAGTTCACCGAGCTTGGACTTGTCATCCTCGACGAAGAGCACCGCTTCGGCGTGCGCCAGAAGGAACGGCTCAAATCGCTGCGCGCCGAGGTCGACATACTCACACTCACCGCCACGCCAATCCCGCGCACCCTCAACATGGCGCTCTCCGAGATGCGTGATCTCTCCATCATCGCCACCGCACCATCCAAACGCCTCGCCATCAAGACATTTGTGCGGCAATGGGACATAAACCTGGTACGTGAGGCGTGCCTGCGCGAGATCAAACGTGGTGGCCAGGTCTACTTCCTGCACAACGAAGTAGATACCATCGAAAAACAAGCCAACGAACTGCGCGAACTGATCCCCGAGGCGCGTGTCGTCGTCGCCCACGGCCAGATGCGTGAGCGCGACCTCGAGCAAGTGATGCTCGACTTCTACCACCAGCGCCACAACATCCTGGTCTGCACCACCATCATCGAAACCGGCATCGACATACCCACCGCCAATACCATCATCATGAATCGCGCCGACAAACTCGGCCTCGCCCAGCTCTACCAACTACGCGGCCGTGTCGGTCGTTCATACCATCAGGCCTACGCCTATCTAGTGGTACCGCCCAACCGCAGCATGACCACCGACGCCGTCAAACGCATGGAGGCGATCGAATCGCTCGAAGGGTTGGGAGCAGGCTTCACACTCGCAACACACGACTTGGAAATTCGCGGCGCCGGCGAACTGCTCGGCGACGAACAGAGCGGCCAGATCCAAGAAGTCGGCTTCACCATGTACAGCGAACTGCTGGAACGCGCCGTCAAAGCGCTCAAGGCCGGCAAGGTCCCCAACCTCGACCAGCCGCTGGAACAACACGCCGAAATCGATCTTAAAATCCCCGCCCTCATCCCCGCCGATTACCTGCCCGACGTCCATACCCGCCTGGTGATGTACAAACGCATCGCCAACGCCGCCAACGACGACGAGCTGCGCGAACTACAAGTAGAGATGATCGACCGCTTCGGCCTGTTGCCCGACGCACTCAAAAACCTCGTCCGTGTCACCGAGCTAAAACTCAAGGCACAACCGCTCGGCATCAAAAAAATCGAGGCCGGACCACAAGGTGGCCGTTTGATATTTGCAGCACAAACCAACATCAACCCCATCAAGATCATCGACCTCATCCAAAAACAGAGCAAAACCTACAAGCTCGACGGCCAGGACAAACTGCGCTTCATCATGCCAATAGTAGAAACGGAAGAACGGATTACGGCGGTAGAGAAGGTACTAGGATTGCTGGCTAATTAAGTAGGGCGCAATAACCAGCGGGCATTGCGCCGCATGGTGATTTCATATTAGCCTGCCCATTCGGCGTAATGCGCTATGCTTATTACGCCCTACAAGCTCGGGCAATTGTCATAATTCGGTCGTAGGGTGCGTTCCGTGCACGCGGCTGCCTATAAAATAAGGAGTGATACTAAAATGTCTACAGAGATTGTGACCAGAACCAAAACGAAATGGATTGACAGAGGTAGTAGCGGCGAAGACCTATACTTGGCAATATGTCATGCAGCTGACGTATCACAAGGCCCGGTACTACATGTGGAGACAAATGTTATCGGTCAAAACGTATTCACAAAAATTGGCAGCGGCAAAAATATCTTCATTCGTAAAGAGCTTCCTAAAGAAGGAACTTCTGATGCTGATGACCTTCTTGAGGCATGTGAGATAGTTGCTGAAAATAATGGCTTAGAGTTGGTTGATCTATCAACTCAACCAGCCTAAGCGCATCGTTCCTTATAAGACCGTGCGGCGCAATTACGAACAGGCATTGTGCCGCACGGCGACTCACCTCATATCAAACCATTCTGCGTAATGCGCTCCGCTCATTACACCCTACAATCTGACAAGCACAGGGCCATAGGATGAAGCGCATCGTGCCCAAAGCGCTTGCCCAATACACTACGTGGGGCAGGCTCTTCGCAACAGATGCGCCTTCTATCGTCGGTACTTCCTATGGTTCTATCTGAGCGAGTAGCCCGGATGCAGTGCAACGAAATCCGGGAAGTTCAGCGTTCCGCATATCCCGGATTCCATTTCATTCCATCCGGGCTACCTTGCTGAGTATTTAAGAGAGACGGCTGGGATTGAAACTACAAATCACGCATAACGAGTAAGGTTAGATTGTGAGAGCGAAGCGAACCACAATCTGAACCGTTTGTTGGACGAGCCCGGTGATGTGCGAGAGGGTTTTGTTATGAAAATATATCTTAGACGGTGACGGGCACCACGGGGCAGCTTTCCATACTCTGCCCCATACCCATTTTTAAAAGATCGCCATTGCAGCAACCCATTCCATTTAACAGTTGGTTTCCAACCTGTTTTGCGTCGTTCTTACCTTTTTCAGGGCGAGTCTGCCCGCATCTGCGGGGGTATGCATTTTTGAAAAATGCGCGGCGTTACATCGCAGCCTCCCCACATGTGCCTGGCGTTCGTAGCCGATCAAACGCCGCTTTGATGCGGGTGCGGATGATTTTCATGACGCCACCACAGCACTGACACCGGATGGTCGGTCGTGGCTTGGGCGCGGCGGGTACGGGTACGGGTATGCGTTTGAGCAGCAGTTGCAGCCGCTGTATCCATTGGCTGTTGGGATGCAAAAAGCCGAAGTTGCGCGCCCGGCGGTAACCTTTTGGCAGGACGTGTTGCAGGATCAGGCGCAGGAACTCCACGCCACTGACAGTGCGCGTTTCCATATGTTTGGTTTTGCTGTTCTGGTAGCGATACATCACCCTCCCGTCTTCACAGCTGAGGATATTTTTCTCCTGTATCACTCCTCGGTACAGGTATCGCCCCAGGTAAACCAGCGCGCTCTGTCCGCTGCCGACACGGGTGCAATCGACCACCCATTTTTCAGGATATTTGTCAGGGAGTTTGAGTCCGGCCTGTTGGATGCCCGCCAGCATTTTGGCCCGGAACACGTTGGCGAGCGCGGTGTGGTTAAACAGATAGTTTCCGTCTTTGTTGCGTAACAGCCGTTGCCTGGTGTCGATGGCGGCGGCGGGCATGACGAGATGGAGATGGGGATGGTAGTCCAGACGGCGGTTGTGCGTATGCAGGACGGTGATGGCGCCTGTGACGCCTTGCAGTTTCTTGTCGTTTTGGCTGAAGGTGTTGACGGTATCCCAGGCGTTTCGGGTGATGAGATTGTACAGAATCTTCTGATGCCTCCAAGCCAAGGAACGCAGCTCTTCTGGCAGGGTGAATGTGATCATGTAGTAGTTGCCGGGGATCAGTTTTTGCAGTTGTCGGTCTATCCATTGCTGCGATTCGTGGGCCTGGCAGTGAGGGCAGTTGCGATGGCCGCATGAGTGCGGCAGGTAACTTTGTCCCTGACAGTCATCGCAGGCCAGCTGCATTTTAGGACTCATGCGGCTGCGGCAGGTTTTGAAGGCGTTTAACGCGGCGAACTGGCTGGGGAGTAGTTTATTGCCGTACTGTTTGAGAAAGTCGGCTTCAAAGGTTTCGACAATGTGGGCGAGGCGTATCATTTGACGTTGCCCCACGTAATGTTCATTTTGCCGATCAGATCGTTGATGCGCTGTTCAGCATTGCCTTTACGCTGATCGGTGAGATGGGTGTAGCGAATAGTGGTGAGAATGGAATGGTGGCCGAGGATTTTTTGTACCTCAAGCAGATCGACGCCCGCCTCGATTAGATGAGTGGCATAGCTGTGGCGCAGGCTGTGTGGCGTAATTCTTTTTTTAAACCACACGCCTGGGTGACCTGACGCAACGTGGTCTGTATGCCGCCACGATCCAACGGGGTGGTGGCGAGATGGGATTTTTTGAGTCCACCGTGTCGATTTGGGAAGATCAGCACGGGATTGCGATGCTCAGCCCAGAAGCGGCGCACTACCTGCAAAGTGGCGTCGGGCAAGGGAACGAGACGATCCTTGTTACCTTTGGCATCGCGAATATGGACCCGTTTGCGATCCGCATCAATGTCGCCCACCTGCAAACGCAGCCCCTCGCCCAGCCGTAATCCCAAACTATAAAGCGTGAAGAAGAAGACCCGGTAACTCAACACCCGTGTCGCCATGAAGATCTGCTGCGCCTGAGCGGGCGTGATGATATCCGGCAGACGCTGCACACGGGGCGGCTTGATTAAGTCGGGCGCAGGCCAGGGGTGTTGCAACACATGGGCGTAATAAAACTTCAGTCCGTACAGGTCGTGCTTAAGCGTGCTCCAGGAGTGTGATTCCAGCAGGTCCGAGAAATAATCACTCAACTGGTGCTGCGTCAGCGCATCAATCTCATACTCAAAATACTCCCCTGCCCGACGGATGGCGTGAGAATAGGCTTCGATGGTTTTGGGTTGCATGCCATTGAGCTTGAGGCACTTTAGATGCCGCTGATAGTTATGCTCGAAATGTGTAGGGATTTGTGCTTTCATTGCTATTCATCCTCGTGCTTTTGTTTAAAATCCCCTTGCGGGGTCGAGTATGAATTTTGAAGAATTTATGTCGATTGGGGAATAGGGGCTTTTCCGCGATAGCGGCTTCGTCCAACCCGGCAGTCAA
>JAYWDX010000181.1:0-4350 GCA_043779675.1 Tenderia sp. (SeqCode)
TACGCTATTGCCACAATTTGGTTTTGAGATAGGTTCTAGACAGATAAAATTCTTAAATGAAAGAAGGGAGTAACTACATGAAGATAATAATGAAACATACCGCTCTGGTCCTGGCCATGGGCCTGGTCTCTACAACCGCCATCGCCGGCGATGGCCAGCTGACTGAAGACACATCGTGTGAAGGTTTTGGTCCACAGACACCTCGCGACATTGACAGTCTGTCAGGCAAAAACCAGCGCAGCGCTGCCCTGGCGCCAAGCTCAACCGAGATGAACCTCTGCAACATCCACTTCCACAAAAATGCTGAACACAAGGCCAAGGCATTTGCGATCTACGCCGGCGAAGGTGATGGCCATGGTTTTGAGACCGGCTACCAGTGTGGCATCAGCAAAGAGCTGAGCAAGGCCGAGCTGGCACCTACCAAGGAAGCGATCTGCAAAGGCGGGCACGGCGATCTGAAGCCCGGCGATACCATTGAAGTTCACTGGGTACACAGCTCTGGCGACGTCAAGCCTGGCCCAACCCTGGGTGCATGCCTCTCCGAAGGCGTCGCCAACCCGGACCTGCGTGTAGAGACTCAGGTCTTCACCCTGGTAAACGATGCCAAGGCCCTGGACTTCAACACCATGGATTACGACGGCAACATGGTCAATAGTTACCACCAGCCCAAGTCCATCCCCAAAAACACCGGTAAGCCCGTTGAGTTCACAGGTTCAACCACCGGTCCAAAGTACAACGAGCAGGCGTGTTCCCCGCTCAACGTTACCTGGAGTGTTCGTCCACAGTGCGCCAAGGTCAACATCAACACCGTTGGCGAATGGTGTAAAAGCAACGACTTCAAGGAAGACCACGCTCACGGCGTCCGCAAGCTGGTCACCAATCCGAAGCTGCTCTCTAACATCAAGAAGTAAACAGGCATAGAACGGGCTGGAGAGTACTCTCCAGTCCGCCAGCTAAGCCGGGCTTGGAAAAGCCAAAAAACCAAAAAACCAAAAAAAGGGCCGCATCTGCGGCCCTTCTTCATTTGTGCGGCTGCAAATTGATTTGCAGCCGCCACTCACACCACCACTACTCTTCGCTAATGCGCTTGTGCAGCTCCACCGGCTTAGACCTAGCCTTAGACTTGGCCTTAAGCCGCAGATTGACCATTTCCACCGCCAGCGAGAAGGCCATAGCGAAGTAGATGTAACCCTTGGGCACATCTATGTCGAACCCTTCGGCGATCAGGGCGGTGCCGACCACCACCAGAAAACTCAACGCCAGCATCTTGATGGTGGGGTGTTTATCAACAAATTCACCGATGGACTTGGCCGCCACCATCATCACCAGCACCGCAATCACGATCGCCAGCACCATCACCGGCACATGGTCGGCCATGCCGACAGCAGTGATGACGGAGTCGAGGGAGAAGACGATATCGATGATGGCGATCTGCACCACGATAGAGAAAAAACTAGCCGTCGCCTTGCCAGCAACACTATGATCCTCCCCCGCCCCCTCCAGCGCTTCGTGAATCTCCAGGGTGCTCTTGACCAGCAGGAACAGGCCACCACCAATCAGGATCAGGTCGCGGCCGGAGATCTCCTGACCGAAGATGGTGAACCAGGGGTCGACCAGCTGCATGATCCACGCCAAGGCCAGCAGCAGAGCGATACGTGTGCCCATGGCGAGCGCCAGGCCGATCTGCCGCGCCTTCTGCCTCTGATGCTCGGGCAACCGCGCCACCAGAATCGAGAGGAAGATGATGTTGTCGATGCCCAACACAATCTCCAGCGCGGTCAACGTGGCCAGTGCGATCCATGCCTCAGGTAAAAAAATCCACTCAAACATCTAGGTTCTCCGTCAGGGTTAAAATACAAAACAGGGGCGCATTCTACACGGTTAAGCAAGTCAGCCGAAGATCCCCAGCGATTCCCACAACTCATCGACCCGCTGCTTGACCGCCGCATCCATCACAATTGGCACCCCCCACTCGCGCGTAGTCTCGCCGGGCCATTTATTGGTGGCATCAAGTCCCATCTTAGAACCAAGCCCCGATACCGGCGAGGCAAAATCCAGATAGTCGATCGGTGTATTTTCGATCATCACCGTATCGCGGGCCGGGTCCATGCGGGTGGTCATGGCCCAGATCACATCCTTCCAGTCGCGGATGTTGATGTCGTCATCGACCACGATCACAAACTTGGTGTACATAAACTGGCGCAGGAACGACCAGACCCCCAGCATCACCCGCTTGGCATGACCGGCGTACTGCTTCTTGATGCTGACGCAGGCCATGCGGTAGGAGCACCCCTCCGGCGGCAGATAGAAGTCGACAATCTCGGGGAACTGCTTCTGCAGTAGCGGCACAAACACCTCATTCAACGCCATCCCCAACACGGCTGGCTCATCGGGTGGCCGACCGGTATAGGTGCTGTGGTAGATCGGCTGGTCGCGATGGGTGATACGTTCGATGGTGAAGACCGGAAACTTATCCACCTCGTTGTAATAACCGGTGTGGTCGCCAAATGGCCCCTCGTCGGCCAGCTCGCCCGGTTCCAGATACCCTTCGAGCACAAATTCCGCCGAGGCCGGTACCTGCAAGTCGTTGCCGATGCACTTGGTCACTTCAGTCTTACTGCCACGCAACAGACCGGCAAAGGCGTATTCCGAGAGCGAATCAGGCACCGGCGTCACCGCCCCCAGGATCGTCGCCGGATCAGCCCCCAGCGCCACCGCCACCGGAAAACGTTTACCCGGATGGGCCTGCTGCCAATCGCGAAAATCAAGCGCGCCACCACGATGGGCGAGCCAGCGCATGATCACCTTGTTTTTACCGATCACCTGCTGGCGATAGATGCCGAGGTTCTGGCGCTCTTTAAACGGCCCTTTGGTGACGACCAGCGCCCAGGTGATCAACGGCCCAACGTCACCGGGCCAGCAGGTCTGGATCGGCAGCTTACTCAGATCAACATCGACCCCTTCGATCACATGGGTCTGGCACGGCGCGTTTTTCACCACCTTGGGGGCCATGTTGAGCACCTGTTTGTAGATCGGCAGCTTGTCGAGCGCGTCGCGAAACCCCTTGGGTGGCTCTGGCTCCTTGAGTGCCGCCAGCAGTTTGCCGATCTCGCGCAACGCCGTCACCGACTCGGCCCCCATGCCCATCGCCACCCGTTTGGGGGTGCCAAACAGATTGCCCAACACTGGGATATCGTAGCCGGTGGGATTTTCAAACAGCAGTGCTGGCCCTTCCGCCCGCAGGGTGCGGTCGCAGACCTCGGTCATTTCGAGGTTAGGGCTGACCGGCTGGGAGATGCGTTTGAGTTCGCCCTGGGCCTCAAGCTGGCCAATGAAGTCGCGCAAATCTCGGTATTTCATATTCAGATGGCCGCTCTGCAGGTGATGGGGAGGTGAGCCGGGAGCATAGCAAACAAGCCGCAGCACTGTCCTGCCAGCCCCCGCTGTTTTATCTGCTCCATGCGCCGCTATGCCTCATGAGGCATAATAGCCAGACTATACCAAGCAGCCCGTGACAATCCCCGGAACCCTATGCACAAGCACCGCCGCCACCTGCGCCAGAGACCAGCCACCCCGCCCCTGCTGTTAGCGGCCAGCCTGTTGCTCTGCGCCTGGCCGCAGGCCGCCATCACCGCAGCAGCACCGATTGTCGACACCGAACCGCCGACCAACATCAGCATCACCGCGCCGCTCCCGACAGTGCCACCAGAGACCTTTCATGCAATTCACCCGGTCATCACCCTGAAGATGGCGACTGAAGTCGCCTCCAGCGTCGTGGCAACCGACAGCACCCAGGCGGGCAGCCCCAGCTCCGACATCCCCGGCTACCCCAGCGGCACCGTCGGCCCGCTGGCCCCCGGCCGACATACCATCACCTGGACGGCGACCGATCTGGGCAATAACTCGTTGAGTACCCCGCAGTATATCGACGTCCTGCCCGAGGCCAGCTTTGGTGTGAATCAGAGCGTGGGCGAGGGCAATACCAATGTCACCGTAACGGCATATCTCAGCGGCACTGCCCCGATCTATCCGGTGACGCTGCCCTACACGATCAATGCCGCCAGCACCGCCATTGGTGGTGGGGTAGATCACAATGCCCCCGCCAGTGGCAACATCGTCATCACCGCCCCGAACACCTCAGGCAGTATCAGCTTCTCTGTCATCAATGACGCGCCGCTAACCGACCTCAACGAAACCATCATCTTCGACCTGGATACGGTGTCACTCGCATTCGAGACAGACCGGGCGAAAGCTGGCAGCAAGACCCACCACACCGTCACCATCAAAAACATCAACACCGTCACTGTCGACGCCATCATCATCAAAGAGGGCAACCTGGCCCCGATCATC
>JAYWDX010000182.1:0-3079 GCA_043779675.1 Tenderia sp. (SeqCode)
GTTTTTGTTGCCACCGCCGTGAACGGTGTGCCGGGGGTGTTCCGTCATGTCGGCAACGCCAAGGGGGTCGCCTTCACACTGGGCACGGATACGTTCGAGCACAAAGAATCGATGACGGGCCAGCGCCTGACTGATCTGCGCCTGATTACCGGCAAAACAGCAGGCGTCAAATTCACCCTGGAGGATTTTAAAAAAGAGAATTTGGCACTGGCGCTGTATGGCGTTTCCTCCGTCATCGGCGCGGGGACTGTGACGGCAGAAGTGCTGCCGAGCACCATCGCTGCCGCCGACTTTGTCCGCCTGGCAAAGCAGAAGGTGTCGAGCGTGGTGGTAAAAGATTCGACTCCCACTACCCCCAAAACACTCATCCAGGGCACAAACTACCGGGTCAGCAATACCGACCTCGGCACCCTGGAGTTTTTAGAGCTGACCACCGGCGCGCCGTTTGTGCAGCCATTCAAGGCCGACTACGCCAATGCCCTGGTGACCAATAACAACATGTTTACCACCGCACAGCCCGAGGTTTGGCTGCGTTTTGAGGGACTGAACACGGCAGACAGCAACAAGGGGGTGCTGGTCGAGCTATACCGCTGTGCGCTATCGCCACTCACCGAGCTGGCGCTAATCAATGATGAGCTGGCCGTGTTGGATATGAGCGGCTCCGTGCTCTACGACGACACCAAGGTGGGCGATACGTTGCTCGGGCAGTTTGGCCGGATTGTGATGGTGTGAGGTGAATGATGACTGATGCGGTTGATGTAATCCCGGAAGACGAGCTATTCACCATTGGTGGGGAAGTACTTCATATTGGTCCGCTCAAAGTTCGAAACATTCCCGCCTTTACCCGTGCTGTGCGCCCGTGCATGGCGCAGCTTGGTGGTGATGATATTGACTGGCTGGGATTGGTCGCTGACCACGGCGAAAAGATAATCGCAGCGATGGCGATTGCGACGGGCAAGACTGATGAGTGGGTTGGTGACCTGGAGTGCGATGACCTGTTGCGCCTGGTTCAAAAGGTCATGGAGGTGAATTTGGATTTTTTCGCCCACCGGCTGATGCCGGTGATGCGAAAGACAGTGACAGAGATGATGAGTGTCGTTGGGCGGGTCTCTTTCAGCGACTCATCGGCGCAGGTCACCGCCAGCCAGACCTCCTGAATTATACATTGCGTGAGCTGCGGGCCTACAGTGCCGCAATTGAGCGCGAAGAGCGCTATCGCCTAAGTGATCTGTTGAGCATGATTGCCATCGGCACACAGGGCGATAGTAAGGGATTGCAAAAAATGCTCGATCTATTGGCTAAATGAAATGAGCGATCGCAATGGGTAATAATCTCGAACTGTCATTAAAAATAAAGGCACTGGTTGATGGCGTCAAAGAGATTGACGCCCTCGCCAATGAGATCAAATCCCTTGCCGGTGAGGCTAAAAAAGGCATCCCCGATCCCGCGCCAAAATTCCGCGAAAGTCTGCAACAAACCAAGAGTGTAGTCGCTGATCTACGGGATGAGTTGGCGCGTCTTTTTACATTAGGCGCGATCGCCACTGGTGTAAAAGCATCGGTTGATGCCGTGCGCCAGGCCGAGTCTGCATTTCGTGGCCTGGAGGCCGTTGCTAACAATACCGGCGTTGGCATTGAACGCGCATTCGATGAGGCCACGAAGTTAGCAGCCGATGGATTGATGACGGTGGCAGATGCCTCAAAGTCGCTGCAAAACCTACTCTCCCGTGGCTACAATTTGGATGAGGCCGTCCAGACAATCACCCGCCTCAAGGATGCGGCAGCGTTTAACCGTGCGGCCCACTTGTCTATGTCTGAGGCAGTGCTAACTGCCACGGAAGGTCTGAAAAATGAAAACTCCATTTTGGTGGATAACGCCGGTGTCACAAAAAACGTCAGCATAATCTGGACGGAGTACGCCGATAGCATCGGCAAGACTGTTGCAACCCTGACTGCACAGGAAAAAGTGCAAGCAGAAGTAGCAGGCATTGTGCGTGAGACCGAGGCGCAGCTGGGTAATGCAGCTAAAGCAGCCAATGGATTGGAGGGCAAGTTTGCGGCACTGAATAAAAGCACAATCGATTTAAAAACAGCGTTCGGGTCTGCATTGATCCCCGCCTTAACAACGCTGTTTGATTGGGGTGCCAAGGTAATGAATGGGTTTGTAAAACCATTCTTAGGCGGCTTCGAGATCATGGCGATCAAGTTGGGAGCCTTTGTAAAATCCACCCAGGATGCAATGGCGGGAAATTTTGATCAGATTGCCAAAAATTGGGAGCTGGCCGATCAGATGGCACTGGAGGTCGTTGCCAGATATGAAAAAGGAGTTATCCCCGCTGCACTGAATGCCAAAGATGCCATCAACCAAGAGGCCGCTGCGCGCCGCAAAGCCGAGCAGGAAGAGGTTGCCCGGCGTGCTGCCGCCACAGAAGCGGCCAAGCAGCGCAAAAAGGATGCCGACAACAACGCTAAAGAAATTGATAAGTCCCGTGAGTCATTGGGCAAAATCACCGCTGATCTGGGCAAACAGATTGCTGCCTATGGCCAGGGTGATGTGGCAGCGTTGGAATATCGCCTCACACTCGGCGACCTGGCCGATGAGATTAAACGGCTCGGGCCAGAGGGTGAACAGTGGCGTCTATCAATCATCGCTCAGGCACAGGCGCTCAAGGAATTAGAGAATCAAACATGGGCCGAAGGCGAGGCCGAAAAGGCGCGCCAGTCGCTGGTTGAACAGGGCCGACAATTGGCTGAGAGCGTGCGCACCGATTACGAGCTGCTGACCGCACAGATAGACCTGTATCGCGGCATGTTGGTAGCGGGGGCGGTTGATCAAGAGACGTTTAACCGGCTGGTGAATGAGGCTGGGATGCGCTTTGACGGCCTGGACCCCAAGATTAAAAAGACCGGCGATGTGATGACCGAGTTTGCCGTTCAAGCATCGCGCAATATTCAAAGTACATTTGCCGATTTTCTGTTTCAGCCGTTCGATGACGGCCTAAAGGGAATGCTGAAAAAATTCGGTGAAGTACTTCGGCGCATGGTGGCCGAGCTACTGGCGCAGAAAATCCTAATGGAGT
>JAYWDX010000183.1:0-3052 GCA_043779675.1 Tenderia sp. (SeqCode)
GTTATGAGAAAAAAGCAATTAACTTCATGGGGATGGTCGCTTTGTCCTCTGTTCTGATATGGTTGCGCTGAGGTGGCGGGCTTACGTCAACAGAGCCTAGTAGGTAGAGCCGAATTTTATCCCCTTTTATTAAATTATTTTTTATTCAAACCATCCCTTCACACTATCGACCAAACCTTCAAAGACCTCTTCGATGACGCCATTGGCGCAGGGCGCGTCCTCATTTGGGGCTGTGCCGCTGATGAAGGGAAGCAGGCGGGCGCTATCGTCACAGCCATTGTCAGCTCTCAATCCGGTAGTGCGGTCGATACGTGTTATCTCAATATCGACAGGTGGTGGTTGTTCGCCACGACTGAGGTTGATGCGGGTCATGATGTCGGCCCAGACTTGTAGCGCGCCACTAGCGCCAGTGAGACCGGTGACCTTGTTGTCGTCGCTACCCATCCAGACAACGCTAACATAGTCGCTGCCAAAGCCTGCAAACCAGCTGTCGCGCAGGTCATCGGTGGAGCCGGTTTTGCCACCCAGCTCAATATCTCTGGGTATGCGTTGGGCAACGTTGGCACCTGTGCCATTGCGCAAGGCCTCGCGGAGCGCGTAGTTGATTAAGTAGACGTGTGGTTCGGAGAAGCGTTGTTCGGTCTCCAGCGGATAACGTTGCAGCGGTTTGCCATCCTGGGTCAACACTTCACGCACGGCGCGCAATGGTGTGTAGAAACCCTGGTCGGCGAGTGTCTGGTACATTTGTGCTATCTCAATCGGGGCGAGCTCCACGGAGCCGAGCAATACTGACGGATAGCTAGGGATGGTCTCTTCAATGCCAAGGGCGCGTAATGTATTAACCACTTGTTTAACACCCAGTGCCATGCCCAGATTTACCGCCGCCAAGTTGTAGGAGTGCGCCAGGGCGTCGATCAGCGGCACAGCCCCGTGATTGATATGGTCGTAGTTTTCAGGCACCCAAGTTTTATCGTTGCCTGGCTGTTTGAGTTGCAGTGGTTCATCGTTGATCAATGTTGTCAGTGTGTAAGTTTGGGGTTGCATCAATGCAGTGAGGTAGAGCGCAGGTTTGACCAGTGACCCGATCGGACGGTGGGTATCGAGGGCGCGATTAAAACCATCAAAACGGACATCGCGGCCACCGACTACGGCACTCACCTCACCACTGCCAACACGACTGATCACCACGCCGCCCTGGAGTGAATGAGTCTTTAATTTACGTGCCTGTTCGAGTTTTTCGGTCCAGCGCACTAGCGCCTGTTCGGCGGTGCGCTGTGCGATTGGGTCGAGAGTGGTGAAGATACGCAGCCCTTCGCTACGTAGCTCCTCTTCCTGATAATCTTTTTGCAGTTGCCGTTTCACCAGATCGATAAAGGCCGGGTGCATACCAGTGCCACGCATCGGTTTGGGGATGACACCCAGTGACGCCTGCTTGGCGCGGAGCGCCTTATCCTGTTTGATCAAGCCGTCCGCCAGCAGGGTGTCAATAATCTGGTTGCGACGTTCCAATGCCCGTTTTGGTGAACGGCGCGGATCGTAGTAAGTGGGGCCGCGCAGGATTGCTACCAGCGTCGCTGATTCTGGCAGCGTCAGCTCCTGTACCGGTTTGTTAAAATAGAACTGCGCCGCCAGACCAAAACCGTGAATGGCACGGGCACCATCCTGACCAAGATAGATCTCGTTGGCGTAGGCCTCAAGGATGTCAGCCTTGCTGTAATGGTACTCCAGCAACAGCGCCATCAGTGCCTCGTTGACCTTGCGCCAGAGGGTGCGTTCATTGTCGAGGTAGAAGTTTTTTACCAGCTGTTGCGTCAGGGTGCTGCCCCCCTGGACCACATGGCCAGCGCGTAGATTGCTCCATGCCGCGCGGGCAATGCCGGTGAAATCAATGCCGTGATGCTCCTGAAAATGGCGATCCTCGACCGCTTGCAGGCCGTTGGTTAACTCAGGTGGTAGATCGCCGAGTTTTACCAGGATGCGGTCCTCTGTTTGGGACGGATAGATGCTGCCGATCTGCATCGGCTGCAATCGCGCCAAGGTAAGCGCCTTGGCGTTGCGATTGTTGGTTAATGTTGTCAGGCGATTGGACTCAATGGTTAGGCGTAACGAGCGTGCTGGCTCTTCACCATCCCAGTGGGTAAATGCGCGGCTGGATATAACAAAGGTATTGCCGTTGCGATAGTAGCTGCTCGGCGCCAAACCATCACTGGAGGGTTGGTAACCGATCAGTTGCAACTCTGTTTGCAACGCTTCTGCGTTTAGTGGCGCTTGGGGATGGAGTTCCAGCGCTCGTGCATAAACGCGTGACGGGATGGACCAGCGTTTACCCTCAAACTTCTGTTGTACCAGATGGTCGAGATAAAGCGCATATATAACAAACGCCACTATCGCTGGCAACAGCATCGCCAGTAAAAAGGCGGGTACAAGATGGCGGCCGGGTCTGGATGATGAAGTGGTGCGGCGTGATGAGTGTTTGGGGGATTTTGACATGGAGACTATTATAACGGTGTAGGTCTAGCGAAGGTAGCGGAGTTGTCGCCAAAATAGCGGAGACACTAGCCCGCAAGATGAGTCCTGTTTCTATACAGAAAAAGAGACGCTGCTGAGATGATTAATTCAAATAAAATAACATTGCCACTACTGCTAGTGCTGGCCTTGCTGTTGTCAGCCTGTAGCTCTAATAACATTTATCGTAGTAACTTTAGCCGCTGCGAGGTGCCCCCCCAGTCGTCATGCGAGCCGCACTCCATTCAACGTCACAATGCGGCCACCAACCAGGAATATCTGCTTGGCTTTGTTGAAATCGACGATCAGAGCCAGTTGCGTGATCGGGCACAGCTGCAGGCATTGCTTGATGATCTATATAAAACGGCATCAGCTGCGGCTGGAGGATATCAGCAACGTCAAAAATACCCAAGAGCCACCCGTAAAGAGTCGTCTGGTAATCGAGATCGTGTCGCTACCTCGTGAGCAATTTATGGCGTCCATGCCGTAAATTGACTCGCTTACGCGACAGCTAATTCCTTTTGCCCGGACCGTCCTGCGTCCGCTA
>JAYWDX010000184.1:0-2235 GCA_043779675.1 Tenderia sp. (SeqCode)
ACGGTTATGAGATCAGTCAGAGAAAACGCAAACGGATAGAAGAGTGTTTTGGCGGGATGAAGACAATCGGCCTTTTAGGAAAATTACGTCACCGAGGTGGGGCGCGGGTTGATTGGATATTTTGCTTCACTGCGGCGGCCTACAACATCACCTGAATGAAGGTGTTGATGGCATGAGCGCCATAAAAACGGGCGCTGGCGGCCATGGATAGCGAAGCGAGGGCCGCTAGTCCCGGATAGGCTGCGCCGTCTGCCCTTTCGTAGTTGGGAGCGCTAGCGAGCGACGGAGAAATGCAGGAGCGGCTTTAGTAGCCGTAGAGTCATTGTGGTAGGTATGTTGAGTGCATGTAGCGCGACGATCATTTTGCGACAAATTAACAATCATTTTGCGACACTCATTTAATCCGTTTTTTAACGTCATTTTGCGACGGCATTAAAAGCCGCTTAATCCTAACCCTTTTTGATGACAATCTCAGGACGTCCATCAGGCAGAATACGTTTGACTTGTCCAACTGCCAGTCGATACTGGTCAAACGCGATCAGAGTGGCAGCGACCGCTATACCAATAATGCCTCCCGTCCCGTCATTGATGGGCACGATGTAGTCACCCGCGCCAGCGGTGCCAGTAATGTTGACGGGCACCTTACCACTGTACGCCACTCTGTCTATATGGATGCGGGCGGCTTCCAGCGCCTGTGTTACCACTTCCATGCCAGCCAGGTACTGATCCATCATCGACTGATGTTCTGCGTCAACCGCGAGCTGATAGACAGACATTGCCGCTTTATACGCAACCTTGGACTCTTCTACCTCGGCCTGACGAGCTATAAATGCCGCCTCATCCTCGCCCTCATTTAATGATGAGGCAGCCTCATAATCAGGCTCAACAGGCTTTAAAATAGTTATATCGCCAAGCCGGGGCTTAATGGGCATTACCAGCCCTAATGCCTCTGGCGTACCCCATACATCACCACCAACATAGGAGGGATCAGTCGATTTAACCCCAAACGTTACGGCCGTCGCCCAGCGATCTACAATCTTCCCATCTACGTCAAACCCTATCACGTCACCTTTTTGCACAACTCCACAACTAGCAGCTTTGTACTCATATTCTGCGTAATCTGCGCCGCTCGCGTTAACGGTGCCGGCCGCATTGATTGATCTATTGGTGGTTGAGTTTTTACCTACAGACACAGCATTCGCTGCCGCGTTCCATGCGCTGTTGCTACACCGATTTACAGATAGTGACGTAGTGGCTCCACTCGCGGTACTTTGGGCTATCAGTACAGGAGCACCATCCAGTGTGCTGGGAGCACCATAAAATTCAAATACCTCAGATTGATATAGACGGCTGGAGGTACTAAGAATAGGACTGCCATTCTGAAATAGTAAATATGGCGTTCCGACAGTGAAACATGACATACCAGAGGAGGCATTGTTAGCGAATGAGAATGCCGGGTTTATTTCACTGCCGTCAGGCCCTGTAATATAGCCGCCCGCATGCCAAGCGACGTTTCCATTGATTTTTGCTGTGCCATCGTTTGGTATAGTTAGACGTGGTGTGAATGTCACTACGTTTCCCGCCAATCCAGATGCAGCCGTGCGAATATCAATTACTCCAGTGGATTTACTGGATGCCTGCAACGCGGCAAACCCGTTGCTGATATACCGCCAATTGACCCCATCAAAATAGGCATTCGCCACTATGACAGTATCACCTGTAGCCCCCTCATCTACAGCTGAGGTTGATCCGATATCTACGGTTTTAATATTTTCTGCCCATGCTCTGTTGATACCGGCAACAGCCAGGTTGCCTGTCATTGCCTGATTGCCGGATCGCAGCACCGCCCCAGTCAGTATTGATCTAATCGGCACGATCATGGCATTGGTGATGGCCGTCACGCTCACCCCAATCTGGTAGTAGGCCAGCGGTACACGCCCAGCAGTCACGGCGGGTTTGACCGGCGTTACTGCCTCAGCCCCGGCGACTCGATAGGCGGTGCTGGTCAGTGGGTTGATCTCGATGATGTCGATGCGGGGGCTGGTGACTGGCGCGGTGATGCCGCTGATTGTCTGCACCATCGCCTCGATGATTGTAGTGCCAGTGTAAATTGCCCCGGCCTCGATCACCACGCTTAGCCCAGGCATGTCTGCAGCCCGCACATTGAAGGCACCGGCCACCGTGTTGTGGATCAGCGCCGCCGTCTCCAGCGCGTTTTTGTAGGTGGTGGCGTCC
>JAYWDX010000185.1:0-2490 GCA_043779675.1 Tenderia sp. (SeqCode)
CCCTCCTCCAGCGTTCG
The DNA here is from genome assembly GCA_043779675.1 of Tenderia sp. (SeqCode). Lineage (GTDB taxonomy): Bacteria > Pseudomonadota > Gammaproteobacteria > Tenderiales > Tenderiaceae > JAKFXL01. Next base: position 18 of record JAYWDX010000185.1, read on the forward strand.
GCTGGCGAGCGCATCAAGCAACTGTTGTTGTAGCGGGTGGCGCGTCTCTTGATGGACCGGTTTGGGCGTTGCTGCGGCGACAGCTACGCTTCTGTTGCGGCCGCTGCGCTGCCAGAGGATGAGGGTGGCGAGCCAGAGCAGGGCGAAGAGGGCGGTGGCGCTGGGCCAGAGCCAGATTCGGAGCCAGTGGTCGAGATTGATGCCCGCTGTGGAGGTGGCAATCTCTGGTATTGGCTGTGTCAGGTTGTTAGTGGTCTCTGGCAGAGGGGCGGGGGTGATGGTGAGCGATTGGCCCGGCAGTTCGACATAATCGGCCTGCCCCAACTCAGGATCGAAGTAGGGGATGCGCAGCGGCGGTAGTTCGAACTCGCCTGCTTCTAGTGGCATCACCGAGAGCACATAGTCAGCGCGGTCGATGATGCCGCTGTTGTTGAGTGCAGTATCGCGGCGGGCGGTGTCGGGATAGAGCCGCAGTCCCTCTGGCAGAGTAATGCCGGGCAGTTGCTCGGGCAGGCTGATGACGGCGATCGGCGCCCTGACGGTCACGGTCCAGTGGGTCAGCTGATGTTGTTTGCTTTGTAGTGGCAGACGGGTCTGCTCTAGCAGCGGTTTGCCGATGATAATGTCGGCGGGTACTCCAGCAGGTAGTGCCTTTACCTCGATGTTAAGACGTTGGTGTTCAAGGCGTTGTTTTGCTTCACCAGCGCCTTGGCTGACCGCCCAGACATCAGGCAGTTGCACCGTCAGTGTGCCGCTGGTTTGCGGAAATATCGCCCAGGCAGTGCGCTCCACTTCATAATCGTAGCCTTGAAATTGCTCATGACGGCTGGCCTGTTCCAGCTTCCAGTAGGGTAGCAGTTCGATCTGGGTGGGCTCGGTTTCGAGGTTGTCACCCAGGCTCGCTTTATCGAGCGCCACGCGGTGGTAAAGATCCAGATAGACCACCAATTGCTCATTCACCCAGACCGAACTCTTGCTACTGCCGCTACGTACAAATAAGTCAGGGGGGGCGTCGGTACCGGCTGGCGTGACCTCAATGGTGATGGGTTTGCTGCGCAAGCCATCCACTTCAAATGGCGGGATGGTGAAATGGCCAGCGCTACGTGGGAAGAGTGTCACTGTCAGTGTTGAGCTGGAACGGCCGCGCCCTTGATAGATGTTGTAGTTGTTGGTGGCAGTAGGACGGCTGAGGCTAAAGTTGTCGCTCAGCAAAGTCAGGTCAACGTTGGGTTTGACCCCTTCGGCGCGTAATCGGGTATCGCTGTTGATCAGCTCCAGGGTGAAGCGGATGTGCTGCTGCTGGCTCAGTTGATTGCGATCAACTCTGGCCGTGAGCTCGGCGGCGGTGGCTGAGGTGGTTGAGGTGAAGCCAAGCAGCAGGCAGATAAGTGTGGCGATTATTCTTACCATGGTTTTTCTATCACCAAACCAGAGGTGTCACTGATGTCTTCCGTGGCGAAGCGCTGTTTGAGCATGGTCTGGTAATCCTCCTTCAATGTATTGAGCTGTTGCTGTATTTGGGTCGGCGTTTCGCCATGGGCATCGCGGCGTTGACTCCACTGCGTCAGGCTCTGCTGCAATGCCTGCTGTTTTTCCGCACCATGGCTATTGGGTTGGCCGTTGGCCGTCTGGCTGGGGTCGGGTTGGCTTGGTTGGCGTGGTTGTCCTGCACTGCTGCTGGCATCACCGGGGCGACTCTCCTGCTCAGCGCCACCTTCACCTTGGCGTTGGTAATCGCTCTTGCCTTTACGTTCGCCACCTTTGGGTTGATTGCGTTGCAATAGCGTTAGATTGTGAGTGGCCTTGGTGTGGTCTGGTTGCCAGAAGAGGGTGGTTTTGTAGGCATCGCTCGCCGCTGCGATCAGGCCGAGCTGCACCAGTGTATTGCCGCGATTGTAGGCGGCGCGTGCTTTTTCTGCATTGCTGCCCGCTGCTGCCAGGGCGCGGTCGAAGGCATTCAGTGCCTGCTGCCACTGGCCGAGGCGGTAGGCGGCAACACCACTGCCGAGATAGCCGTTATAGTTTTTGAGATTGCTGTAGATCTCAAGCGCAGCTTGGTGGTGCTCTTTTTTAAGCAGGGTGAGTCCTTTGGCCTCGTCCCATGGCGCCGCCTCGGTTGTTGGACTGTTGATGACCAGTGGAAGGGCCAGCACCAGCACCAGCATCTCGGGACGGCGAACACCATTCCAGAGAAAGGCAATCAGCGCCAGCCCCAGAAACCAGGGGAAGAGCGGCGTGCCGCTGCGGCGCTGGCTGCTGGTTTCAACCGGGCGTTTCAGCCCTTCAACTATTTGCATGATGCGCGGCCAGATCTCAGGGCGCAGATCGGCGTAGTCACCGCCGCCACTCTGGGCCAGGGTGCGCAGGGTTTCTCGGTTGAGGTGTGAGGTGACCAGTTCATTGCCAGCAGTAATAAATTTACCGCTAGCAAAGGGGACCGGTCCGCCTTGATCGGTACCGACCCCCAGGGTGT
>JAYWDX010000186.1:0-9774 GCA_043779675.1 Tenderia sp. (SeqCode)
AACCCGGCAGTCAACACGGACTTGGCGCAAAGGGCCGCAGATTTCTGTTGTACTTATTGAAGGTTACGCATACCTCGTGCCTTTTGTTGAAACAGAGGAGGAAATCTTTTTGAAAACCATCATTCCGAGTCGTAAAGCAACGAAACAATGAAACAGGTTTTCAGAATGGGGGGTTTCTACAGCGTCGTTAGGGGGACACCCTTCCATGACAGATGGCGCTGCTTGATCTCCTCCAGCAGCCCTTCAGCCGCCGCCTCAACCAGATCTAAAACCTGTTCAAAACCACTGCTGCCTCCATAATAGGGGTCGGGCACTTCACGCTTTTTCATCTGTGGGGCAAACTCCATGAAGAGTCGCAACTTTCCACGCCGTTCCAACGGACAGATCATCTCCAGATGCTGAAGATTGTCATCATCCATGGCCAGGACATAATCAAAGCGTTGAAAATCTGCTGGCTCAACCTGGCGTGCACGCAGTGCGCTTAGATCAACCCCGCGACGAGAGGCCGCTAATTGAGAACGTTCATCCGCGCCTTTACCAATGTGATAGGCATGTGTACCGGCGGAATCGACTTCAACAAACTCAGCAAGAGATTGATCCTGCAATATTTTCAAAAAGACACCATGGGCTGTAGGCGAGCGACAGATATTGCCCATACAGACAAATAAGACCTTAACCATATTCAATTTTTCATGAAACCTTGCTCGGTTTCATGCCTCCACGGTTTTAAAATCGGAATTTACGAGTAAACTAAAACACATCTACAGAAAAAGGATTAAATATCGTGCATGAAACCATGATCAATGTAGACAGGCTGCGCAATCTGATTGGACATGAGGTAGTGTTTGCGGGCGTCTCATGCCAAATTATTGAAGTTCTTGAGGATGGCCCTGCGCTGATACTGCAACACAGCCACCAGCATACCACCATCCAGGCGGACCAGCATGGCGAAGCCCATCGCCGGGTTCCGAGCACCATCACCATTCAGATCTACGATCCGCAGGGGGTTGCGCTGCATGCCGACTTTAGCTCTCTGAACCTGCTCGGGCGTCTACTGTAACAACTGTCGCACCCGCTCCAGATCTTTCGCTGTATCCACACCGGCAACACTGGCAACCTGAGCTACGGCGAGATGTATCTTGTGGCCACGCCACAATACCCGCAACTGCTCCAGAGACTCAATTGCCTCCAAGGGACAGGCGGGCCAACTGACATACTCTTTAATGAATCCGGCACGATAAGCGTAGAGGCCAATATGGCGTAGGTAGTGCGCGTTAGCGGGCAGCTCCGCCGTTGTCAGCGCAAAGGCATCACGGCTCCAAGGGATCGGTGCACGACTGAAATAGAGGGCGTAGCCCTGCTCATCACTCACCACCTTCACCACATTGGGATCAAACAGCTCTGTCGCACTATGAATCGATTCGGCCAGCGTGGCGACACTCGCCATAGCGTGATCATTAAGATTCTGCGCCACCTGGCGTAGCAGCTGCGGCGGCATTAGTGGTTCATCCCCTTGCAGATTGACCACTATCTCGTCAACCCCCAACGCCAGCTTCTCTACCACCTCTGACAAACGCTCAGTCCCTGAGTGGTGACGTGTGGCAGTCATGCAGACCTGGGCGCCAAAACCTTTGGCAACGGCCTCAATTTTTGCTTCATCGGTGGCGATAATGACCCGCTCGGCACCACTCTCCAACGCCCGCTCATAAACATGCTGGATCATCGGCTTGCCGCCAATATCGAGCAGTGGTTTGCCCGGTAGACGGGTGGAGGCAAAACGGGCCGGAATCACCACGCTGAATTTCAACGCCCTATCTCCTCAAGCGACAGGCGACGCGCCTCATCTTCCAGCATCACCGGAATATCATCACGAATGGGATAGGCAAGACGGTCGGCCTTGCAGAGCAACTCTTTCTGTTCCTTGTCGTAGATCAGTAGCCCCTTACAGACAGGACAGACCAAAATTTCCAACAGTTTTTTATCCATAGTTATGCACCTTCTCCAGTTAATCTCTTTATTTGCTGCATAAAGGCATGGGCAAACGAATCGTCCAGCTGCGCTTCCACCGGCAGATACCACATACGCGCGTCGGCATAACGGCGACATTTTACCGCATCCTTCTCTGTCATCAGCACCGGCAATTCGTCAGCAAAGCAAAGATCATCGACGACAAAATGGTGATGGTCGGGAAATGGGTGTTCAATCACAGAGAGTCCGTGCTGTTTCAGCAGTTCAAAAAAACGGGCTGGGTTGCCTATGCCCGCCACTGCATGCACCTGCTGCCCATGCAGCTCACAGAGCGACACGGTTTTATTTCCAGCAAGCAACGCTACCAGCGCCCCTGGCACTAGCTGCATCGCAACCTCGCCACTCATGGCGGCGCCATTGGCCACCACAAAATCAACCTGCTGCAAACGCGATACCGGCTCACGCAATGGGCCAGCAGGCAGGCAGTGGCCATTACCAAAACGGCGCGCACCATCCACCACGACGATCTCGATATCACGCTGCAAACGGTAGTGTTGCAAACCATCGTCGCTGATCAGAATATTACAGTTGAATTTTTCCAGCAGTTCTCTGGCCGCCAATACCCGATCCGGCGCCGCCACTATTGGGCAGCCACAACGTTGCGCCAGCAGTACCGGCTCATCCCCAACCTGCAGCGGATCGCTGTCAGGGTGCACCTGCTGTGGCCACTGCTGCGCTTGGCCGCCATAACCACGGCTGATGATGCCAGGGCGGTAACCCGCCTGTTGCAACGCCTTAACCAACCACGCCACCAGCGGTGTCTTGCCGGTGCCGCCAACGCTGATGTTGCCGACCACAATCACCGGCGCTGGCAGACGGTAGCTGCGCAACAACCCGGTTTTATAGGCCAGCCGCCGCAACTTTACCAACACAAAGAACAACCAAGAGAGTGGCAATAGCCAGAGTGGCGCCCGCGCTGAATACCACTGTTGAACCAGCGGCTTCATTCGTGGGCGTTGAAAGCGATCGGCACCACTACTCCTTAACGTTGCGGGTAGCGATTGAGAGATGAATCAATCCCACTTGGCGGGCCGCATCCATGGCTGTCACCACCGCTTGATGAGGCGACATGGCATCGGCGCTGACAATCACTGGCGGCGCATCACGTCCATCCATCGCCTTGCGCAACGCCCGCTTGAGGGTGTCGATCTGGGTATTAATCACCGGAATGCTATCGATGTAGTAGCGCCCTTCCTTATCAATCAATATCTCCAGCGGCTGCCCCTGCAACTCCGTCGGCTTACTGGAAGCTTGTGGTAGGTTAAGCTCGATCTGTGACTCTTCACTAAAGGTCGTCGTCACCATAAAAAAGATCAACAGCATGAACGAGACATCGATCAGCGGTATCAGGTTCAGATCAAGCTGTTCATTACGCCGGCTCTTACGAAAGTTCATCGCCTGCTCTCCTATTCGACATCACGTTCACGCGCACCGACCAGAATCTCCACCAGCTTGATGGACTCCTGCTCCATGGAGACCACAACCTCATCGATACGACGCTGAAAGTGGCGGTGAAAAAAGAGCGCAGGAATCGCGACGATCAAACCGGCCGCAGTGGTCACCAGCGCCGTGGAGATTCCGCCTGCCAGCTGACTGGGATCGCCGATACCGACAACGGCCACTACCGCAAAGACCTGAATAATACCGACCACCGTCCCCAACAGCCCCAGCAGTGGCGAAATGACAGCGATGGTCCCCAGCGTGGTGAGGAAACGTTCGAGATCAGCCGCCACATGGCGCCCAGTCTCCTCAATCGCCTCCTTCATCACCGTGCGATCATGGTGACGGTTGACCAGGCCCGCAGCTAGAACCCGCCCCAGCGGCGACTCGGCCTGTAAGGCTTTGATCTTGGCATTATCCAGCTCGTTATTCTTGATCATGGTCCAGATCTGCGCCAGCAGGTGCTGGGGACAGATCCTGCTGCTCTGCAAGGCCCAGAAACGCTCAGCGATAATCGCCAGGGCGATCACGGAACAGAGGATGATGGGGATCATTAACCAACCACCAGACTTGACAATTTCTAACACCGTTCGACGCTCCTATCAAAAAATAGATGGGTAATCATACTGATTTTTTCCTGCCAACCAAACGTTGATTTACGCAAATGGCTGAATTAAGGGCGATGATTCCAGTAACGGCTCTCCGTCTCCCTGAAACCCAGGGGAAGAGAGATCCCCTCACGCCTTAGCTGAAATGTTATCGCTCCCAGACGGCTGCTCTCCAGCAAGCCAATCTGGTGCTCCTGATAACGCGCCACCACTTCGGGGCGCGGAAACTTGAAACGGTTCTGATACCCCACCGGAAAGAGCGCCCAGCGTGGCGCAACTGCGGCGATGAACTCCTCTGTCGAAGAGGTTTTGCTGCCGTGATGCGGCACCACCAGGATATCGGCGCGCAGCTGTGCGGCATCGCGCTCAATCAACAGCCGTTCGGCCTGTTTTTCGATATCGCCCGTCAGCAACAGCGAGCCCGTCGCCGTCTTCACCTTGAGCACGCAGGAGTTGTTGTTCTCCTTGCGGGCCAGTTCATTCGTGGGGTTGAGCACTGTAAACTCCACCCCGTCCCACTGCCACTGCTGCCCTGCCCGGCAAGGCTCAGGATGATGCGCGGCCAATTTATCCGGAACACTGGTCAACAGCCGTGCCACAGGGAAGAACTCCAGCAGGCTCTCAGCCCCGCCAATGTGATCGTTATCCCCATGACTGATGACCAGTGTATCCACGCGCGCCACACCACGTTGTAGCAAATAGGGAAGCACCACCGCCTCGCCGGTATCAAAGGTATCGCTGAAACGCGGCCCGGTATCGAACAGCAGCAGATGATTCTCCGTCTCCACCACCGCCGCCAGCCCCTGCCCCACATCCAGCAGCGTGAACCACGCCTCGCCGGGGGCGGGCCTGGGATGCGGCAAGAGAAACGCCACCGCCAGCCACACCCCACCTAGCCAACGCCCCGGCCAGCCGCGCGGCGCCAGCAACCAGACCACGCCGATGGTGGCCGGAATCACCACCCAGTCAGCGGCAAAGGCGTGATAGATCTGCGACGCAGGCAACGCCGCACACCAGTGCAGAAAGGGCCAGATCAGTTCGAGACAACCGTTCGCCAACTCCAACAACAGCTGCCCTGCAACCGGGGCCACCATCAGCAACAGACTCCCCAGCAACACCAGCGGCACCACCACCAGACTCACCCATGGCACCGCCACAAAATTGGCCAGCGGCGAGACCAGCGACGCCTTCTGAAACAGCAGCAATGTCACCGGGGCAAGCGCAAACGCCATCAACAGATGAATGCGTCCCCACTTCCACCACAACCCATGAACACCGACACGCCCCCCCATCCCCAGAAAGATAAAAGCCACCGCGCCAAACGAGAGCCAGAAACCGGCATCCATCACCGCCATAGGGTCAAACAGCAAGACCAGCAGCAGTGCCAGCAACAGGCCATCACTGGGGCGACGATAACGCTGCACAATCAGCGCCACCATAAACACAACGATCATAATCAAGGTCCGTTGTGTCGGGATGGAGAACCCTGCCAATGTCGAATAAAGCAACGCCGCAGCAATCGCCGCCACGGCCCCCGCCTTTTGCGCCGGCCAGCGTAGCGTCAGCCGTGCGGAACGGCCCCATAGCCAACGCCACAACAAAAAGGCAAGGCCGGAGATCATGCTGACATGCAGACCTGAGATGGCGACCAGATGGTTGGTGCCGGTCTTAAGGAAGATCTGCCACTGCGCCTCGCCTATCTCATCCTGCTTGCCAATAGCCAGCGCCTTGATGATGCCGCGAAACTCCTGCTGTGGCAGCGCCGCATCCATTTTTTGTGACAGCAGCGAACGCCAACGATCCACCTGATAGGAGGGTCCTGCTTCGCCTACTTTGCGATTATCACCCTTTTCACGTACATAACCGGTGGCGCGTATGCCATGACGATAGAGCCACCCCTCGTAATCAAAACCACCCGGGTTCATAAAGCCGTGAGGTTGTTTGAGGCGCACCAGCAGCTGCCAGCGTTCACCCACCGCCAGTCGGGATACGTTGTTGTACCAATTAAGACGAATCCGCTTAGGCAGCTGTGCCAGGGATATTTCAGGCGTCAAAACCCCATCCAGTTCAAACTCAAACCGCCATAGCCGATCGCGCTGCTCCGGAATGGTCGCCACCACCCCCGTCAGCAGCAGATCCTTCCCCTCCAGCGCGGGTGCCAATGATGAGGAGAGCAATAGATTGGCGTAAATCAGCGCCCACAGAAAACCGTTGCCAAACCAGACCAGTGGGGCAAGACGAAAAGGTATAAAGGAAAGCGGCAACGATAACAACAACAGCCAACCCCAGCGCCCATCGGGCAAAAGTGGCAGCTGTTGCAGCAGTACCATGCCCAAGAGAAATGCAACGATCCCTGCACGCATATTTTTGCATTCCAGTAATTTGTAGGTACTATTCACCTCCCTGGGGACGTTGTAAAGACTGATCAAACATGCCAAAAAAATTCATCCGCCGTTTCCTGCCCGACCATCACAAAGTCCGCGAACATAAATATCTACAATTTTTTGGCACCCTGCTGCACGATCCCAACCTCTGGCACCTCAACCGCCATTCGGTCTCCGGCGCCTTTGCCGTCGGCCTGTTTGTTGCGATGATCCCGATTCCATTTCAGATGGTGGTGGCAGCGGCCCTTGCCATCTTCACACGTGTCAATCTACCTATCGCCGCAAGCCTGGCCTGGGTCACCAATCCATTCACCGTCGGGCCAATGTTCTACTTTGCCTATAAAGTCGGGGCGTGGATATTGGGCGTCGAAACTCGTAGTTTCAACTTCGAACTGTCATCTAAGTGGTTGATGGGTGAACTAGGGGCAATCTGGGCCCCCTTTCTGCTTGGATGTCTGATCGTGGGACTGACACTGGCCGTGGCGGGCTATATTTCGATACGCCTGTTGTGGCGTCTGCATGTGGCGCAGTACCTCAAAAAGCGGAGACTGCGCCACAGGAACAAACAAGATTAAAACGGCAGCAGGCGACCGCTCTCGATCCGCAGTATCCGATCCATCTTCGCCGCCAGCGTCATGTCATGGGTCACCACCACAAAGCTGGTGCCCAGCTCACGATTCAGCTCCAGCATCAACTCATAGACCTGCGCCGCCGTCTGCTGATCGAGATTACCGGTGGGTTCATCGGCCAACACACACTGCGGCTTGGTCACCAGGGCGCGAGCCACGGCAGCACGCTGTCGCTCACCGCCGGACAACTCGCTGGGTTTGTGTTTAAGACGGTGCGTCAGCCCTACCCTGACAAGTATCGCCTCAGCCGCGCTGCTGGCCGTTGCAGCGGATTCGCCCCGAATCAACAACGGCATCGCCACATTTTCCAGCGCCGTGAACTCGGGTAACAGGTGGTGAAACTGATAGATAAAACCGAGGGCACGGTTACGCAGCTCGCCGCGCTGTTTCTCACCCATACTGGTAAGCGGTAGGTCATTGATGCGCACCTCACCACTGCTGGGCAGATCCAGCCCACCGAGCAGATGCAGCAATGTACTTTTGCCGGAACCGGAGGCACCTACAATCGCCACACGCTCACCCTTATCAATACTGAAGTTGATCTCAGCCAGTACATCTACTGTCAGACTGGCATCGACAAACCGCTTTGACAAACCGCTGCAAGACAACACCGCGTTATTCATAACGCAACGCCTCCGCCGGCTGAGTCCGCGAGGCACGCCAAGCCGGATAGAGTGTCGCCAGCAGACTCAGCATGAACGAGATCAGACTGATGGTGACGATATCGGAGAGCTTCATCTCCGATGGCAGATCACTAATGTAATAAACATCCGGTGCCAGAAACTTCAGCCCCAGTGCATGTTCGATGGCAGGCACAATCACATCGATATTGTTTGCCAAAGTCACGCCACCAATCAGACCCAGCAGTGTGCCAAAAAGGCCAATCACCACCCCCTGCACGATGAAGATGCGCATGATTTGCCCTGGGCTGGCGCCGAGTGTACGCAGGATGGCGATATCCGCACGTTTGTCTGTCACCACCATCATCAGGGTTGAAACAACATTAAACGCCGCCACCGCCACAATCAGCATCAGAATGACAAACATCACAATCTTCTCGGTGCGCACGGCGCGGAAAAAATTGGAGTGTTGGAGGGTCCAGTCGGTAATGATGTAACCACGCGGCAGGTCACGCACCATCTGCTGGGTCAACAGCGGCGCAGCAAACATATCATTGAGTTTAAAGCGCACTCCCGTCACCTCGCCGGGCTGCAGGAAGAGTCTGGCAGCATCATCGAGATGGATCAGAGCCAAGGCGCTGTCATACTCATGCATACCGGCCTCAAACACTCCCACCACAGTAAAACGTTTTAACCGCGGCACGATACCCACCGGGGTGACGCTGGCCTGGGGTGTCACCAGGGTAATCTTGTCGCCCAGATAGACACCCAGACGGTTGGCCAGATCCTTACCAAGAATGATGCCAAACTCGCCCGGCTTGAGATCGCCAAGCCTCCCCAGCAACATCTTATCCGCCAAGTTAGAGACCTTCGGCTCCTCGTCCGGCAGCACACCCCGAATCATAGTGCCGCTGACGATGCCGTTGTTACTTAGCATGCCCTCGGCCGCCACATAAGGAGCCAGCGCCTCGATCTCGGGATAACCCGCCACCAGGGGCAGTAACTCCCGCCAGTTGCGCAGCCCGGCATCCACTCCGGTGATGGTCGAGTGTGACGCCACCCCGAGGATGCGGGTCCGTAACTCCTTTTCAAAACCGTTCATCACCGACAACACCGTAATCAGTGCCGTCACCCCCAGCGCCACACCAGCGATGGAGATAAAAGAGATGAAGGATATAAAGTGGTTACGCCGTTTAGCACGGGTATAACGCAGGCCGATGAAAATTGAGAGAGGCTTAAACATGGGGCAGCACATTACCACAATGGGTGCCGAATTGCGCAACATGCAGCACCCTCTTTAACCCACCAGCCGAGGCGCCATTTTTTCTACGGGCAGCCGCACGATAATGGGGATGCCAGGGTTGATGCGCATGATCTGAACATCAAACACCGCCCCCTCCTCGGTGTTCACCGTCACCTCCACTATCGTACCTGCCGCACCGCTGAGCTGCTGATAACACCATGGCAATGACATGGCGGTGGTGGATTGGCCATTGATGGCGATGATGCCATCGCCGCGATTCAGGCCGGCAAGCTCGGCGGCAGAGCCAATGGCCACCGCCGCAATCCTGATCCACTCACCATCTTGAGCAAGCGTCACACCGATATCAACCTGATCGATCAGCTCTGGCTCGTTGTTTTGTTGCGGTGCCGACACAGTATTAACCGGAGGCTTTGGCATATGCCGCGCAAGATAGTCATAGGTGAGTGAGAAACGCGACAGAGGATCCATCACATCTGCATTTAGCAAGATGGCTGGCGCACGCGTTCTCAGTTCAGCGTCGGATAACGGTGCCATCTTGGTAAAGCGATACATACCCTCAAGGGCATCCTCCACCAGCGCATCAACTGACACCGACTCCAGATAGTTTTTCTCTACCGTCACCACTGCCAATTCAAAATCGTGACTCGCCTTTTCGACACTCAACGGCCGTGCGCCACTACTGGCACAACCGGCAAACACTACCCCACACAGGGACAATAACAAACAGCGCGATAACAACCGCATTGAACTCACAGCCTATTCCCGTCACTCAATACGAGTGAGTAATTTTGCACCACTCGC
>JAYWDX010000187.1:0-23030 GCA_043779675.1 Tenderia sp. (SeqCode)
ATGCCCAAGAGGAGTCGATGAAAGAAAGCCATACAGAGCATACATAACCCATGTTTTGCCAGTATTATTCGGGCCACAAACAATCGTCAAAGGCTTGAAATCGATATTTTGCCCACTCTTAAGGCATCCAAGACGTGAAGCGCTAAATTTCCAGCTTTGAAGATTAAATATTGCTTGTTCATCTGTACTCATAACAAGTTTTCCAATCAATAATTTTTAATTCTATGCCATAACATACAATCCAATTCATATGAATTATTTACTCATGGATCAGTACCCGTGTACCGGCCGGTACACGATCAAACAGCTGGATCAACTCACTGTTGCGCATACGGATGCAGCCGTGCGAACCCGGCTGGCCGAGTTCAACGCTGTCGGGTGTGCCGTGGATATAGATGTAACGACGCATAGTATCGACGTTGCCGAGACGGTTACAGCCCGGTTCCAGACCGCTGAGCCAGAGGATGCGGGTGAGTATCCAGTCACGTTTGGGATGTTGCTGGTGCAGCGCCGGGGTGTAGATCTCGCCCGTAGGACGACGGCCAACAAAAATAGTGTTGGTCTCACACCCGGCGCCGATCTTGGCGCGGATCTGGTGCCAGCCGCGTGGGGTGCAGTTGCTGTTGGCCACTTCGCCGGGGCCGTTCTTGGCGGTCGAGACCAACAGGTCCATCACTACCTCGTCACCGCGCAACAACTGCAAGCACTGGGTGGTGAGATCGATATCGATCAGATATTCATCAGTGGCGTATGACATGGATCAATCCATCGTAGTTGCCATCGCGGGCGACTGTGTAACCGCTGATATTTTTGCGGGCGGCAAAGATGTGATCTTCGTACCACAAGGGCACATAGGGAAGCTGTTCTAACAGACGAACCTGAACCTTTTTGTACTCCTCAGCCTGCTGCTCCAGTGTGGGCGCTGCTTCGGCCGCCTCGATCAAAGTGTCAGTGATGTTATCGCTGTAGCGGCCACGATTACTACCCTCCGGCGGCACGGCGCTGCTGTGAAAGGCGTAGCGGAAGATGTCGGGGGTCTTGATGCCGACCCAGCTAAGACTGAACATCTGGAAGCGCCCCGCCTTGATGTCACCATAAAAGGTACCCCAGTCATAGCTGAGCAATTCAACCTCGATGCCGATGTCAGTGAGCTGCTGCTGAATGATAGTGGCAAGCCGGATACGGAACGGATCGCTGGAGGTTTTATAAACCAGATGGGGGCGCCTGTCCTCTGCATATCCCGCCTCTTTTAACAGCACACGGGCGCGGACTGGATCATAGCCATAGAGCGGCAATTTGATGCCCGCCCAGTGGTCGGGCGGCAGCAGCGCACTAGCGGGGGTGGCGGCGCCGCCCATCACGTAGCGGATGATGGCGTCGCGGTCAAGTGCATAGGCGATAGCCTGGCGCAATTTCAGATTGCCCATCTCAGCATCCTCCAGGTTGAAACCGAGATAGGTGAAGTTGGAGCCGCGCCCCTTGATGACTTGGATGCCCTCCTGTTTTTCAAGATAGGTCACCATCTCTGACGGTATGTCATTCTGTAACATGTCGATCTCGCCACGCATTAGCTTAAGCACCCGCACGGTAGGATTCTCCACTGCGATAAAACTGAAGCGCTGACCATCGACCAGGCGCTGGAGGTGCAACGTGCCCTCCTCCGGCCAGACATCAAAGGCAAATGGACCGCTGCCAAGTGGCTGTTGATTGAAGGGGTGTTTTGCATTGAGCGCAGCAGCGGGCATGATGCCAATCACCAGACGACCGGGGAAGAGCAGGTCCGGTTTGTTAAGCATGAACTCAACGGTACTCTTATCCACCACCTGGATGGTGTCGATCATATCGAATCCGGCACGATGGGGTGAATTGATGGCGGGGTCGAGAATGGAGTCATAAGTAGCCTTGATGTCGGCCGCTGTCAGCGGGCTACCATCGTGAAACGTAGCACTGTCACGCAGCTGGAAACGGTAACGGCTCGGCGAAATTTGCTGCCACTGCGTCAGCGCCGGGATGACACGATAGCTCTCGTCAAAATCGATCAGACTCTGATAGATCAGCCGGTTGATGCGCGACGAAACCGCATCGGTGGCAAAACGTGGATCAAGGGTGATGGGCGCTTTTGCAAGGCCAAAACGCACCGCACCGTCTGGCGCCTTGCTACATGCGGCGATGCCAAGCACTGCCAGCAGCAGCGCCAGAATGGTGAAGCGCGAAAGTTTCAGAGCGAACCCTTCCACTCTTTATAGGGGTGCTGCGCCAGACAGACGTTGTAGTAACGTTCATCATCCGACACCTCTTTGCCCGCCCACTGCGGCAGTTCAAACGGCTCATCCTCGGCTGAAAGCTCAATCTCCGCCACGATCAAACCGGCGTTATCACCCGCAAAGACATCAATCTCCCAGGTGTGGTTGCCGTAGTCGACCAGATGACGGATCTTCTCGATCACCGGGCCAACACAAAGGTTGGCAAGCATCTCCCGGCCATCCTGCAACGGAATCTCGTACTCATACTCCTGGCGTGTCACCCCCAGAGTCATACTTTTGATGTTGAGATTGGCATGGCCATCGGCAATACGCACCCGCACCGAGGCGTCGCCTTCCATGGTGCTCAGGTAGCCCTGACGGTAGTCACCACTCTTTTTCACGGCGGCGCGCCAGCTATCATTGGTCACCAGGAATTTACGTTCGATCTCTACAGCCATTGCTATTTTTCACTGCTAAATTAGATGGGTGTAATATTAACCGATTTAATTGAATATCACTGCAAGGAGTTGCCATGAAAGCGATATTGATGACTGCACCAGGGGCGCCAGATGTATTAAAACTGGAAGAGGCGCCCATGCCCCAGATCGCCAAGGCGGATGAGATGCTGGTACGACTTAAGGCCGCCGGGGTGAATCCCGTTGATACCAAGCTACGCAGTCGCGGCACGTTCTATCCCGACCACCTGCCGACCATTCTCGGTTGTGATGGCGCGGGCATTGTCGAAGCCGTTGGCAAGGATGTCTCTAAATTCAAAGTGGGCGATGAGGTCTACTTCTGCAATGGCGGCATCGGTGGCCATCCCGGCAACTACGCCGAATATGCGGTAGTTAACGAACACTTTGCCGCTGCCAAGCCCAAGTCCATCAGTTTTGCCGAGGCCGCTGCCGCACCGTTGGTATTGATCACGGCGTGGGAAAGCCTCTTCGACTCCTGTGAGCTGGAAGATGAAAACAGTGTACTGATCCACGCCGGGGCCGGCGGTGTTGGCCATGTTGCCATTCAGCTGGCCAAGGCGGCTGGGGCGCGGGTCTGCACTACCGTGGGCAGCGCCGAGAAGGCAGCGTTTGTGCGTGGACTCGGCGCCGACAAAGTTATCCAATATAAAGACGAGGATTTTGTCAAAGCCGTGCTGGAGTGGACCGATGGTAAAGGGGTCGATCTTGCATTTGATACCGTCGGCGGCGAGACCCTCAACCGCACCTTCGAGGCGGTGCGGTTTTATGGCGACATCGTCACCCTGCTGCAACCCGATGCCAACACTGATTGGAAAACTGCGCGCATGCGCAACCAGCGTCTCAGCCTGGAGCTGATGCTGACACCGATGCAACACGGACTACTTGAAGTGCAGTCACACCACGGCGAGATACTGGCCGACTGCGCGGAGCTGTTTGACTCAGGTGAGTTAAAGATCCATGTCAGCCACACCCTGCCACTGGCAGAAGCGGCAGAGGCACATCGGTTGATTGAGAAGGGAGGAATGATTGGCAAGATTGTTTTGACGATAGATTAATCCCACCAACACCCTCCCTCAAGACGGGGAGGGTCACGGATGGATTACCGCTCAAACAGCGCAATCGACTCTACATGTGTTGTATGCGGGAACATATCCATCACACCAGCAGAGATGAGCTTGTAGCCCTTCTCCACCAGCACACCCGCATCACGCGCCAGTGTCGCGGGATTACACGAGACGTAAACAATTTTGCTGGCGCCAAAACCATCAAGGTGTTGCACGATCTCATAAGCGCCACTGCGTGGTGGATCGATCAGAATCTTGTCAAAGCCACTCCCGAACCACGGTTGACTGTGGGGTTCTTTAGTCAAGTCAGCAGCGTGGAATTCGACGTTAGTGATGTTGTTATGCTGGGCATTTTCACGGCCACGCTGCACCAGCTGTTCATCCCCCTCCACACCCACAACAGATCCGGCCTGACGCGCCAGTGGCAGCGTGAAGTTACCCAGACCACAGAAGAGATCAAGCACACGTTCGTTGGGCTGCAGATCCAGCAGCTCAATCGCCCGTTTAATCATCTCATGGTTAATCTCACTGTTGACCTGAGTGAAGTCATTCGGTTTAAAAAGCATCTCCAGATCAAACTCATCCAGACGATAGGAGAGCTGTGATGACTCCGGCCAGATCAGGTAAACGCTGTCAGGCCCTTTGGGTTGCAGGTAGATGTGGATGTTATTAGCGATGCCAAACTGGCGCAGCTTTTCAACATCGTCACTCACCAACTCATCGAGATTACGGAATATCAGCGCCACCACCGTATCGCCAATCGCCACTTCAATCTGGGCGACACGGTCATAGGCTGCCAGGCTGCGCGTCAGTAATTTAAGATCAACAATACGCTCACCGATGGCGGGATGTAACACTTCACAACGGCTCAAATCGGCCAGAAATGCACTGCGCTTCTCGCGAAAACCAACAAACTGCGCCTCTTTTTTAATCACATATTTGCAGCCAAGACGCGCCTTGCGGCGATAGCCCCAGTGGCCCGCAGTGAGTGGTGGCAGGATGGTTTCCGGTATCACCTTACCGATATGTTTGAAGCTATCAACGAGGATCTGTTGCTTGGAGTTGATCTGTGCGGTTGGCTCCATATGCTGCAAACTACAACCACCACAGATATCAAAGTGAATACACTTTGGCACCACACGAAAGGGGGAAGGTTTGATGACCTCGCTGACACGCCCCTCATCGTAGCTCTTATGCTGGGCGGTGTAGTGAAACGTTACATCCTCATCAGGCAGCGCCCCTTCGATAAAAACTATCTTGCCTTCGATGCGGGCCACACCACGGCCATCATGCTCCAGCGAATCAATATGGGCACTGAATGCCTCGGCAGGCATCACCTTGCGGTTGCGACGATTGCGGCCCATTACACCGCACCTCCGGCCCAACGATTCAGATAGTCGTCAATATGTGCACTACCCTGCTGTTGCAGCAGATCACGCATCTTTTGGCACTCAGAACGGTAACGCTCCTGAGAGAGCCTCCCACTCACCATTTGCAGCCGCAAATGGATCAGGTAGGTATTAAAGGCATCGGTAGTGGTGTCGTTGTGAATGCGCTCCAGCTCCCCTGACAGATAGAGATCCCAGTGGTTGGATGACTCGGTTTTTACGGGCAGGTCTAACAGTGTGGCGATCTCATCCAGTGGCGCAACCGCATCGGGGTTACTACCTGCAAACTGCGTAGTCAGATCGAGATGATGGGCGTTGTTGTTCCAGTAATGGTTGGTGCCAACACCATGAAAGATCGAACGGTAGTGCATAACAGGCCTTTCAAAAGCCGCGCCGTTCCAGCTGACCAATATCGGCGCATGTTTCTCCATCAAGGCAAAAAATTGTTGCAACAGCTCCAGCTCCGCGCCATTGCGCTCATCAAGCGTAATCAGCCTGAGCGAATCGGCCGTGCGCAACAGCGCCGAGAGGGCCACAATCTGCTGCTGATGCAGTGGCAGCTGTTCATTGCCTTTAAGCTGGCGCTGACGGTGAAACATCACCTCGGCAACGTTTTTATCATCCAAACCATCAAGACAATAGAGCTTGCGACCCGCGCTGATGTCGGGAATGGTGGCAAAGGTAAAGGCGAAGGTATTCAATTGCGAGAGGCTTCCGTTCTAGTGGTTGCGAGTTATTGTGGAAAGACGCCGGTAGAGAGATAACGGTCGCCACGATCACAGATGATGGTGACAATGACGGCATTCTCTAACTCCTGCGCCAGTTGCAGTGCAGCACTCACCGCACCCCCTGAGGAGATGCCAGCAAAGATCCCCTCCTCCGCACCCAAGGCGCGGGTAGTCTCTTCGGCCGCCACTTGAGTGATATCAATGATGCGATCAACACGGCTGGGCTCATAAATCTTCGGTAGATATTCTTGCGGCCAACGGCGGATACCGGGGATGCTGGCACCCACCACTGGTTGCACACCAACAATCTGAATATTGGGGTTCTGTTCTTTCAGGTAACGTGAGGTACCCATGATGGTGCCAGTGGTGCCCATGGCGCTAACAAAGTGCGTAACGCGCCCTTGGGTGTCGCGCCAGATCTCGGGACCAGTGCCTTCATAGTGGGCCAGCGGATTGTCGAAATTGCCAAACTGGTTGAGCACCTTGCCTTCGCCACGCAACTCCATGGCGCTGGCCAGATCGATCGCCGCCTCCATACTGCCTTCACGTGGTGTGATGATGATCTCAGCGCCAAAGGCCTTCATCACCGCCCGCCGTTCGACACTCATGTTCGCAGGCATGATCAGCACCATGCGGTAGCCCTTGATTGCCGCCGCCATCGCCAGGGCGATGCCGGTATTACCACTGGTCGCCTCGATCAGGGTATCGCCCGGTTTGATATCACCCCGTGCCTCGGCATGTTTGATCATACTCAGGGCCGGGCGATCTTTGACAGAGCCGGCGGGATTATTCCCCTCCAGCTTGACCAGAATGGTATTGGAACCGGCGCTGATCAACCGTTGCAACCGCACCAGCGGGGTATTGCCAACAAACTGTTCAAGGGTGGGGAAGTTATTCATGGGCGCATTTTATCCTAACGCCGGAGTTCCGTCATTTCGGCTTGGATCAAAATCAAAAAGGTGTCTGGCATCAAGCGGCATATTGCCGTTGATACCATCCGATTGCCTCATGCCATCGCCGTGACCACGGCGAACAGACGGATCGCAAAGGCGCTATTACGGCACAGATGCCCGGCGTGCAGAGCATCCTGGCGGATGCTGGCGATACAGGCCAGCCCTTTGCCGAAGCCGTCAAAGACTGTTAGGGTCAAACCGTGACCGTGCAGATTGCCAAGCGCAATGAGCTGCATATATTCGCCTAGCCAAAAGTAGGGGCCTGGCCTAGAGGCCCCTACTTTTGGCTAGGCCAGGTGCCTGCTTCTGGTGCTGTCATTCCCAAACGTTGGATTGTTGAGCGCTCACTCTCATGGTTGGAGAAATGTCGGTGTCTCTGGAAGAACCGCGAGAGAAAGCTCAATACCAGTTTACAGTTTGTCCATTTGGCTTTTTTGGCGTTACTGCTCCGTTACTGCTCAAAGGATCGTGAACAGGCTCTAAGGAAACGCTGATTAATTCCGTTCGCCCTGAGCCCGTCGAAGTGCTGATGATGCAACCCTTTGATCGTGCTGATTCCTCCGTTCATGGTTCGACGAGCTCACCACGAAGAGCCTGCCCCGCGAGAGCCTGCCCCAGGGCCTGCCCCGCGAAGCGCTTTGGGCACGTAGTGTTTTGGGCAAGCGCTTTGGGTACGAAGGAATTAATCAGCAGTTCCCTATATGAATTTTATAAGGGAAACAAAATTGATAATGCGCAGGTAGAAACAGGGACCAAAACAACAAGGGGGCCTCAGCCCCCTTATCTCAATTTACAACAGCTGGATCAGAAATGAATTGCGCGCTTATCCACTGCCAACGCCGCTTCGTGCATCGCCTCTGCCAGCGTGGGATGAGCATGAATGGTGCGGGCAATATCTTCACTACTGGCGGAGAACTCCATGGCCAACACTGCTTCAGCAATCAACTCCGAAGCATTCGGCCCCATGATGTGTACACCGAGGATAGTGTCGTCTTTGGCATCACTGAGGATCTTGACCATGCCCACCATGTCGCCCATGGCGCGGGCGCGGCCATTGGCCATGAAGGGGAAGACTCCCTGTTTAAAGCCGACGCCAGATTCAGTCAGCTCTTGTGATGTTTTACCAACCCAGGCGATCTCGGGCCAGGTGTAGATAACCCAGGGGATGGTGTTGTAGTTGATGTGACTGGTCTCTCCGGCGATATGTTCGGCGACGGAAACACCCTCCTCCGAGGCCTTATGGGCGAGCATGGGGCCACGCACGATGTCGCCGATGGCGTAGACGTTGGGCAGGTTGGTGCGGCAGCGTTCATCTACTTCTATAAAACCACTACTGTCTAACGTCAGGCCGATGCCTGCAGCGTTCAACCCTTCGGTATTAGGTTTGCGGCCTGTGGCGACTAATACTCTGTCGAACTTGAGTTCCTGCTCGCCCTTTTCATCTTCGATGGTGAGTGCGACATGGCGCGCGCCGGCCTTGGCCGATCTGGTTTTGGTGTTGAGGCGGATGTCGATGCCTTGTGCGCGCAGCTCTTTCAGTGCAGCATCGGCGAGTTGTTTATCGACGGCGGGCAGGAATTGATCGCGGCGTATCATCACTGAGACTTGAGCACCGAGGCGACTCCAGACACTGCCCAGCTCCAGACCGATGACGCCGCCGCCGATCACGGCGAGACTTTTGGGCACTTCGCTGAAACTCAGGGCGCCGGTGGAGTCGACAATGCGGTCGCCATCCAGCGGCAGTGATTCGACGCTGGCGGGCACTGAACCGGTGGCGATGATGATGTGGTCTGACTCGACGATCTGCGACTTGACCTTGCTCTTGCCTTTGCTGTGGGGCGTGAATTCGATCTGCCCCTCGCCCAGCAGTTTGCCATGGCCCTGCAGCCAAGTGACTTTGTTTTTCATGAAGAGCGCGGCAACACCGCCGGTAAGGCTTTTAACGATCTCATCCTTGCGCACCATCATCTGCGCCACATCAAGTGTCGCCCCTTTGGTCTTGATGCCGTGGTTGGCAAACTCGTGTTGCAGACGATGGTAGTGATGCGAAGTATCAAGCAGCGCCTTGGAGGGGATGCAACCGACGTTGAGGCAGGTGCCGCCCAGCGCTGGTTTGTTATCCTGGTCGAGCCACATATCAATGCAGGCGGTCTCCAGCCCCAGCTGGGCGCAACGGATCGCGGCCACATAACCACCCGGTCCACCACCAATCACGACGACATCATAACGATCCATATTTAAGCTCCTTGGCCGCGCCCCGCTGTTATGGTTACGCGCGGATGTTGATTGTTAACCGTCCCTGGTGCGCAGGGCGCACCCTACACCTGTAACAACAACCGCGCCGGATCCTCCAGCACCTCTTTCACCTTCACTAGGAAGGAGACCGCCTCCTTGCCGTCGATGATGCGGTGGTCATAAGAGATCGCCACATACATCATCGGACGGGCGACGATCTGCCCCTCCTCCACCACGGCGCGTTGTTCGATCTTGTGCATGCCGAGGATCGCGCTCTGTGGCGGGTTGAGAATCGGTGTTGAGAGCAGCGAACCGAAGGTGCCGCCGTTGGTGATACTGAAGGTGCCGCCGCTGAGATCCTCCATCGAGAGTTTCCCTTCACGCGCTTTACCCGCAAAATCACTTACTGCCTTCTCTAACTCGGCCAGATTAAGTTGATCGGCATCACGGATGATGGGCACCACCAGGCCACGCTCGGTGCTCACCGCCACCCCCATGTCGAAATAGCCGTGATAGATGATGTCGTTGCCATCGATGGAGGCATTGACGGCAGGAAACTCTTTCAGCGCCTCGCAGCACGCCTTGATAAAAAAGGACATGAAGCCAAGTTTGATGCCATGTTTTTTCTGGAACTGATCCTGATATTTGCTGCGCAGATCCATCACCGGCTGCATGTTGATCTCGTTAAAGGTGGTCAACATGGCGGTGGTCTGTTGCGCCTCCAGCAGGCGTTCAGCGATGCGGGTGCGCAGACGGGTCATCGGCACACGCTGCTCGGGACGGCCACCGGTGCCTACCACGCTGGTGGAGACTACGGTGGCAGGTGCAGGCTGGCTCGCCTGTTCCAGATGTTTAACCACATCGGCCTTGGTGATGCGGCCATCGCGGCCAGTACCGCTGATGGTGGCGACGTCGAGTCTGTTCTCCGCCACCATCTTGCGCACGGCAGGGCTGAGATCCATCGCAGCGGCTGCCGCAGGTTCGTGTGCTGTCGTAACTTTGGGCGCATCGGTTTCGTTGGTTGCGGCTGCTGTTTCAACAACAGCAGGTGCCTTGGCAGCGGTGTCGATAATGGCAATCAATTCACCGCTGGTGACCACATCACCACCGACCTTCTTGATCTCGATCAGCTTGCCATCCTGGGGTGCCACCACTTCGAGCATCACCTTGTCGGTTTCGAGATCGACCAGGTTCTCGTCACGATAGACGTAGTCACCACTCTTTTTATGCCAGCGCGCCAGGGTGGCGTCGGGTATCGACTCGGACAGCACCGGGACTTTGACTTCAATCAGCATTGTTGGACTCCCTTTCAAGCAATTCTGTGCCGCACGCGGCATTGGACAAAACAGGTTGCAAATTAATTTGTGGGACGCAAGGTGCGCTGGTTGGCCTCGGCCTTGCCATTGAGTGCGGCATCCACCAGCGCGGCCTGCGCCAACTGGTGCAGCCGCAACAGACCTTCGGCAGGCGCCGCGTACTCTGGACGCCCGGCATAGAAGACCTCTTGTTTGGCACTGGCCAGATCACGCAAACGTGAATGGATAAAGTACCAGGCTCCCTGATTTTTTGGCTCTTCCTGGCACCAGACGATCTCGGTAGCTTTGCTGTAACGGGCAAAGACTTCGGCGAGGCGCTCCTCCGGAAAAGGATAAAGTTGTTCTATGCGCACAATCACCACCCCTTTGAGCGCCAGCTCACGCCGCTTCTCCAGCAAGTCAAAATAGACCTTGCCACTGCACACAACAATACATTTCACCTGCGTTGGTTTGATAGTGTCGATCTCGTCGATCACCACTTCAAACTGCCCTTCAGTTAGATTTTCCAGAGTAGAAACCGAGAGTTTGTGACGCAGCAAGCTCTTGGGCGACATGATGATGAGCGGTTTACGATAGGGCCGAATCACCTGACGCCGCAGCAGGTGAAACATCTGCGCCGGGGTGGTGGGATAGACCACCTGCATGTTGTCACCGGCACAGAGTTGCAGATATCGTTCGAGGCGTGCCGAGGAGTGCTCTGGCCCCTGGCCGTCGTAGCCGTGTGGCAACATCATTACCAGACCGCAGAGCCTGCCCCACTTCACCTCACCGGCGCTGATGAACTGATCGATTACCACCTGTGCGCCATTGGCAAAGTCACCAAACTGCGCCTCCCAGATCACTAGTGTTTCCGGTGAGGCTGTGGAGTAGCCATATTCAAAACCGAGTACCGCCTCTTCCGATAACAGCGAATCGATCACCCGGAAGTGGGCCTGATCCGGTCCCATATTTTGCAGCGGCACATAGGCTTCCCGTTTCAGCTGATTGTGGAAGACGGCGTGACGGTGGAAAAAGGTGCCACGACCACTGTCCTGCCCCGTGAGACGAATCGGATAGCCGTCCAGCAATAGACCACCATAGGCGAGATTCTCGGCAAAGCCCCAATCCAGCGGCAGCTCACCGGCGGCCATCTTGCGCCGGTCAATCAGCACCTTTTCAGCACGGGAGTGGATCTCAAACCCTTCCGGCATGGTGGTAAGTGTCTCTGTGATCGCGTTTATACTTTCCAGAGAAAGTTTGGTTTTACTGGCATGGGTCCAGTGAATCCGCTTATAAGGACTCCAATCAACCACAAACTCCTTCTCCGCCTCGCTGGTGAATTCACGCGATACCAACTTGCCGGCATCGAGCATGGCGCGATAGTCGCGCAACATGGCGTTGGCATTCTCCTGTGTCACCACCCCCTCGGCAATCAGGCGCTGGGTGTAGAGTTGCACGGTGGTGGGATGTTTGCGAATCGCGGTGTACATGACCGGCTGGGTTACTGCTGGTTCATCCGCCTCATTGTGACCATGGCGGCGATAACAGACCAGATCGATCACCACATCGCGTTTGTACTCCTGGCGGTAGTCGAGCGCCAACTGAGTCACAAATATCACTGCTTCGGGATCATCACTATTAACATGGAAGATCGGCGCCTGAATCATGCGCGCCACCTCGGTGCAGTACATGGTGGAACGGGCGTCGAGTGGATTGCTGGTGGTGAAGCCGATCTGGTTATTGATGATTACATGCACCGTGCCGCCAGTGGTGAAGCCACGCGCCTGAGACATGTTCAGTGTCTCCATTACCACCCCCTGACCGGCAAAGGCAGCATCGCCATGAATCAGGATCGGCAGCACCTGACTGCCATCAAGATCGCGGCGACGGTGCTGGCGGGCACGCACTGACCCCTCCACTACCGGGTTCACAATCTCAAGATGAGAGGGGTTGAAGGCGAGCGCCAGATGCACCACACCGCCCGGCGTTTTCATGTCGGAGGAGAAGCCCTGGTGATACTTCACATCACCGCCACCGCCATTTTCAAGATCAAAAATCCCTTCAAACTCCTGGAACAGATGGGCCGGGTTTTTGCCCATGATGTTGACCAGCACGTTGAGACGGCCGCGATGGGCCATGCCGATCACCACCTCTTTAACCTTCTGGCCGCCACCGCGCCAGGCTAACTCATCAAGCAGTGGGATAAGACTCTCACCACCCTCTAGTGAAAACCGTTTCTGTCCCACGTAGCGGGTATGTAGGTACTGCTCCAACCCTTCGGCAGCGATCACTTTACGCAGCAGATGACAGCGATACTCGGGTGAAAATTTTGGCAAACAACGGGTGCTCTCCAGCTGTTGCTGAATCCAGCGCTTCTGCACCGTATCGGTAATGTGCATGTACTCGGCGCCGATGGAACCACAGTAGGTCTCTTGCAGCTGAACCAGAATGTCACGCAGCTTCGCCTGAGGCGAACCGACCAGAGAGCCGGTACTGAAGACGGTCTCCATATCCGCCTCCGTCAAGGCGTGGTAGCTGGGATCAAGCTCCGACAGTGCTGTCGGCTCCTGCAACCCAAGCGGATCGAGGCGCGCCTGCTGATGGCCACGCACACGGTAGGCGTTGACCAACTGCAGTACCGCCACCTGTTTACTCTCGCTCACGGCCACCGAACTATTGGCAGTGGTCGCCGTTGTCACTCGCTGGTGCTGGGCCAGCCTGATGAAATCGGCGCGAATAGCACTGTGATCAACATCAGCCGCAATCGGGCCGGGGGCGTTCTGCAACTGTGTAAAGTAGGCCTGCCATGTCGGCTCCACCAACGCTGGATCTTCCAGATAACGCTGATAGAGCTCTTCTATGAACGACGCATTGCCACCAAAGAGATGACTCTGCTCTAAAAAAGAGTGGTAACGATCCTTCGAATTATCCTGACTCATCCTTCACACGCCTGTTTCTTGTTATTCCGTATAGAGTTATGTCGTCAATGCCAACTAAAACTCAAGTACCAAGCGAATTTTTCTATCGCCCCACCACTACGGCTCTGCCAAGACGCAACAAAATTTTTTGGCGCGCTTAACGCCTAAACACAAAGGCCCGGAACCACATTGGGAACCAGGCCTGTTTACACCTCACAGCCCGTTATACGCTCAAACAGCCGTCTCATTTTCCTCGCCGGTGCGGATGCGCACGACACGTTCCACGGTGGTGACAAAAATTTTGCCATCGCCGATCTTGCCAGTACGGGCAGCGGCAGCGATCACTTCAACACAACGGTCCACCTGCTCCTCCAGCACCACAATCTCAAGCTTCACCTTGGGTAGGAAGTCAACCACGTACTCAGCACCACGATAGAGTTCGGTATGGCCCTTCTGGCGACCAAACCCTTTAACCTCGGTGACTGTCATACCGGTCACTCCAATTTCTGACAGCGCCTCACGCACATCATCCAGCTTAAAGGGCTTTACTACAGCTTCGATTTTTTTCATCTCATTGCTCTCACTGAACGTTTTTTCTATTCTGCCACTATTGGAACCATTTTCCAGCCACTTTTAGCAACTGTTATTTAAAGGCAGAGGTAATGGGGTAACGACGATCACGGCCAAAGGCGCGCCGACTGATGCGCACCCCCGGCGGTGCCTGACGCCGTTTATATTCGTTAAGATTAACCAGGTAAACCGCGCGGTTTACATCCGCCGCGCTGTAACCAGCAGCAACAATCTCCTCGCTGCACATATCCAACTCAATATACATCTCCAGAATTGGGTCGAGCACTGAATAGGGCGGCAGGCTATCTTCATCCTTCTGATCCGGCGCCAACTCCGCCGACGGTGGCCGCTCCAGCACCCGCTGCGGGATCACGGGTAAGATCGAATTACGATATTCACAAAGACGATAGACCAGCGTCTTGGGCACATCCTTGATCGGTGCATAACCACCCGCCATGTCGCCATAAAGGGTGCAGTATCCCACCGCCATCTCACTCTTGTTGCCGGTAGTCAGCACGATCTTACGCTTCTTGTTAGAGATCGCCATCAGCAAAATACCGCGACAACGCGCCTGGATATTCTCCTCGGTGGTATCCCACGGTTTGTCGGCAAACTCATCTTTGAGCAGATCAAGAAAAGTGTTGAAGGCCGGTTCAATCGGGATGGTATGACACTCACTGCCCAGTGCTTTGGCTTCAAATTCGGCATCTTCAAGGCTCATAGCGGCGGTATAACGCGACGGCATGCGCACCCCTTCCACATGCTCGGCACCGATGGCATCAGCCGCGATAGCCAGCACCAGCGCCGAATCGATGCCGCCAGACAGACCAATCACTGCGCCGTTAAAACCGTTTTTGTAAATGTAGTCACGGGTCCCCAGCACCAGCGCCTGGTAGACACTCGCCTCGACTGAGAATGGCTCAATCAATGTGGCAGGCAACGGCTCAATCTGTGCGCCCAAGGTAAACTCCGCCAGATAGAGCCCTTCGACACAGGCCTCGGCACGCTGTGTCACCGTGCCATCCGCCGCCATCACGAACGACTGGCCATCGAAGACCAGCTCATCCTGACCGCCGACGAGGTTGCAGTAGACAATCGGCAGCGCCGCCTCTTGCAACCGCTCACGCAACACCACCTCGCGCTCCTGCTGCTTGTTGATGTGGAACGGCGAGGCGTTGAGACTGAGCAGCAGCTGCGCCCCCGCCGCCTTAGCCTGGGCCGTCGCCCCCGGATGCCAGACATCTTCACAGATGCTCAGGCCGATGCGCACACCCTTGAACTCAAAGACAGAGGCCTGATTGCCCGCTTCGAAATAACGCTTCTCATCAAAGACACTGTAGTTAGGTAGCTGCTGCTTGTGATAGACCGTCTTGATCTCGCCATCGTGGATCAACGCAGCGCTGTTGTACTGTAGGTGCGAATTCATTCGCACATGTGGCATCGACTGTGCAAATGAATTCTCACCTACACCAAAGCAGTGGTCCGTCACCTCGGGATAGCCCACCACCATGGCGATGCCGCGCAGCTGCCTGAGCCGTTCAATACCTTCACGTACACGCTTCTGCAAGCCGGGACGCAGCAACAGATCCTCCGGTGGATAGCCAGTGAGTGTCAGTTCAGGGAAGAGCACCAGATCGGCTTGCAGCTCATCGCGGGCGCGAGTGACGACTTCAATGATTTTGGAGACATTACCGGCAACATCGCCCACCAGGAAATTGTATTGAGCGATGGCGATGCGGAGATGGTTGGACATGGATGTAAACTCTTATTCAACCCCTTCGTCATTCCGGCGCAGGCCGGAATCCAGACTACCATCGCACCTTAACTACACTCGCAAAGGTTGATGGACACAAACATGCACTCCATATCAAGAGCAGTGCCAGCATCTCTGGATTCCGGCCTGCGCCGGAATGACGGGGTTACGATCAATTACATAGCGAATCTGAAAAATATCCAGCGCAATTACGCGCTCAACACTTCCAACATCCTCTTACCGATCTCCGCAGGCGAACGAACCACATAGGCGCCCGCCTCTTCAAGGGCTTTGAACTTCTCTTCCGCAGTCCCCTTACCACCGGCAATGATGGCACCAGCATGGCCCATGCGTTTGCCGGGAGGCGCAGTGACACCAGCGATGTAAGCAACCACCGGTTTGGTCACATACTCTCTAATATATTCAGCGGCGGCCTCTTCGGCGGCACCACCGATCTCACCGACCATCACAATACCTTCAGTCTGTGGGTCGTTCTGGAACAGCTCAAGGCAGTCGATGAAATCCATGCCCTGAATCGGATCACCACCGATGCCAATGCAGGTGCTCTGCCCTAGGCCATTGTTGGTGGTCTGGAACACCGCTTCATAAGTGAGTGTACCGGAGCGTGAAACAATACCGATCTTGCCCGGCTTGTGGATGTTGCCGGGCATGATACCGATCTTGCACTCACCAGGAGTGATCAGGCCAGGGCAGTTGGGACCGATCAAGCGCACGTCACTACCTGCCAGCGCGTATTTAACCTTGAGCATGTCCTGCACTGGAATACCTTCGGTGATGCAGGCAATCACGCTGACGCCAGCATCGGCCGCTTCGAGGATGGCATCGGCGGCGAATGCAGCAGGCACGTAGATCATGGTGGCATCGGCCCCCGTTTCACGCACAGCATCATGTACGGTATCAAATACCGGCAGCCCGAGATGTCTCTGACCACCCTTGCCCGGCGTAACACCTCCAACCATTTTGGTACCGTAGGCGATCCCCTGCTCGGAGTGGAACGTACCCTGCTTGCCGGTGAAGCCCTGGCAGATCACCTTGGTGTTTTTATTGATCAGTACCGCCATCTCACTTCACTCCGCTTGATTTAATTTTGGCTGCTGCAACGGCCTTCTGCGCTGCCTCGGTCAGATCAAGCGCGCTGGTGATGGCCAGGCCGCTGTTGTCCAGCAGCTCACGGCCCAGTGCTGCATTGGTCCCCTCAAGACGCACGATCACCGGAATCGACACCCCAACCTCCTTCACTGCTGCAATGACCCCTTCAGCAATGAGGTTGCAACGGACGATGCCGCCGAAGATATTGACCAACACTGCCTTCACTTTTTTATCACCGAGGATCAGTTTGAACGCCTCTGCCACCTTCTCAGCAGTAGTACCACCACCGACATCAAGGAAGTTAGCAGGGAAGCCACCGTGCAGTTTGATCAAATCCATCGTCGCCATCGCCAGACCGGCACCGTTGACCATGCAACCGATCTCGCCATCGAGCGTCACATAGTTCAGTCCGTGTTTTTCAGCTTCGTGTTCGGTGGGGTCTTCCTGAGAGGCGTCCTGCATCTCCGCCACCGCCTTCTGACGATAAAGGGCGCTACCGTCGATACCAACCTTGGCATCCAGCGCCAGCAGCTCACCGGCCTTGGTGATCACCAGCGGATTGATCTCCACCATGCTCGCGTCTTTGTCGGCAAACATTTTGTAGAGTGACATGAGCAGCTTGGTCATCTGACCGGCCAGCTCCGCAGGCAGGCCGATACCAAAACTGATCTGGCGACACTGATAGGGCATCAAACCGACCGCAGGATCGACGAACACCTTGATCAGCGCTTCTGGATTGGTGACGGCCACCTCTTCGATATCCATACCGCCCATGGCGGAGGCCATGACAACAATGCGTTCGCTAGCACGATCCACCAGCAGGCTCACATACAACTCTTTTTCAATATCACAGAGCGACTCGATTAACACGGTATTGATTGGCAAACCCTTGGCATCGGTCTGGTGTGTCACCAAGCGTGCACCAAAATAGCCCTGCGCAGCAGCCTTGAGTTCATCAACACTCTTGACCAGCTTCACACCACCAGCCTTGCCACGACCACCGGCATGAACCTGGGCCTTGATCACCCAACCCGCACCACCCAGTGTTTTGGCTGCGGCCTCGGCTTCGGCTACCGACTTGGCAGCGACCCCCTTGAGTATTGGCACACCGTATTGAGAGAAGAGCTGTTTTGCTTGGTATTCGTGAAGATTCATGCTGGCATCCTTCGCCTGAGCTGTGAGTTAATGCCCACTTTTTTGGGCCTGAGCAACCATGCTATCGACCGTTACTGGCAGAGCCTTATTTTTTTGATTATTGTCCCAGTCATAAATGCACCATGTCCTCCCCCTCCGGAAGGGGAAAGGACGGGGCAAGAGCTAATGTTTTTAGAATGGAATGTCGTCGTCAAAATCGTCAAAACCATTATTGCTGCCACCGCTATTGGGAGCAGCAGCAGGAGCCTGCTGGCGCGGCGCATTGGACGACTGGCCACCGCCCTGGTAGCCACTGTCCTGGGAGGCGCCGCCAAAGTCAGAAGCTCCTGAGCCACTGCGACCACCTAACATCTGCATCTCATCAGCAACGATTTTGGTGGAAAAGCGATCCTGGCCCGAAGCCTTATCCTGATACTTTTCGGTCTTGAGCTTGCCTTCGATATAGACCTGTGACCCCTTTTTCAGGTACTCGCCAGCAATCTCCCCCAAGCGTCCAAACATCACCACACGATGCCACTCAGTCAACTCCTTCTGCTCACCCGTCGCCTTGTCCTTCCAGCTCTCGGAAGTCGCGATTGTCAAATTGGCTACTGCACCGCCGCTGGGCATGTAACGAACTTCAGGATCTTTACCCAGATTGCCTACCAAAATCACCTTGTTAATGCCTCGTGCCATGGATAACTCCTAAACTCTGTTGATGAATACACGCCCGGGCAGACGCACCGGGAAATTGCAAGCTGCCTATGATCACATTTTTCCAGCCGATTTGCCATGGCCTGAGCACCAATCCCGCACCCACACGGCCTCATCAAAGAAAGCAACAAAATCTAAAAATAACATTAATTATCAAGATGTTAAATTAACACACTCAAAACCAAGCCAACATCACTCATTGCCGTCCCAACACATAAATCGCAAGGCACAGATACCAATAATCTTTATATGGACTTAAATAACGCTGGCCTGTAGTCGCCAGTCATTGGCGAGACAGAAGCTCAGCCACTCCCCCAGAAATTCATTAACCCGCTGTTTTTCACGGCGCTGGCACATCGCGGGGTTAGGATAATCATAGCGGGGCTGGAAACGGTGATGGTTCTGGTAGGAGAGGACTTCAGCTACACGTGCATCGTGGTAGATTCGCACCACCATGACAGGATTAATGGCCAGCGTCAGTGGCATCGGCAGGGCTTGCGTCAAACGGATGACTGTGGTGTATTTATGATGCTCGACCACGTCAATCGCCAAGCCACCCACCGCCCCTTTATATGACGACAAACAGCGCTGTGATGACCGCAGCTCCGGCAACAGCTCGATCAGACAATGAAAATTATATTCGTAAATCCAGCTCATCCGCCTCAACAACCACTCGCTCTGCTCACCGATATATTCAAAAACTTAATGGTATTATCGACGCATACGCATGCTAGGTTTAATCATGCACACCACTACACGCAGACTCGGTCAACCCTTCCCCAAATGCCATTGCCTCCCCCTACCCCAACCGCCAGCCGGCGTGAACGCGCCGCTTGGTGCATGTACGACTTTGCCAACTCAGGCTACACCACCGTCATCCTGACGGCCATATTCAACAGCTATTTTGTTAGCGTAGTTGCGGTCGCTACAAATGCTACTCAACAGGGCAGCGCCACACTGCTATGGACCATTGCTATGGCCATTGCCAATGGCATCATCCTGCTATGCGCCCCCATTATCGGCGCAATTGCCGACCATTCGGCAGCGAAAAAGCGCTTCCTGCTCATCAGCACAGCAGGATGCATCCTCTTCACCGCAGCCTTAAGCCTGGTGGGACCTGGCGATATCGTTTTGGCGATGATCCTGATCATCCTGGCAACCATCATGTACGCCGCTGGTGAAAACCTGATCGCCGCATTCCTGCCTGAGCTAGCCCCGCCTGAAGAGATGGGGCGACTCTCTGGCTATGGCTGGGGCATCGGTTATATTGGTGGACTGCTGACCCTAGGGCTCTGTCTTGCCTATGTTAAGTGGTCACAAGCCCACGGCGGTGACGCCAGCGATTACGTTCCTATCACCTGTTTGATTGTTGCGGCAATCTTCGCCCTGGCCGCCGCCCCCACCTTCCTCTGGCTCCAAGAGCGAGCCGTCGCCAAAGAAAAAAAGACTCTGCGCGGTTATCTCAACATCGGCTATCAGCGCCTCCATCACACCCTAAAACATGCCCGTCAACATCAGGATCTATTCCGATTCCTGCTCACCCTCACCATCTACCACGCTGGCATCAACACAGTGATAGTATTAGCTGCCATCTATGCCCAAGAGGTGATGGGGTTCCAAATAGAGCAGACCCTGATTTTAATACTCATCGTCAACATCACTGCCGCCATCGGTGCCTTTGCCTTTGGTCATCTGCAGGACCGCCTCGGCTCCAAGCAAAGCTTAACGTTCACACTATTAATATGGATAATTGCAATATTACTCGCCTACAGCGCAACAGAGCCAGGTCGATTCTGGCTTGCCGCCAATCTCATCGGCCTTGCCCTAGGCGCCAGCCAGTCTGCAGGACGTGCTCTGGTAGGGCAGCTTGTCCCACCAAAGCGTAGTGGTGAGTTCTTTGGTCTGTGGGGCCTGTCAATACGCCTTGCCGCTATTATCGGCCCCCTCAGCTATGGTGCCGTTATCTACTTCATGAACGGCAACCATCGCCTTGCCCTGCTCTCAACCTTGCTGTTTTTCATCACCGGACTACTCTTGCTGTTGACTGTCAATGAACAACGAGGCAAAAAAGCCGCCCTAAGGGATCTATGGCAAAATTAACCCCTCGGCACAAATCCGACTTTCATTAATCAAATTTGTTTGGTATAAATGACGAGTGTGTGGGTTTGCCTGATAGCTGGGTAGCTCTGAGTATCAATTGGGATAGTTGTGGCATTTGGAATAAAACAGTCATAGCGTCTGTGACTAATTCGAAAGACCAGGGAGACATAAAATGAAATCGTCATACAAAATAGCAAGTTCTGTAGGAACAGCCGCGTTATTGCTGGCTGGCGCGGCACATGCCGAGCCAGGGCGGAGTGCTTTGGATAATTGGACTGTAAATGGCGGCATAATTACCGCCGCACCATGCCCAGGTGGCGGCTTCTCTTCTTGCGGTACCGCCTTAACTGAAAAGGGTTTTTTCAGCCGTCTGATCGTGGATCAAGCCACCGGTAAGCAATTTTTCCAGACCATCGTCACCATGACCGACGCAACGGCAACAACCAAGGCTGACCTGGACAAGCTAGCATTTGCCGATGAAAATTTTGTAAGTTTCAGTGGCAACAACGGCATACTCGACAAACAGCGTATTTTCCAGGCTGAGATACTACCTATTCCTCTCCGCGCCCCTCACACAGTTAATTTTACCAATAGCTCCCTCATTGGCACAGGCTGGGCAACGAATTTTGTTGAATTAAAACAAGCCATTACCGACCCAAAAGTGACAAATGGTGACGGTTTCGAAACCCATTTTGCCTACAAACAGGTGGGGTATGCCGATCCTCTCACGTCTAGAGCTCCTACCGGTAAAGGGATGAAAATCACCTCTTATGTGCCGATCTCCGGAACTGGCGACCGGCAGGATTTTGTATTTGTTAGCAAACAGGGAGACATGGTTGCTCCAAATGGCAGTGTCCAAGTACCAAACCCAACAAGCACCGCTAACCTCACACTCAACTGGCTTGGAGACACCGCGCCGGGTGTCAATACTGGCGTCAGAGGCGACCATATCCAAGCGTTATGGATAGGCCAAAGTCTGAACATCGCGGGCGGACAGTTCGGTTTTACTGCGTATAGCAAGCTTAACCCGAGCAACGTCGTTACAGACAGAATTGGTAAATTTAATTTAGAAAGTCCGGCAGCAGTAAACTGGGATCCACTTATCTGGGGTAACCTGAGCACCGCTGGAGAGATTACTGCTCCATTCCTTACGCCTTAACAGCGAACGCAGCACACCATGAAGAGCGGGGCCTAAAACGGCCCCGTTTTCATTGTCTGATCAAAAATAACTACCCTATTATTTGAGCCACATTTTTCGTACCTTGCTCTTATTCAATGCCAGCCATTGCAACGCCATGATTGGCGCTGCAGAGTTGATGCGACCACTCTCAACCCATGTCATCGCCTCAATAAACCCTGCCGTAAAAACCCGGATATCCTCATTTTCATGGGCTAAACCGTGAATACCACCGATGCTGCCCGCATCCACGCGGCCACAAAAAAGCACAATCGACTCACTACAACCGCCTGGACTGGGATAAAACCGGCAAATTGGCAACAACTCACCCATCACACACCCCGCCTCCTCCCGCGCCTCGCGACGAGCAACACTCTCCGGCTCCTCACCAACCGTAATCATTCCCGCCACTATCTCGGTCAGCCACGCCCCCTGCGGATCATGTAAGGCGCCAATACGAAACTGCTCGATCAATACCACCCTATCCAACACTGGATCGTAAGGCAGTACCGCCACTGCTTGACCGCGCTCAAAAAGTTCACGGCTCATTGTCTGGCTGACTCCTCCAGCAAACAGGGCATGTCTTAGACGAAATTTTTCAACGCGAAAAAATCCCTGAAAACAGACCGAACGGCTCTCAATTTCAACTGCACCATAGTTCATCGTTATATCCATTATTTAAATATCGTTTCAAGATAACGCCAAATCTACCGGTTCTCCAAAATAGAAAAAACAAAAGTATTATCAGCAACAGCCGATGCAATAAATCAAGAATACATTCAACATAAAGACTATTTGATCCATAGTGATCAGGCCACACTCAAATCGGATAACAACAGCCAAGGAATGACCATGCGCAAAGAGCTTGATGATGACCTGCTTGAACCTGAACTTCTGCGTAACGAAGAAGATATCTTTTCATCAGACCTTGCCCTGACAAATCTGGCGTTACCGCAGACGCTCTATATTCTACCGTTGGCAGAACGCCCCTTCTTCCCGGCGCAGACACTGCCTGTCCTGATGGCAGAAGATCCCTGGCTGAATACAGTAAAGAAGATAGGCGAGACCCAGGCACAGGTGGGCGGTCTTTTGTTAATCCGTCCCGGTGAGGAGGAGGATGCCAGCGCTGACGATTTTTACCCCATTGGCAGCGTGGTTCGTCTGCACCACCC